>CANQJF010000036.1 GCA_947624225.1 uncultured Clostridia bacterium
AAATTTTTAATTTCGGCAATATAATTATATATTTTTATAAATTATATGTCAAGGCATTAGAGTCATCGGCCAACCCCTTTTCAGATTCTTTCCTTTAAGGCGGGTCTCCCGCTTGTTGAGGGGCGATTGGGGCAGAACTGCCCACAATTCTTATCCTGCTTCCCCTCAAAGCAAAAATCTACCCACTTTTGCGGTACGAATAAGCGGTTTGGCTAACCGCCAAACCGCTTATTCGTAGAATCCCTATGGACACACGCCAAAAGGGGCGCCGTTTTGTGTTGGTTTCCACTCACATGATGTTCTTGACACTGCGGGGGAAGAGGGTGACGTCGCGGATGTTCTCGATGCCCGTGCAATACATCACGAAGCGCTCGAAGCCAAGGCCGAACCCGCCGTGAGGCACGCTCCCGAACAGACGGAGGTCGAGATACTGTTTATACGACGCCATGTCCATGTGCCGCTCCTGCATGGCCGCGACGAGTTTGCCGTAATCCGCCTCTCTCTCGCTGCCGCCGATAATCTCGCCGATGCCGGGCACGAGGAGGTCGGTTGCGGCCACCGTTTTGCCGTCGGCATTCTGCTTCATATAGAAAGACTTGATCTCCTTGGGGTAATCGGTGACAAAGACGGGCCGCTTGAACACCACCTCGGTGAGGTATTTTTCATGCTCGGACTGCAAGTCGCTCCCCCAATGCACGGGGAATTGGAAGCGGGCATTCTCTTTCTCCAAGATGGCGACGGCCTCGGTGTAGCTGCACACGGCGAAGTCGGAATTTGCAACGTGCGTGAGCTTCTCGATGAGCCCTTTCTCCATAAAGTTGTCGAAAAAGGCGATCTCGTCGGGGCACTCTTCGAGCACGGCACGGATGAGGTATTTGAGGAGGTCCTCCGCGATCTCGATCACGTCGGGCAGCTCGGCAAAGGCGACTTCGGGCTCCACGTGCCAGAACTCGGCAAGGTGACGCGTCGTGTTGGAATTTTCGGCGCGGAACGAGGGGCCAAACGTGTAGATCTTTCCGAGCGCGGTGGCCGCGACCTCGCCTTCGAGTTGGCCGGAGACGGACAGGCCCGCTTTCACGCCGAAGAAATCGTTCTTGAAATACTCCTCCTCGCTCGCATAGCGCGCGTTCCACGGCTGTGTGGTGACGCGGAACATCTCGCCCGCACCCTCACAGTCGCTCGCCGTGATCAGGGGCGCGTTGATGTAGTAATAGCCGTGCTCGTGAAAATAGCGGTGGATGGCCTGCGCCGCAACCGACCGCACGCGAAAGACGGCGGCAAATGTGTTGGTGCGGAGGCGGAGGTGCGGAATGCCGCGCAAAAATTCCAGCGTGGTGCGCTTTTTCTGAATGGGATACTCGGGCGGACACTTGCCGAGCAGCGCGATCTCCGCCGCTTCGAGCTCGTTGCCCTCGCCCTTGAAAGCCTTGACGACCTTGCCTTTCACGGCCACGCTCGCACCCAACTTGGTGCACTCGGAATCTGTCTTTAAGGCATTTTTGTCGATCACGACTTGCAGCTTTTTGAAGCTCGTGCCGTCTGAAATCTCCAAAAATGAGACCTGCGCGGATTCGCGGAATGTGCGGACCCAACCGCATACCACGACGGACGCCCCCGCCATGTCCGCATCGGACAGGATACTTTTGATATCTGTATGTTTCATAATGAACACCTCTTCGATGAAACTTTTTGGAATTTGTGCCTTACACTTTTTGAGAGAGGACTTGCTACTCCCGAAAGGGGCCCTCTGGGAAAGCTCCCGCGAAGCGGGTGATGAGGCCACCTCATCCGTCACGGCTTCGCCGTGCCACCTGTCTCACTCGGGTAGAACCCCGCGTTCGGTCACCGTTCGCGCGGCAAATGCGCTCACTCACCGCAAAACGCCGCCCACAGCACACTGTGCTGATGTGCGAGAAGTGCGTTTTGCGACCCAAAGGGGAAGGCAAGTCCCCCACCACCGCCTTGCAGGCGGAGCCTCCCCCCGTTGGGGGTAGGCCTTTCAATCCTCTTGCCTTAGGCGGAATTACTTCCGCCGTGGGCGACTCAATTTGCCGAGTCCTGTCGGCTTCTTGTCCGTTGAGCAGAAAATCGGAGCAAGCTCTTCAAGCGCAAGAGCGCATTCGCCTCGTAAATTTCTATGCCCTTAGTCTTAAAAGGCTTCTATATGATAGAAATTTACGAAAATTTTAATATGCCCTTGCGAAAAAGAGCGTGTGCGCGGCTTTCTTTCCGCAACAGACGCATGTCTGCATGGTGTGCGATTCGTCAAATACGCGCGCCGTCGCCTGTGCAAATGCTTTCACTTTGTCCTCACAGGCGCGGTCGCCGCACCAGCCCGCACGCACGAAATTGCCCCCCTCCACGCCCGCGAGCAACTCTTCCAGCGTCTCCGCGGGGACGATCCGGCTCTGCATGCGCGCCTTGGCACGGTCGTACATATCCTTTCCGATGGCGGCGAGCAAGTCCTTTACGGCAGCGACATCGCCGAGCGCAAATTCCTGTTTTTCCAACGTGTCGCGGCGGCAGACGAGCATCTTGCCCCCCTCGATGTCGCGCGGCCCCAGCTCGATGCGCACGGGCACGCCTTTCATCTCCCACTCGTTGAACTTCCACCCGGGCGAGTTGTCCGAGTCATCCAATTTCACGCGGATGCCCGCCTTTTCGAGCGTCTCCTTTAAGACATGGGTGGCCTCTAATACGCCCTCTTTCTTCTGCGCAATGGGCACGATGACGACTTCGAAAGGTGCCACGGGGGGCGGCAAAACAAGGCCGCGGGCGTCGCCGTGCGTCATGATGAGGGCGCCAATCAGACGGGTCGAGACGCCATAGCTCATCGTGTAGCCGTATTGGAGGACCCCCTCCCTGTTCGTGAACTGCACGCCGAATGCCTTGGCAAAATTTTGTCCCATGTAATGGGTGGTGCCCGCCTGCAAGCTCTTGCCGTCGTGCATCATGGCCTCCATCCCGTATGTTGCAACGGCGCCCGCAAACTTCTCTTTCTCCGTTTTACGGCCGGTGAGCACGGGCATGCAGAGCACTTCTTTGCAGAACTCCGCATAGCAGGCAAGCATTTTGAGCGTCTCGGCCTCGGCTTCCTCGCCCGTCTCATAGACGGAGTGCCCCTCCTGCCACAAAAACTCGCTCGTGCGGAGGAAAGGACGGGTGGTCTTTTCCCAGCGCATGACGTTGCACCACTGGTTCTCGCGAAGGGGCAGGT
This sequence comes from uncultured Clostridia bacterium, assembly GCA_947624225.1. Classification (GTDB taxonomy): domain Bacteria; phylum Bacillota; class Clostridia; order Christensenellales; family Borkfalkiaceae; genus Gallimonas. The sequence continues at coordinate 3,218 of CANQJF010000036.1, forward strand.
CGCGCCAGCTCTCCACCCACTTGCCGAACATGTGCCCGATGATGGTCTCCGAAGTGGGGCGCACCACGAGGGGTTCCTCCAATTTGGCACCGCCGGCATGCGTTACGATGGCCACCTCGGGCGCAAAGCCCTCAACGTGCTCGGCCTCTTTCGTCAAAAAAGACATGGGAATGAGCATGGGGAAGTAAGCATTCTCCACGCCCATCGCCTTGAAGCGCCCGTCCAACTCGCTTTGGATGTGCTCCCAGATGGCATAGCCGTACGGACGGATGACCATGGTCCCCTTGACGGGACCGTAATCGACGAGCTTGGTTTTGAGCACGACGTCGGTATACCACTGCGGGAAATCCGTTTCGATGTCTGCGATCTCTTTTACAAATTCATTCTTCGCCATAGATTTGCTCCGATCTCTTAATATCTTCCATAGTATAGCACGATTTTTTTGGTTTGTCGAACGATTGAGGGCTGTTTTTTGCGCCCAATTAAAAAATCGGCACGAATGCCGATCTCGTTTTATCCAACTTTTTGTGTTTTCCGCCGCCGCGCCCCCCGGCGGGAGCCGAAATCCCCCTCCGCCGCGCCCCTAACAGGGTAGACGCGGAGCTTCCTCTTCTCTCATGAGGAAAGAATTAGAACCGCTCGCCCTCGGACATGGTACCCGCGGATGAGGTCATGCCGTGGAAAAAACAGTTAAAATTCGTTGCGTTCGCTCTTGGAGATATAGCCGAGGGCAAAGGCACCGGGTCCGACGTGTGCGCCGATGACGGGCCCCATGATCTGCAAATAGGGCTCGAAGCCGAACCGCTCGCGCACATAGGCGGCGAGTTCGTTTGCAATGGGCTCATTGTCCGTGTGCACGATAAAGACATAATTGAACGCGGGATCGGGCCCCTCTTTCTCCATCTTTGCCTTGATAAAGGAGACGGCCTTGCGCGTGCCCATCACCTTGTCGATGACGCCGAGTTTTCCCTCGCGGTCGAAAGAAATAATGGGCTTGACCCTGAGCATGCCCCCCACCGTTGCCGCCGCCGCGGAGATCCTCCCCCCGCGCTTCAAAAATTGCAAATCGTCCGCCACGATGAAGTGTTGGATATGTAAGCGGACGGACCGCACGAGGTCATAGGTCTCCTGTGCCGTCTTGCCCTCATTGCGGCATTTGAGCGCGATGCGCACGAGCGCGCCCTGCCCCACCGTCGCCGTGAGCGGGTCCACCACAAATACGCGGAACTTGGGATAGTCCTTTTTGACGTCGGCCGCCGCCTGTTCCGCATTCTCCCATGTGTTTGCGAGCCCCGAGGAGATGGTGAAGTGCACGACATCCTCCGCGCCCTCTTGGGCCAGCTTCAAAAAGTGGCGGTAATGCGACTCATAGTTGAGCTTGGAAGTCTTGGGCATGGCGCCCGCCCGCAACTTGTTGTAGAAGTCTACATATTGGCCGTACTCGGTGAAATTATCCAGATACTCTTCCATCTTGCCGTCCTTTTCAAGCATAAAGGTGAGCGGTGCAATGTGGATATCGTTTTCCGCGGCGAAATCGCGGTAGAGGTCACAGGTGGAATCGCTGGAAAGCGTGAATTGATATTGGTTTGCCATGAGGCACCTCCTTTTGTATCGGAAAAAAATTTTCCGGAGAAAACCGTCCGATAATAAGATACTTTGTGACGTTATTACTATATCACAATTTTTTCTGCCTTGCAACCTACAACGGGAAATTTTTTTTACTTTTCCTATTTTTTTGTGAAACCCCTTGAAAAATGGCCGAAATCTTAGTATAATGTTGCCAAGTGCGGGAAATATTACCGCGCAGTGCAGAAAGGGGGGACTATGACGGAGAAAGATTTTTATTCACTCAAAAACGGGACGGACATCCGCGGCACGGCAATCGCAGCGGAGGACGATCCCATCACCCTGACGTCGGAGGCGGTGGTGCGCATCGCTTCGGCGTTTCTCGTGTGGGTAGCGGCCAAGACAAACAAGGCACACCCCGTGATCGCGGTGGGGCATGACTCCCGCATCTCGGCCGGCCGCCTTTGCGAAGAGGTGACAAGGGGCATCACGGCATGCGGAGGCGACGTCATTTTGACGGGCCTCTCCTCCACGCCCTCCATGTTCATGCTTCTCAAAGACGACTTCGGCGCGGACGCCTCCATCATGATCACGGCCAGCCATCTTCCCTACCGGAAAAACGGGCTCAAATTCTTCATCGCGGAGGGCGGGCTCGAAGGCAGCGACATCGAGGAGGTGCTCCGCATCGCCTCGCTGGGCGTCTATCCGGACGGGGACGGAAAAGTGACCGAGAAGAGTTACATCGAAAAATATTCCGCCGACCTCGTGGAAAAGGTCAGAAAGGCGACGGGAAAGCAGCAGCCCCTCGCGGGCAAGCGCATTCTCGTGGATGCCGGCAACGGAGCGGGCGGGTTCTATGTCGACCTCGTCTTAAAGCCCCTCGGCGCCGACACGGAGGGCTCGCAATTTTTGCAACCGGACGGGATGTTCCCCAACCACATCCCCAACCCCGAGAACGCGGCGGCAATGAAATCCGTCTCGGAGGCGGTCGTCGTCCATCACGCGGACTTCGGCATCATCTTCGATACCGACGTCGACCGCGCGGGTGCGGTGGCCCCCGACGGTGAGGAGATCAATCGCAACCGCCTCATCGCGCTCATCTCGGCCATCCTCCTCCAAGAGCAGGAGGGCGCGTACATCGTCACCGACTCCGTGACGAGCGACGGGCTGTCCGCCTTCATCAAGGCGCACGGCGGCGTCCATCACCGCTTTAAACGCGGGTATAAGAATGTCATCAACGAGAGCAAGAGGCTGAATGCCGAGGGCAAGGATTCTCCCCTCGCCATCGAGACGAGCGGACATGCCGCCCTCCGCGAAAATTATTTCCTCGACGACGGCGCCTACCTCGTCACGCGGTTGCTCATTGCATTGGCAAAGGCCGCCGAGGACGGGAAAGACCTCCTCTCCCTCATCGCCGATCTGCCCGAGCCCAAGGAGGCTGCCGAAGTGCGCCTCACGTTCGCGCCCGGGTGCGACTTCAAGTCCCTCGGCAACGACGTCATCAAGGCCTTTGCTTCCTATGCCATTGCAAAGCCCTATCTCTCCCTTGCGCCCGACAATTACGAGGGTGTGCGCGTCAACTTCGACAAGGCCCACGGCAACGGCTGGGTGCTCGTCCGCATGAGCCTGCATGAACCCATCATGCCCATCAACGCGGAATCCGACACCGTCGGCGGCAACAAACTCATTTTAAAGGAACTCTACTCTTTCCTCAAAGGGTATGATTTCCTGAACACGGAAAATTTGGAAAGATCCATCAAATAAAAATTATAAGGAGTGAATGACATGGAAATCAAACAAACCACCATCAACGCCATCCGCATACTCTCCGCGGAAGCGATCCAGAAAGCAAACTCGGGGCACCCGGGGCTTCCCCTCGGCTCCGCACCCATTGCCTACACGCTTTGGCAGAACTTTTTGAAGTTCAACAACAAAGATCCCAAGTGGAACGACCGCGACCGCTTTGTCCTCTCCGCGGGGCACGGCTCGATGCTCAACTATTCCCTCCTCTATCTCTATGGGTTCGGTCTCAAAACGGAGGATCTCCAAAACTTCCGCCAGCTCGGCTCCAAGACGCCCGGCCACCCCGAATACGGCCACACCGTCGGCATCGAGACAACGACGGGTCCCCTCGGGCAGGGCATCGCCAACGCCGTGGGCATGGCGGTAGCGGAGGCGCATCTCGCCGCCAAGTTCAACCGCGAGGGCTTCCCCGTGGTCGACCACTTCACCTATGCGCTCGTCGGCGACGGCTGCCTCGAAGAGGGCATCTCCTATGAGGCCTGCTCGTTCGCGGGCACCCACGAGCTCGGCAAACTCATCGTGTTCTATGACGACAACGACATCACCATCGAGGGCAACACCGACATCACTTTCAAAGAGGACGTCGCCGCGCGCTTCAAGGCGCAAAATTGGCAGGTGCTCAAAGTGGACCTCGTCGCCCATCCCGACAACATCATGATGATCGCCAACGCCATCCGCAAGGCACAGAAAGAGACCAAGAAGCCCTCCATCATCATCTGCAAGACCAAGATCGGCTACGGCACCCCGCTCGAAGGCAGCCACAAGTGCCACGGTTCCCCGCTCGGCGCGGAGAACTTGCAAAAGACCAAGGAGAAGCTCGGCTGGACGTGGGCGCCTTTCGAAGTCCCCGAGGAGGTTTTGAAGCACACTCGCACGGCAGGCAGACGCGGCGCCAAGAAAGAGCGCGCATGGAAAGCCATGTTCGCGGAGTATGAAAAGCAATATCCCGCGCTCGCCGCGGAGTATAAGGCAGCCATGAAAGGCGAGATGGTCGACCTCACCAAGGTGGACGACCTCTTCAAGTTCGAGAAGCCCATGGCCACCCGCCAGACCTCGCAAACCGTTCTCCAAAAGATCGCGGCGCTCGTTCCCTCCCTCATGGGCGGTTCGGCAGACCTCGCTCCCTCCAACCTCTCGGATATGAAGAACACGGAAACGATCACCTACGGCGACTTCCAGCCCGGTCATTACGAGGGCAGGAACATGCACTTCGGCATTCGTGAGCACGCAATGGCGGCAATCGCCAACGGCATGCAGCTGCACGGCGGCATCCATGCCTACTGCGCCACTTTCTTCATCTTCTCCGACTACTGCAAGCACGCCATGCGCCTCTCCGCGCTCATGAACATCCCCGTCGTCTATATCCTGACGCACGACTCCATCGGCGTCGGCGAGGACGGCCCCACGCATGAGCCCGTGGAACAGCTCATCGCCCTCCGCTCCATTCCCAATTTGAAGGTTTACCGCCCCGCGGACGGCAAAGAGACGGCGGCGGCATGGATCTCCGCGCTCACGGGCAAGGCACCCACCGCGCTCGTGCTCACGCGGCAAAATCTTCCTCAATATGAAAACAGCGGCCTTGCGGCGCTCAAAGGCGGCTATGTCCTCGAAGATTGCGCGGGCAAGCCCGATGTGCTGCTCATCGCAAGCGGCTCGGAAGTCGCCCAATGCGTCGGCGCCAAGGCAGAACTCGCCAAGGAGGGCATTAAGGCCCGCGTCGTCTCCATGCCCTGCTTCGAGGAGTTTGAAAAACAGAGTGACCGCTACAAGGAGAGCGTCATCCCCTCCTCCGTCAAGGCGCGCGTGTGCGTCGAGGCGGGCAGCCCTTACAGCTGGTATAAATACGCGGGCGACAAGGGCGAGATCATCGCGATGAACACGTTCGGCGCGAGCGGCCCCGCTCCCCTGCTCTTCGAGAAGTTCGGTTTCACCGTCGAAAATATCGTCGAGCACGCGAAGAAGAGCCTCGCAAAATAAACATTCCGGGGGGCATGTTCAAGACATGCCCCCCTCGTTTATCATCCACTCCATCGGCGCACGCGGCGCCAAATCAAAATTCGTCACAAAAAGGAGACATTATGGACTTAAAAGAGTTGGAAGAATTGTACTTGAAGCGGCAAAGTTGCAGAGAGTTCTCAGACATGGTGGTGCCGGATGAGGTCATAACCGAAATTTGCCGCGTGGCATTGCTTGCGCCCTCCGCCATGGACGCCCAGCCGTGGCAACTCATCGCCGTCACGGGAGAAAAGCGCGCCGAAGTCTTAAAGGGCATGCAGAGAATGGGCATGAACAAGTTCGCCTCCAAGGCCTCCGCCATCGTGGTGATCGCCTCCGACAAGAGCGGCGGGCTCATGAAAGTGGGCGAGATCTTCAAGGAGAACGAGTTCGTCAAAAACGACCTCGGCATTCTCACGGCACACCTCGTGCTCGCGGCGGAAGCGGCGGGCGTGGGCAGCTGCATCATCGGCTGGCGCGACGAAGAGCGCATCCGCGAGGTGCTCGGGCTCAAAAAGAATGTGTGCATCCCCGAGGTCGTGGCGCTCGGCTATCCCGCGGAGGGCTATCCCGTGCGCCCCAAAAAGCGCAAACCGTTCGAGGAAGTGTTCACCCTCGTAAAGTAGACCCCTCCCTCTCGCGCTTCAAACCGCACTTTCGGGCGCGGCCCTTGCCATGCAATGGATGGAAAAACTTCCCGCCGAAGGTGGTTTTCGAAAAAAAATCAAACTTTTTTGCCCCTGTCCCACGGACGGGGGCACTTTTTTCGACAAAATTCTCTTTTTTTCGCTAACCACAGTTGACAAAGACAAGCGTATTCATTATAATACAAATGATGATAGAGATCAAACCTGTGAAAACTAAGAGAGAACAAAAGATCTTTATTGAATTTCCGCTGAAACTCTATAAAGATAACCCCTACTTTGTGCCGCCGCTCTATGGCGATGAAAAGGCGATCTTCCGGCCCGATTATCACTACTATGAAGTTGCGGACGCCATCTACCTGCTCGCCTACCGCGACGGCGTTCCGGCGGGGCGCATTTCCGGCATCTTGCACCATGCCTCCAACGACAAGTGGAGACAGCGGCGCGTGCGCTTCACCCGGTTCGACTGCGTCAACGATCCCGCCGTTGCCCATGCGCTCTTCCAAGCCGTGGAGGATTGGGCCAGGGCGCGCGGCATGACCGAGGTCGTGGGCCCGCTCGGGTTCTCCGACTTGGAGCGCGAGGGCCTGCTCATCGAGGGCTTCGAGGAGCTCTCCACCTTTGAGGAGCAATACAACTTCCCCTACTATCAGGCACTCATCGAGGGGTGCGGGTATGAAAAGGAAGTGGATTGGTTAGAACACAAGCTGTTCCTGCCCAAACAGCGCGACGAGCGCATGGCTCGCATCGCAAAGCGCATCATGGAGCGCTACGAACTGCACATGGCCGAGACGAAAAGCACCAACGACTTTCTCGCCCGCTACTCGGAGAAGTTCTTCGACATTCTCGATGAGACCTATGCCGAAGTCTATGGCTGCGTGCCTTTCACCGACAAAATGAAGAAGGAGCTCATCAAGTCTTTCAAACAGATCCTCGACATGCGCTTCATCGCGCTCACCCTCGACAAAAACGACGATCCCGTGTGCTTCGGCCTGTGCTTCCCCTCCATCGGAAAAGCACTGCAAAAGTCGGGCGGCCGCCTCACGCCCTCCGCGCTTTTCAAGATCCTGCGCTCCGTCAAAAAACCGGAGATCCTCGACTTGGGCCTCATCGGCGTCGTCCCCGCCTATCGCAACAAGGGCGTGACAGCCGTGCTCATCGAGGGGATCATGGATATGCTCGAATCGAGCTCGGTGCAATATTGCGAAACCAATCTCAATCTCGAAGATAATTATGCTATCCTCAACCATTGGAAAGCCTTCAACGGCGTCCTCCACAAGAGACGGCGCTGTTTTGTAAAAACCCTTTGACCAAAAATCCCCATACCATGTCCGAGGTTGCACCTCAGAGAAACATTCAACGACTATGATACTCGACTTTTTATCTCCTGCTTACTTTCTATGCCTGTTCGGCTGTATTCTCTTGATCGCGCTCATCTTCCTCATCTTCTTTAAGACGCCGCGCTATGTCAAGCACACTGTCGTCCTCATCCTGATGGCGCTCAACATCGCCCAACATCTCATGAAGAGCTTGGTTTGGCCGCACCTGTGGAATACGGGCTTCACGTTCCAGAATACCGCCTACAACGTCTGCGCAACGCTGATCCTTTTGTCGCCCGTTTTATACCTGTGTAAGGGCTTTATGCGCGACGGGCTCGTATATGTCGGCACGGCGGGCCCGCTGCTCGCCATCGTGGTCCCTTTCTGGTTCCACGGCCAGCCGCTGCTGCAATGGGAGGTGCTGCGCTTCTATGTGTGCCACGTCCTCCTCATCGCGACTTCCATTCTGCCCGCGCTCTGGGGGCTGCACAAGCTCTCCTACCGCCGGTTTGCGGGGATCCCCCTCTTCTTCTTCGCGATCCTGCTCTTCATCATCTTTAACACCGTCGTGTGTTACGCCGCCGGGCTCATCGACAATTCCAAAGACCTCTTCGACGTGCTCTATTCGAACAATCCCTGCTGGGTAATGCACCCCGCGCCGCCCGCCGGATTCGAATGGACACAGACCGTGCTCGAAGCGCTCTCCCTGCCCGCACTTCTCCAAACGGCGGAGCATCCGTACATTCCCCTTTTGTGGTATGCCCTGCCCATGTATTTCGGCATCGCACTGCTTGCGCTCCTGCTCGGCATTCTCATCGATTTCAAGCGCTTTAAGGCAGACGTCATAAAATTCTTTCGTGCCTGAGGCCGTCGCTCCGGTATGATGAGGTGCACATATGAAGAAGCATGAACGTTTTTGGAGCTATCTCCTCTTGCTCGCCGTCTACATCTTGGCGGCGGCAGCCGGCGGCCTTGCGGGTTACGGCGTTTTCATCGCCCTCGGGGGCAGCGGGCTCCCCGGGATCATCGCCCTCTGGCTTGCGGCGCTCGTGGGAGACACTGCCGCCACGCTCCTCGTGTTTGTGTTCAGCCTCATCTTCCGCAACGCCTCCGTCTACGATCCCTATTGGAGCGTCATCCCCATCGAGATGGTGTGGGCATACCTCTTCCTCCCCAACGCTGCGGCAACTCCCGCCGCCATCCTCGACCTCATCGCCGTGACCGTTTGGGGCGTGCGGCTGACCGCAAACTGGGCATACACGTTCCGCGGCATCTCGCACCAGGATTGGCGGTATACGCAACTGAAAGAACAGACGGGCAAGTTCTACTTCTTCGTCAACCTCATCGGCATCCACATGGTCCCCACGCTCGTTGTGTTCTTCTGCATGCTGCCCGTTCTCTACACGTTCTTCCTTGCCCCCGCTTTCAACGCGGGCGCGGCAGTGTTCTTTGCCCTCTCCCTCTTAGCGGTGGGATTGCAGGGCGCGGCAGATGTTCAGATGCACATCTTTCGCAAGACGCGGCCGACGACGTTCATCCGCACGGGACTGTGGAAGTATTCCCGCCATCCCAACTATCTCGGGGAGATTTTGATGTGGTGGGGCATTGCGCTCTCGGCCGTCTGCGTCATGCCCGAGAATTGGTGGCTCATCGCGGGAGCCGCCGCAAACACCTGCCTCTTCCTCTTTGTAAGCATTCCCCTTGCGGACGGCAGACAGGCAAAAAAGGAGGGCTTTGCGGAGTACAAAAAAAATACCCGCATGCTACTCCCCCTCTACAAGAGACAAAAGTAACTTTGCGGATATTCGGACTGCGGCGCCCCGAGGCGCCGTTTTTATTTTTGGGAAAATACTACCGCTTTCCCTCCCCAAGGCGCAACAAAATTTGCTCATCTGCGGGGCAGAACTCGTACATGGGTATCTCCTCTGCGGTGATCCACTTCATATCCGCATGCTCCAAGAGGCGCGGCTCGTCGGCCGTGGTGCAGGAAAACAGCGTGAGATGCACGGTGAGATCGGGATACGTGTGCGTGACTTCCGCATAGACCTCCCCCACCTCCAAGGCAATATCCAGCTCCTCTCTGCACTCGCGTTTGAGGGCGGCCTCGCGGCTCTCCCCCGGCTCCACTTTTCCGCCCACGAACTCCCAAAGGAGGGCACGGGCCTTGTTTGCGGGACGGCGGCAGATGAGGAAAGTATCCCCTCTCCAAATGAGGGCCGCCACAACTTCGGTCATACGCATTTTCCACCTCTTTCCCGATTATAACAAATTTTTTCACATTTTGCAACAGTTGACAAAGCCTTTCTTTTTTGTTATACTTTTGAAAAACCAAAGGGAGGCACATCATGCTTGGAAATTTTACCTATCATAACCCGACAAAGCTCTACTTCGGAGAGGGCGCCCTGCAAAACCTTGCGGAGGAACTGAAAAACTACCAGACCGTGCAGCTCATCTACGGGGGCGGCTCCGTCAAGAAGAACGGCATCTATGACAGCGTCATGAAGATCTTGAAAGATAGCGGCAAGACGGTCGTCGAGGACGGGGGCGTCATGCCCAATCCCACCACGGACAAGCTCAACGAGGGCGTGGAGATCGCGCGCAAACACAACGTCGATCTGCTGCTCGCCGTCGGGGGCGGCTCGGTGTGCGATTACGCCAAGGCCGTTTCCGTCTCCGTATTCTGCGAAGAGGATCCGTGGGAGAAATACTACATTCGCTTCGAGGAGCCGACCTGCAAGATCGTGCCTGTCGGGTGCGTGCTGACCATGGTGGGCACGGGGAGCGAGATGAACGCGGGGGCCGTCATCACCAACCATGCGCAAAAGCTCAAAATCGGCCACGTGTTCGGGAGCAAGGTCATGCCCAAGTTTACCGTGCTCGACCCCACTTTCACATACACCGTCCCCAAGCGGCAGATGGTGGCGGGCATCTACGACGCCTTTAACCATATCTGCGAGCAATATTTCTCGGGTACGGACGACAACGTGAGCGACTATCTCTCCGAAGCGCTCATGAAATCGCTCATCGTAAACTCCCGCGCCGCCCTGAAAGATCCCCAAAACTATCAGGCGCGCTCCAACATCATGTGGGCTGCGACCTGGGCGCTGAACACGCTCATCGCACAGGGCAAGGACACCGATTGGGAAGTCCACATGCTCGGGCAGGCCGTCGGCGCCTATACCGACGCCACGCACGGAATGACCCTCTCGGCCGTCTCCCTCCCCTACTATAAACACATCCTGCCCTACGGCCTGCAAAAATTCAAGCGCTTCGCCATAGAGGTCTGGGGCGTGACGCCCGCGGGAACGGACGAGGAGATCGCCTTAAAGGGACTCAAAGCGCTCGAAGATTGGATGGGCGAGTTGGGCGTTGCAAAGAACCTCACCGAGCTCGGCGTCACGGAGGACATGATCGAGGGCATTGCCGATGCAACGCTCGTCATGGACGGCGGCTACAAGGTGCTCTCCCGCCCCGAAATCGTATCCATCCTCAAAGAGAGCCTGTAAAATTCCCCCTTTCCACACATTCCGATCATTATGCAAAAGCCCTTGCCTCGGCAAGGGCTTTCCCATTTTTCACGCTGAAAACGCTCCCTCAAAGATTCAAATTCTCCTCGGAGAAGAGCGGACTGTCGAGAAATTCACTGATCGTCATATCAAAGCCGCGCGCAATCAAAATGGTCGTGGAGAGCAAATTATCCTTCACCGTCTCATGGAGAATGTTCTTCAAGGTGGAATGGTTCACGCCGCTGTTCATGGCAAGGCGGTATCTCGTCATGTTTTTCTTTTCCAGCAATTCCTGGATGCGAAGCGCCAAAGCATGATTGACGTTATTGTTCATAGCTATACTCCATTCTGCGTTCGTATAACTATAAAATACATGAAATTTTTTGATTTATATGGTTGCATACAACCATAAATGGTTGCACATAACCATAATTCGTGCTATAATAGACAAAAAAACACAAAGGAGCTATCTATGAAAAAATTTTTGGCTGTTTCATGTTCGCTTATGCTCGGCGCCATGCTGGCATTCTCGCTCGTCGGATGCGGCGGAACGGAAGAGGTCCCCGACAAAGACGTCGGCAATACGGACCCCGGGAACACCCCAGGCGGCGAACAGACCGTCGTGGAAATCCCCACGCCCGCGCAAGTTGTCTCGGCCATCCACTCTGCTTCGGCGGCGGAGGTGCAAAACTACGACTTCACGCTCAATCTCGCGGGGAGCGTCTCCATCGGCATCGTACAGTCCCCCAACGCGAACGCCAACTATGATTGTAGCTACCGTTACAATACGGAGACGGGCGAGCTCGCTTTCAAGCGCACAACGAGCGGGATCCTGCTCTACGACGCCACCGAGTACATCTATTCCTCGGGCGACACGCGCATTTCCGTCAAAATGAACGAAAAGGGCGAAGTCAAGAAAGCCGTCGTCGGAGACCGAAACACCGAGCTGAAACTCATCAACCTGCCGTTTACGACGCTGATCGATTCGCTCACGGCGGAGGAAATTGCGGGAATCAAACAGGTGTCTCCCGACAATTACACGGCAAACCTGACGCTTTCCTCCGACAATGTTGCCCTCAACGCCATCTGCGGGATGCTCGGGAAGATCGATGCAAGCATCGACCTCAAAGGCGTAACGGTCACAAATCCCGTCAACGGCATCGACTTTCTATTTACCATGTCCAACGGAACTTTCACGGGCTACACTTTCAAGGCGGCCGTCTCCATTCCCGTCAAGAGCGCCTCGGCCGAACTCGCCCTGACCTATACCCAAAAGGCAAGCAGTTCCCCCATCGCGCTGCCGAGCACGGCGGGGATCGTCACGGACAGCACACAGATCGCCGCGGAACTTGCAACGATCAATTCCGCACTCAACGGCATCAAGGACGGCGACGCCTATTCGCTGGACTTCGAGGCAGTCAACGAGATGGATCCCGCATGGAATGTTCTCGCGACCAAGGACAGTTACAAGGCCCGCCTCTACAAGAACACCGACAAGGCGGGGGATATCAGTTTCAACCATTCCTTTGAATATCATTCTCACCACGAGACAGACGGCAGGGAGCCCTATAAGTTCACCATCGGCAACACGACCGACGACGGAAAAACGTACCTGCTCTCGCGCAAGGGCAGCAACACGACCACGCCCCTCGAAAATGTCACGGCAGACACACAGTTCGAGTATCTGACCAAGCACTTCCTCCGTTCCGCCTCCGACATCGACTGCCTCAAAAAGGTCACCGAACAGAGCACGACGACGTATACTTTCTATCTCAACGACGGCATCGCCGCCCAAACTTCCAAAGACATCGTTGCCTTTCTCAACACCAATGAGGCGGAGGGCGTCGTCGACGTGGAGAACTATTTCAACGACAGCGCCTATACCGTCGAGGATGCGAGCCTCACCGTCGTCATGAATGGGAACACGGTCGTCTCCATGAAGCTGGATACCGAGATCAAATACAACCCCACCGCAGGGGACTATACCGAGAACAACATCACGCTCAACAACGAGCTGACGCTCTCGGTCAACCAAAATCTCAAAAAGGCACAGGATTACGGCGCCCCCAAGAAACCCGACGGCTTGCTCAGCCACCTCGAATACATTCTTTGAACACGCTTTCGGCCTTGGGTACGCTTTCGGCCCCATTTTAATAAAGAATTTTGCGCGAAGGACATCTCCGAAAGTTGGTCGCCCGAGACCCGCACGGATGCTTACCCGCAATGAGGGCGAAAATAGATTGACAGCCTCGATTGAATCTGATACAATATAATTCAGATAACATCAAAGGAGTGAATTTTATGTCGGGAAAAGTCATTGCCGTGTGGATCTGCAACGTCCTCGTTGCTCTTCTCGCCGCGGCTTCCATCGCCTGCTACTTCCTCGGAGATTTCTGGAAAGTAAACATCAGCCTCACCATTACGAAAGACATGGTCTCGGACATGGTAGCCTCCGATTCGGCCGATAGCGATGCAGAGTGGATACAGGCAGAATTGGATGATGTCATTGGGGAGGACGGCGTCACGGTAGAACTTGCCTTTGCGGTGGAGGCGGGCGATGTCATCGGCTCCTTTACGGGAGACCCCGCCGAGACCGTAGACGCACTCATCGGCAAGAACGTCGAGAGCATCGTGGCAAGCCTTCGGGGCCCGCTCACCGAAATCGCCAAGGGCGCCGCCAAGACCGTAGCCAAGACGACGGTCAAGGACCAAGTCCACAAAAATGTCAAGGATTACCTTGCCCAACAGGGCAGCGATGCCGTCAGCGACGCGGAGGTCGCCGAGAAAATGGAGACGCTCGGCATCACGGATGAATACATCGGCGAAAAGACAGACGCCATCATCGAGAGCATTTTCAGCGAAGGCTCCACCGTGGACTCCGTGACGGAGGACATCATGACCACCATCGACACGGTGCTAAGCGATATCCGCACCAATGCGGCGGCACACAGCGCGGAAGATGAAATGTATGCAGACCTTGTCGAACTCGAACTGAGCGAGGAGGACCGTGCGGCCATCCGCGAGGACATTTCCAAGGCGGTCGGCCAACTTTCGGAGAGCCCAGACGGCACCATCGATGCGGACGCGCTCATTTCCTCTCTCATTGCACAGGCGCTCGCGGGCGGTGAAAACGGCGGCAACACAGAGGGCGCGCGGGAGCCTGTGACACTCGCAGACGCACCCATGTCCGAGGACGCGGCTCAGAAAGAACAAGAACTTGAAGAGCAGGTCAAGGCTTCCATCCTCCAAATGTTGCCCGAGGGCACGCACGACTCCCTCATTTGGGTCTTTCGCGTGATGGCCATTTTGATGGCGATTTCCATGTTGTCGTGGGTGTACATCCTCATCAAATTGCTGGTGAAAGTGTTCTCGCACCCCGCCGACCCCACGGTTAAGCTGAAATGCCCCATCTGGTTGGGATGGCTGCCCTACCTGTTTTGCGTCGGGATCCCCTCAATTGCGCTCATGATCCTGCCCGGCATGCTTCAAAACCTCCCCGCCGAGGCGGCAAGCCTGCTCACCTCTTTACAGCTCGGCGTCTCCTCCGCAGGCGTGATCGCGGCCATCGCGGCCCTCGTCTGCTTCGCCATCTCCATCTTCTACATGGTCGTGCGCAAGCAATTCAAGCGCGAGCAAAAGGCTTAAACAGAGCCCCCGCTTCATCCCGTCCCCGCTTCATCGGGTCCGCATGTCATCTTATCCCCCGCGTCATCGGGTCCGCATGTCATCTTGTCCGCATGCCCTCCCGTCCGCGCGAGACTTCTATTGCGGACGAAGCGCGGCGTCACAGCCTAAAAAAACGGCAACCGCCGACAGAGCATTACGCTCCGTCGGCGGTTTTTTGCTATTCTTTATTTAATCAATATTTTTG
>CANQJF010000037.1 GCA_947624225.1 uncultured Clostridia bacterium
CACCCAATTTGCCGAGCCCTGTCGGCTTGTTGCCCGTTGAAACGAATGAGAGACCAAAGTCGTTAAGACGTCAAAGCCCATTTCCGTCACGGAAATTTGTTTTCTTTACTCGTTGAAGCGCTTTACCAAGGGGATACACACGCGCTTAGTCCACAATAGAAACCTCGCGCGAACGGTATGACAACGTTAAACAGAAAACAAATTTCGTGAATATCCTCCCATGGAGGGGCAAGGCAACGGACTTCGTACAGGGGATACACTCAAAGGCGTTGCCCTTTTCGGTATGACAGGGGACGCAAGGGCACCCTCCCCGCGGGGGACAAGGGACTAAAAAACAGCCGATTAGGTCGGCTGTTTTTTGGCT
This sequence comes from uncultured Clostridia bacterium, assembly GCA_947624225.1. Taxonomy (GTDB): domain Bacteria; phylum Bacillota; class Clostridia; order Christensenellales; family Borkfalkiaceae; genus Gallimonas. Next base: position 365 of record CANQJF010000037.1, read on the forward strand.
TTCTCGCGAAGCCGCATCTCTGAAAAAAAGGAGGTCAAAACGTCCGCGCACTCTTCCTCCAAAATGCCGCCCGTCACCTCCACCGTGTGGTTGAGTAGATTGGCATTGGCAAGCGCATCGGTGAGACTTCTCCCCTTTTGCTCATAGGCGCCAAAGTAGAGCCGCTCGATGCGCGCGTTCAGAATGGCACCCATGCACATGGGACAGGGTTCGAGCGTGACATAGATCTCCGCATCTTCCAGCCGCCACGATTTGAGCTTTCGGCAGGCGCTGTCGATGGCGCGCACCTCGGCATGCTGTGTGGCCATCTGCCTGCGCGTCCGCACATTGTAGCCGCGGCCGATGACCTTTCCGTCTAAGACGACCACCGCACCGATGGGGACCTCCCCCTCCCGCTTGGCCTTTTCGGCAAGCCGCAACGCCATCCGCATGAATTTTTCCTGCATGGTTCACCTACCCAATTCATTTGCTAAATCGACGAGCACGTCGAGTGTTTTCGTGGCCAACTGCGGGAGCGTCTCCCGCCCCAAGGGATGCCTGAGCGCGTCGCTTCCGACCTCCACCGTGAACGCGGGGATCTTCAACTTCTCGATGCACCAATCCTTGTAACCGCCCGCGGAGCCCCTCAATGTTACGGGCAAATAGCCCGTGCTCCGCGCGATCGCCTTTGCAAGTTTATGATCCCGCATGCGGCGCAAGGGCGGCTGAAAAAAATTCCAATAGATCTCTTCGCCCTTGGTGTGCCAGCTCACCGTGGCCGCCGGGCCTATCTCCACGGTGAAATCCCGCAACGCCTGCGTCTCGGGCTCGGAGAAAGGATGCGGCCCGATGTAATTGGCAAACGCGGGCGCCCGCATGTTTTGCGTCCCCCTGCCCCATCTCGCGTCAAAGTTGACGTTGAGGTCGACGGCGTTGAAGTTGGCTTTCCACAGCGGCAGCTCCCTCTCGTCCCACGAAAACGTTGCGCCCGCGGGCACGGACGACTTCCCCTCCTGTGAGAGAAGCGCGCCGTCCGGGTTGGTGAGCGGGAGGATCCACGCGCCGCCGCGAGGCAGTCCTCTTCGGACATGGTATAGGGCAAGGAGGCCTGTGACCCATTCCCGCCCGTGGATGGCATACTGTGAGATCACTTGCGGGCCGCGCATCGAGCCGATGTGCAGGGCAAAGATCTCCCGCCCCAAGACGCTCTTTCCGATGACGCGCTTTGTGCCCGCATAGCTTCTGTAAAAAGCCGAGAGCTCTTCATAGACATTCATCCGATATCCTATGCAAAAGGATGCGGAAAAAGTCCTTTATTTGTGATATTCGGAGCCGGCGTTGATCATAAACGCGCGGTAGAGCTGCTCCAAGAGAAGCACGCGGAACAGCTGATGCGGAAAGGTCATCTCCGAGAACGAGAGCAGCCTGTTGGCCGCCCGCTTGACGGACCCGTCCAGCCCGCGGGAGGAGCCGATGACCAGCGTGAGCTCTTCGCCCCGGTCGAAGATGTGCTTTAAGTCTGCTGCAAAGGCTTCGGAGGAGCACCCCTTGCCCTCCACCGCCAACACGATGACCTGCCCGCGCAAGCGCTTTAAGATGTCCTCCGCCTCTTCCTTTAAGCTGCTACGCTCGGCCAGCTCCACGATCTCCAAACTGCAAAAGCGGGTGAGGCGCTTGGTGTATTCCCGGCAGGCGGCGCGGAGGTATTCCTCTTTGAGCGTCCCCACGCATATGAGACGGATCTTGATCATGCCATCATCCCCATCGCGAGCACGGAGATCCACTCCACCGCACAGATCAGAATGCCGATGCCAGCGCCCAAAAAGTAGCGGCGCTTGGGGAAAGGTCTGCGCTCATAACGGTAATTTTTATCCAAAAAGACGAGAAAGATCAGCACGGCGACGAGCACGACGGCCGCCACGGCATAGATGTAGGGCTTCACCGAGACGGGGAAGTCGTCCATCCCGAAAGAGGCCAGCGTGAGGATGACGGCGTTGTTGGAAAAATGCGCCAACATCGTGGGAAAGACGCTCCCGCTCCTGAGCGCCAACAGGGCGTATGCCGCACCGCAAAGAAATTGATAGACCGTCTGTTCGGGGTTGCCGTGGAAGAGCGAGAAGAGCGCGCCCGAGAGAAAGATGAGCCCCGCGGGATGCCATCCCTCCTCCGCAAGCACGCCCGTTTGCAGGCCGCGAAAGACCGTCTCCTCGAAGATGGCGGGAAGCAGCGCGATCACGAGGAGCGCGGGGAGAAGATTCCAGCCCGTGAGAGCGGGCAGCCCACCCATGCCCACGGGCCGATAGCCCAACTTCTCAAACAGGGAGATGAACAGGGCATTGAGCTCGGACAGCGCAAACAATCCAAAGGCGAGGGCGAGGGCGACGGGGTAATAATACCACTTGCAGGGGCGGTAAATTGCCCGCGCGGGCGTCTTGGTCCTGCGGAAAAAGACGAGCGAAGCGCCCGCCATGGAGATCTGCGGGATGAGGAGCGTGAGATATTTATAGATCTCGCTGTCCTCATCGAGGCCGGCCGCTCCCAACACGAGCATGGCCGCAAACATCAATAGGACGGGAATGACGGCCGAAAGCGTGTAAGCCATCCCCGCCTCAAAGGTGCGCTCCCGCGGGGGCGCTTTTTGCCGGGTTTGATTGGTAGCATCCATGCCACCATTATAGCGTTTTTTTGCAAAAAGCACAATTGAATCCTTTACCTTTTCCGAAAAATGTTTTATAATGGGCCTATGAGAACTGTTGACACCAAGCAAATCGAAGATTGCGTCTACCGCCTTGCACTGCGCGCGGGGAGGCGCATCACGGAGCCCTGCCGTCTCGCGCTCGAACAGGCAAGCCGCAAGGAAGCGGGGGCGGCACAGTTTGCCCTTTCCACCCTCCTCGAAAATGCGCGCATCGCCGAGGAGCAGCAGCTCCCCGTCTGCCAGGATACGGGGATGAGCGTCGTTCTCCTCGAAGTGGGGCAGGAGGTGTGCCTTACCGGACGGCTGCTCACGGAAGCCGTCGATGAGGGGGTGCGCCGCGCCTATCGGGACGGCTATTTCCGGAAGAGCATCTGCGACCCGCTGAGCCGCGCGAACACGGGCGACAACACGCCCGCGCATGTGCATGTTGACATCGTTCGGGGGGACCATGTCCGCGTTACCTACCTCCCTAAGGGGTTTGGGAGTGAGAACATGAGCCGTCTTTTTATGCTGACGCCCGCACAGGGAAAGGCGGGGATCATCGACTGCATCGTCGAGACCGTGCGCCTCGCGGGTTCCCGCCCCTGCCCTCCCGTGATCGTCGGCGTGGGCATCGGCGGCTGTTTCGATTCGTGCGCCCTGCTCGCCAAAAAGGCGCTCACGCGGGAGCTCGGAAGTGCGCATCCCCGCGATGACGTTGCCGCAATCGAACGGGAGGCGCTGCAAAAGATCAACGCGCTCGGGATCGGAGCACAGGGGTTCGGCGGGACCGTGACGGCCCTCGCCGTGCAGTGCGAATTGGCGCCCACGCACATTGCGGGTCTGCCCGTCGCCGTCAACATCCAATGCCACTGCATGCGGTGCGAAGAGGAGGTGCTCTCATGAAGAGGCTCACACTTCCCCTTGCAAAGGAGCAAATTTTTGCGCTCAAAGCGGGAGACTCCGTGCTGCTCTCGGGGACCGTCTTTACCGCGCGGGACTGTGCGCATCGGCGCATTTTTGAACTCTTGGATGCGGACATGCCCCTACCGTTTGAGCTCAAAGGCGCCTTTCTCTACTATGCCGGGCCCTGCCCCGCACCCATTGGCAAGGCCACGGGAAGCTGCGGACCCACGACTTCTGCGCGCATGGAGCCCTTTGCCCCGCGCCTCCTCGATCTCGGGCTCGGCGGCATGATCGGAAAGGGAGAAATGGGCGAGGCCGTGCGGGCGGCGCTCGTGAGGAACGGGGCCGTCTACTTTGCCGCCATCGGCGGTGCGGGCGCCTTTTACGGCAACGCCGTGAAACATAGCGAATGCGTGGCGTTTGAGGACCTTTTGAGCGAGGCGGTCTACCGCTTCGAGATCGAAAACTTCCCCCTCGTCGTGGCAATGGACGCGCACGGAGGGAGCATTTACGACAGATAGCGGAAAGTAATTCCGAACGAGGGTTTGGCCTTCGCGGCAAACATGCGGGCAGCCCCCTTGCGGCTTGGGCCCTCGGACGGCTTAGGTTCTCGGACGGCTTGGGCGGCTCCCCCGGGCCCGCTTAAACCTTATAAACTCTTAAAAAATTCCAAACATCAAAAGCGCGCGGACATTGCATGCCCGCGCGCATTGCGCTCTCTTCAAGCCTTATTTTGGTCCTATTGCGGATAGACGAAGCGCTTTTCGGCGAGCGCGTCGAGGTAGTGGGCCGTGTAGTATTGCGCCATTTCGAGATTGTGTTCGCGGTAGTTGCCGCACTCCTCGGGGCTTGCGCCCGGGATGTCCCCCTCATAGTCCAAGATGAAGTCGCACATGCCCTTGACGAGGCCGCAAACTTCCGACGGGGTGAGATTGCCGAACATCACGAGGTAAAACCCCGTGCGGCATCCCATGGGGCCGAAGTAGAGGATATCCCCCTTGCGGGAGGAATTGCGGAGATATGTAGCCCCCAAGTGCTCGATGGTATGGATCGCGGGCATGTCCATGGCGGGCTCCTTGCCCGGCGCCGTAAACCGAAGGTCGAACGTGGTGACGACCGTGAGGAGTTTTCTATCCCTCCGCGAGACATACAGCCCCGGGAGCAATTGGGTGTGGTCTACGCGAAAACTTTCGATCTTATCCATGATTCTCCTCCGCCGGATCGGGAACTACCTCCGGCTCTTCGGTCTCCTCCCGCGGCATCAAAAAGTCGACACCGTCCGAGCGGAAGCCCTTGCCGCGCACCTCGGAGACCACCGAGATGGTCATAAAGGCGTTGGGATCGATCTTGTGCACTTCTGCTTTGAGCGTGACGAGCTGGCGGTGGGAGATCACGGTGAGGAGCACATGGCAATCCCGTTTGAGATATCCCGTCTGCCCGTATAAAACGGTCACGCCGCGGCTGATCTTCATGAGGATCATATCGCGGATCTCGCGGTATTTTTCACTCACGATCTGCACCTGCGTCCTGCGCATGCCGATGGGCGATACCTTGCTGATGACGATGGACGTGATGAGCGTGATGATGAACCCATAGAGCACGGCGTTGAGGGTGATGTTCGCAACGAGCTGGATCAAGATGATGAGGCCGTCGATGATCCAAAGGGACATGGAGACGGGCCAACCGAAGAATTTTTGAAAGATGAGCGGGGGGATGTCCGTTCCGCCCGTGGAGGCCCCCACCCGCACGACGATCCCCAATCCCACACCGAACAGGAGCGCCCCGAACACCGCGGGGAGCATGGGATTGCCGAGTTCCCCGCCCATGCCGATGGGCGCGCCGTGCGCTTGGACATAGCAATCGTTGACGAGGGTAAAGATGCTGATGAAAGTGGGATAGAGCAGCGTGCCCGCAAGCGTGCCGGCGGCGAAAGACTTGCCGAGCAGCGCGACGCCTATGATGAAGAGCAGGATGTTGGCAATATACACGGTGCCGGACACCGCCCACTCCCGCCACGAAAGGCTCTCCGGGAGCAGGTTGCGCACGAGGATGCCGAGGCCCGTCGTTCCGCCCATGACAAATCCGTTGGGGATGATGAAGAGCGCAGAGGCGCATGCGGCCACGGCATTGCCGAAAACAATGATGGTCGCATTCAATATAAAGCGCAACACCTGCCGTCTGGTAGGTTTTTTCAAGTGCAGTTTGATGTCGTGTTTCCTCATATCTCCTCCGAAGCCCTGCCGCAACGGCCTCGCTTCATCCCGTACGCTATTATAGCACGGCTCCCAAACGTTTGCAAGGATTTTCAACCTATTTTCAAAAATCAAACGGGCGGGCGGCGCGCACCGCCCGTGCGCGCCGCCCGCCCTTTCCCTCCCCCACCGTTTCCCTTTCTGATGTGCTCGGTTGGTACCATGTCCGAAAGCAGGGCATTGTGTAAGCCCTTGCCGAACGGCAAGGGCTTACTTTTATCCTTGGTGCTTCTTGGGAAAATTCTTTGCCGCGCAAATGCCTTTGGGGGCCGTGCGTGCGGCGGGCGCTTCCGGGGGTGCGGCGCGCCTCAGTTGTTGCAACAAGAGCAAATTCCGTTGGAGCCCGTGTTGAAGGGATAGAGCCCGTATTGCTGGGCATAGTAGGGGTCATAGCACTGGTTGTTGCAGGCGGTATAGGGGGAGAGGTCGGCATTGCTGCCGCATCCGCAACCGCAGCCGTTGTGTCCCGGACCGGGGCCGAACCCGTTTGCGGCCACGGGCTGTGCGCCGAAGCCGATGGGATTCCCGTTCTGATTGCCGTTACAGCCGCATCCGCTCACCGTATAGGCAGCGTTGACACCGCTCACAAAGCCGTTTGTGAATGCCGTCGTGGAACGGTTGCACCCGCAGCCGCAATTTCCGCCGCCGCAATAGGGCTGGGTGGAGAAGAGATTGTTGATCGCGTCCGCAAAGCTGTTTAAAAGGCAACAGCCAACCGATTGACAGCATGAATTTGTATTACTCATCGATTTAACCTCCGTAGGATCGGACATGGTGCCGATAGTATATCTTATGCAGCGGCCCGCGGGACGGTCACAGGCAGGCGCGCGGCGGAGGCCTTTGTACAAAAAAAGGGCGCCCATTCTTTCTCGCTCGGAGAAATCGGGCGCTGGCCTCTCGCGCGGGGACAGTCCCCGTTTTCTCACGCGAGGCGGATCTTATCGATGTTGGAGAGCCGATCGAGAAGAAATACCGGCTTCCCCTTGGACTTTAAGCTCTTGAAAAAGGGAATGGGACGGCTGCTCTCAAACCCATAGAGGGTGGGGTTGAAATCGTTCTCCCGCCGCCAGATCTCGTTCATGAACGCGGAGAAGTGCATCCAGCCGTCGGGGTCGGCCCCATCCTCGATGATCTGCTTGGCCGCGACGATCAGCTTTTTCACGTTGCGGAGGGAGGGCTTTTGCGGCTTAGGCTTGGCCTGCCCCTTTTGCGCCTTGCCCTCGGGCACGGGTGCGGGCGACGGCTCGGTTTTGGCCTTTAAGAGCTCGTCGATGGCGATGAAGATGTCGCACGCACGGCGGAAAGATTGGGGCGTCTTTTCCTCCCCCGCGCCGATGACGACGATGTTGTCGTTGCGGAAGCGCATGGCGAGATTGGTGAAGTCGCTGTCGCTCGTGGCGAGGCAGAAGCAATCGACGTTGTGTTTATACAGAATGTCCATTGCATCGATGATCATCTTGGAATCGGTGCAATTTTTGCCCTTGGTGAAAGCGATCTGCTGGATCTGCTCAATGGAATAATCGAGCAATGCGCTCTTCCACCCGTTGGCTTCCGGCCGCGTAAAGTCGCCGTAAAGTCTCCGATACGTCACCTTGCCGTATTGCGAAAGCTCATCGAGCAGGATGGAAAAATAATTGTGCGAAACGTTGTCCGAATCGATCAGAAGTGCGATGGTCCTATCCTTGATTTCCATGTTTTCTCCCCTATTTTCGCGGACACGCTGCGGCGCTTGATTTTTAGCTCAGAGCGCATCCGCGTATACCATGTCTGAGGTCAGATGCTCAAAGCGGTGCGCATCATCTCCACTGCCTCCGCTCTTGAAGAGGCGCCAAGCTTCTCGTAAATGGCGGAGATGTAGTTGCGCGCCGTCCCGTCGGTCAGCTTTAAGGCCGAGGCGATCTGCTTGTTCGTAAACCCCTCATAGAGCATGATGGCGATCTCCACCTCCCTGTCCGAGAAAGCGAACTGCTTTTTGAGGCGGATCTCTCTGTCCGAGCTCACCATCTTGGCGGCGTCGGCAATGCGCCGCGCGATCTTGGCGGGCAAGATGGTGTCCCCCGCATAGGCGTTCTTCACGGCATCGATGAGTGCCGCCGCCGAGACGTCCTTTAAGAGATACCCGCTCGCCCCGTTGTTGATGGCGTTGAGGATATAGTCGCTGTCGTCGAAAGTGGTAAGGATGAGCACTTTCGTCTCGGGGCTGCGCCGCTTGATCTGCTGGGTGGCGATGACCCCGTTCATGTTGGGCATGCGGATGTCCATGAGCACGACATCGGGCGAAGTTTTGTCCACCTCTTCGAGCGCCTTGGCCCCGTCCGATGCGATCCCCACGACTTCGAGCTCGGGGCAGGAAGAGAGCACGCTCTTGATGCCGTCGGCAAGAATGGCCTGGTCGTCTACGATGAGTACTTTGATCATTGTTTCTCCTCCGGCGTGCTGTCGCACGGCAATACTAAGTGGATCTCGAAGCCCTCGCCGGGCTCTGTTTCAAACCACACGTCCCCGCCGAGCGACTCGGCGCGCGCGTGCATGCCCGTAAGGCCGAACCCCTCTTGAAACGTGGAGATATCGGCGCCCTCGCCGTTGTCCGAGAGCAGAAAGCGGAGCTTGTTGCCCTCCCGCTTGAATTCAAACCAAAAGGCCGTTGCATTCCCGTGGCGGAGGCCGTTGGCCAAGCCCTCTTTCAAGGTGTTTAACACAAACCTCCGCTTGGCGTCGCATACGGTGACGTCGTCGATGTCATAGCGGATGCTGACGTCGGTGCCGTCGGTGGAATCGTGGATGACGCCTTCGAGCAACTGTTTCAAGGATTGCGGCTCCCCCATGCCCGAGAGAAGATGCACGCTCTCGCGGAGTTCTTCCAGCGCATTCCTTGCTTGGATCCCCGCCGCCGCCATCCTGCGCTTGGCCTCCTCAGGGTCGCTGTCCACGACCAGACGGGCCGCCTCTGTCTGCATGATGACCGTCGTGATGGAGTGGCCGGCGGTATCGTGGATGTCCTTTGCGATGCGCTGGCGCTCTTCGAGCGCCGTCACCTCCTGCAATTCGCGGTAGGCGACCTGCAATTTGTTGTTGCTCTCGTTGAGCTCTTCGAGCGCCTTGGTGATTTCGAGGTTCTTCCGGTAGATCTGAATGGCAAAGTTGAGCACAAAGAAGTGCAGGGTGATGAGAAGAATGTCATTAAGGATGCTCGAAATGAGCGTGATGACGTTGAGGTTGATGCCCTTTAACCAATTGGACACGGCAAAGGTGACGATGACCACACCGATGCAGGTCGCCCCCATGATGATGTTGTTCTTCAAGTCCCCCTGGTTCAGATAGAAATCGGAGAGGATGATGATGTACATCAAGGAGATGAGGCTGCCGTCCGTAAAGATGGTGAAGATGAGCAGGACGGCGACATCCATGACATAGAATGCGATCTTCTCGGAGAACTTTTTCAGCGCCCACAGCTTGACCGCGTTCTCCACGGTGAGAAAGACGGAGACGGGCAACACAATGTACCAAGAGGGAATGCCGGCATAGTAGACGACCCCCCAATTGTTGGCAATGATGAAGATCTCGACGAGGACGAGGAGCCCGAACACGATGGGCTTGCTGTGGTTTAACAGAAATTGGAACGCTGAATTCTTTTCGAGAGTTTTCACGACATGCGCCTCCGCACCATGAGTTCGCTGAGCTCGCCGCGGATCTCATCCAGCTTGCCCGAAAGGTAGTAGCTATATGTCTCCCTGTCCTGCCCGACGATGATGTGGTCGCAAAAGAGGATGCCGCTGAGCGCACACAGCATGGCGATCTTCTCCGTGAAAGTGTTGTCATCCGTCGAGGGAACGGCGGGCGCGGTGGGATGGTTGTGCACGATGACCAGCCCGTATGCGTTCTGCGCAACGACGGTCCGCGAGACTTCCTCGGTGGAGAGGCTCACATGCGCGCCCAGCTCGGAGGTGACCCTCTTTTTAAATTTGATGTGATGCTTGCTGTCGAGGCAATAGAGGTCGACATACTCCACCGTCTCGCCCACAAATTGCGTGCTGAGATAGTTGAGAAAGGTCTGCACGCTGAACAGCTTCGGGGGTTCGTCTTGCTGCACGGGCAACCTGCGTATAATCTCTCCGAAAGTCTGAATATATGCAGCCGTCGTCTCGCCGATCCCCTCCACCGCGAGCAGCTGTTCGTACGAGGCATGAAAGACGCCCGCCAGCGAGCCGAACGAAGCGAGAAGCTCATGCGCAAGCGGATTTGTGTTTTTTCTCGGGATCGTGCGGAACAAAACGATCTCCAAAAGTTCGTGATCGTTGAGACCTGTGACATCCGTCGCCGCTTTCGTCATCATACGCTTTCTGTGACCTTCGTGCATTTTTCTTCCCTTCTCGCATACAATTGTAGCATATTTTTCGTGAATTTGCACGAAAAAACGGTTGGCTTTGATAAATATTTTCCTTTTTTATTTATTAAAATAATTTGTTGACAAAGGGGTCCCGTTTTTGTTACAATGGCCTTGTCTCGATGCTAAGGCGCATTATTTGGCATGAAACCCCAAACTTGCAGAATCATCGAAACTTCAAACGGGAGAGGAAACGAGACATGAAGGAGTATTTGGCATCTGCTGTGAGGAGCATTTCGGAGAGCATCCGGTTTGATTCCTCCCGGCAAAAGCACACGCATTCTGCCCCCTTCGGAGAGGGCGCGCTCAATTGCCTTTTGCATTTTCTTTCGCTTGCAGAGGGTATGGGATTTGTAACACACAACTTCGACGGCTATGTCGGCGATGTGGAATTCGGCGAGGGGCCCGAGGAATTCGCCATTCTGTGCCACCTCGACGTCGTACCTGCGGGCACGGGCTGGACCAAGGATCCTTTCGGCGGCCTCGTGGAGGACGGAAAGATCTGGGGCCGCGGCGCCGTGGACGACAAGGGCCCCGCCATGTGCTGCCTGTATGCCATGAAAGCGCTCAAAGATGAAGGATTCAAGCCCTCTAAGAAGATCAAGCTCATCGTCGGCTGCAACGAGGAGACGGGCTGGGCCTGCATCGACCACTACAAGGAAGTGGCCACCCTGCCCGAGACGGGCTTCTCGCCCGATGCGGATTTCCCCGTCATCTATGCGGAAAAGGGCATCTTGCACGTTCGTTTCCATTTCAGGATGAACAAGGCGCCTTTCCTCTTTTTGGAGGGCGGATCGAGCGCCAATATGGTCTGCGACCGCTGTGAAGCCACGCCCCGCACGCTCACCCTCACCAAGGCGCGTGCCCTGGGGCTGGAAATCAACGGGAAGAAGATCATCGCGCACGGCAAGAGCGCGCACGGCTCCACGCCCGAGAAAGGCGAGAACGCCATTCTTCCCATTTTAAGATTCTTCGAGGACAAGAGCGAGGTGGTGCGCCATGCCATCGCCTGCCTCTTCGACGACGTCTACGGGATCCGCCACCTGCGGGACGAAACGGGCAATCTCACCATCTCGCCCAACCTCATAAAATTCCGCAAAAACGATCTGCAAATTTGCTGTGACATTCGTTATCCCGCTACCATGTCCGTGGATGACGTGCACGCGGCGCTCAAACGCTTCGGCGTCACCTATGAGACCGTCCACCATCAGAAGCCCCTGCTCAACAGAAAAGACAGCGATCTGATCAAGACGTTGCTCTCCGTCTACGAGGAGTGCACGGGGAAGAAAACCGAGCCCATCGCCATCGGCGGGGGCACCTATGCACGGGCGCTCAAACACGGCGTGGCATTCGGCCCCGAGATGGAGGGCGATGCGGCCGTCGTCCACCAGGCAAACGAGCACATCACCATCGAGCGGGTGGAACTTTTGCTCAATATCTACCGCAAGGCCATCGAGCGCCTCACGCAATAAACAATTGCCGCGATACTTTTCGCCACCCATTGCTTTGAGATCCATCCACGGCCTCCCCTTTGCGGGGAGGTCTTTTTTTCTTATATGGACGGACGGGCGACCGCCATTTTACAGGCGGACAATTGGCAGGCGGACGATTTACAGGCGGACGAGGGTGACCGTCGCCTTGTCGCCGTTGATATCCAGCTGCTTGGTGAAGCCCTCCGCGGTGCCCTCTTCCACGCGCTCCGCGAGGACATCGCTTGCGAATGTGCCCGCCGTGAGCACGGTTTTGGCACGTCCCTCCGAGACATGGTATACCGCAATGCGGTCTGTCACCTCAAAACCTGCCTCCTTGCGCATCGTCTGGATCTTGGAGACCAATTCGCGCTCGGTCCCCTCGAGGAGCAGTTGTTCATCCAAATGCGTGTCGAGCGCCACGGTGATGCCATAGCCCTGTGCCGCTGCATAGCCCTCCGCCGATGCGGTGAAGATCTGCAGATCCTCCTCGGTGAGCACGACCTCCCCGCCAAGATCGACGGTGTAGCTCCCGCCGCCCCGCACCGCCTCCACGACGGTGCGCGCATCGCATTCGGCGAGGAATTTGGAGATATCTTTGAGCTTTTTGCCGTATTTGGGGCCAAGCGTTTTGAGCTGGGGTTTGAGCGTGTAGGTCACAAAAGAATCCCCGCCCTTGATGTGCGTGAGCTTTTTGACGTTGAGTTCGTCGAGCACGACCGCCTCGAATTCGCCGTCGAGACGGAGCTCCCGTTCGGAGGCGACGAGCATCTCGGCGAGCGGCTGTCTGTTCTTGATGGAACTGCCGTTCCGGGCGCTCCTGCCGAGTTCAACGACTTTCAAAACGTTCTCCATTTCCTCTTCGAGGACGTCATCCACCATACCCATGTCCGCAACAGGGTAGTCACAGAGGTGCACGGAGATGGGCGCTTCGGGGAAGAATGCGGGCACGAGGTTTTGATACATCATCTCGGCCATGAAAGGCATGAACGGCGCGGTGAGCTTGGCGAGCGTGACGAGGACGGTATACAGCGTCGTATAGGCCGCCGCCTTGTCCTCCGTCATCTCGGGGCCCCAATAGCGGTCGCGGCCGCGGCGGACATACCAATTGGAAAGCTCGTCGGAGAAGTCCTGTATGGCGCGGGCGCTCTCGGTGATCTCATAGCGCGCAAGCCCCTCGTCCACTGTTTTTACGAGCGTGTTCAATTTAGAGAGCACCCACTTGTCCATGAGCGAGAGTTTGCACTGCTTCAAATCGTATTTGGAGGGGTCATACCCGTCGATCTCGGCATAGAGGGTGAAGAAAGCATAGGTGTTCCACAGCGTGCCCTGAAATTTGCGCTGGCTCTCGGAGACGGCTTCCGCATAGAAGCGGGAGGGGATCCACGGCGCGCTGTTGGTGTAGAAATACCACCTGACCGCGTCGGCGCCCTGCTTATCGAGCACGGTAAAGGGATCGACGACGTTGCCCTTGTGCTTGCTCATCTTGATGCCGTCCTTGTCGTTGACATGCCCGAGGACGATGCAATTTTTGAAAGGCGCACGGCCGAACAGAATGGTAGAAATGACGAGCAGCACATAGAACCAGCCGCGCGTCTGGTCGACGGCCTCGGAGATGAAGTCGGCGGGGAAGGTCTCCTCGAAGAGGTCCTTGTTCTCAAAGGGATAGTGATACTGCGCAAAGGGCATGGAGCCCGAATCGAACCAACAGTCGATGACCTCGGGCGTGCGCTTCATCTCGCCGCCGCACTTCTTGCATTTGCAGACGAGTTTGTCGAGGTAGGGGCGGTGCAATTCAACGGTTTCGGGTGCGCCCGTCCGCTCCGCGAGCTCCTTGCGCGAACCCATCACTTCGATCTCGCCACACTGTTCGCACACCCAAACGGGCAGGGGCGTGCCCCAATAGCGGTCGCGGGAGAGCCCCCAATCGATGACGTTTTCGAGGAAGTTGCCCATCCGCCCCTCCTTGATGCTCGCGGGCATCCAATTGACGGAGCGGTTGTTGGCGATGAGCTGCTCCTTGACGGCCGTCGTCTTGATGAACCAGCTCGAACGGGCATAGTACATGAGCGGCGTGTCGCACCGCCAGCAGTGCGGGTATTCATGCTCAAAGGGCAGCGCCTTGAAGAGCTTGCCCTCCGTTTTCAGAATTTTTAAGATGACCTTGTCGGCCTCCTTGATGAAGAGACCGTCGACGTCGGGGCAGCGGCCGTCGAACTTCCCCCGCTCGTTCACGAGGGAGATGACGGGCAGGCCGTAATTTTTGCCGACGTTGTAGTCGTCCTGCCCGAAAGCAGGCGCGATGTGCACGACGCCCGTGCCGTCGGTGAGCGTGACATAGCCGTCACAGACGACCTCATAGACGCGCCGATAGCTCCCCTTGGCCGCTTCGAGCTCCCCCTTTGCCCATGGCAGCAGGGGTTCGTATGCCGTGCCCTCGTATCCCTTGCCCTTTTTGCGGTCCAAAACTTTGTAGTTTTCAAAGAATTTAGGTGCAAGTGCTTCGGCGAGGATGTAGTGTGTGCCGTCCTCGGCGGCGAGCTCGATGTAGTCCTCATCGGGATTCATGCAGAGCGCCACGTTGGAGGGCAGTGTCCACGGTGTGGTCGTCCACGCGAGGATGAAAGTATTCTCCCGCCCCGTCACCGCAAAGCGCGCGACGGCAGAGGTCTCCTTGACGAGCTTGTAGCCCTGCGCCACCTCGTGCGAGGAGATGGCCGTGCCGCAACGGGGGCAATAGGGCACGATCTTGTGCCCCTTGTAGAGGAGGCCCTTTTTGTGGATCTCTTTGAGCGCCCACCACTCGGACTCGATGTAGTCGTCGTGATAGGTGACGTACGGGTGCTCCATGTCCACCCAATAGCCCACGGCGTCGGACATCTTCTCCCACTCGCTCTGATACTTCCAAACGGACTGTTTGCACTGCTTGATGAAAGGCTCGATCCCGTACTTTTCAATGTCTTGTTTGCCGTCCATGCCGAGGGATTTCTCCACTTCGAGCTCGACGGGGAGGCCGTGCGTATCCCAGCCCGCCTTGCGGAGGACATGGCGGCCTTTCATGGTGTGATAGCGCGGGATGAGGTCCTTCATGACGCGCGTCAAGACGTGCCCGATGTGCGGCCTGCCGTTGGCCGTGGGGGGACCGTCGAAGAACGAGAACTCCTCCCCTCCCTCGTTTTTCTCGATGGACTGCTCAAAGATGCGGTTCTTTTTCCAGAACGCAACAATCTCCTTTTCGCGTTCAACAAAGTTGAGAGATGTATCTACTTTCTTGTACATGGGGTACTCCTTTTATGTCTATTCTTACTTTTTCATGCCCCGCCGCCAATCGTTTGAGAGGGGAAACAGATGAGGTCTCGGCGCACCTGTAAGGGGAGCTCCGCCGCTGTCCTTGCGGGACTGAGGGGTTTCAAAAACACTCTCCCCCTTTCATTTCGAAATGTTGTGGAAACCCTTTTGGCGCACAAGGGCAGTGCGCCACTTTCTCACGCGGGTAGAGTCCCGCCTTACTTCGCCCCCAAGGGGCTCGTGACGCCCTTAGATTACAATAGAAGCCTCGGGCGTTCGGCCACCGTTCACGCCATCCGATGCGCTACTTCGCCTTTGGCTCGTGACGTCCTTAGTAGCACAATTTGAAGTGCGGACGGACACTCACCGCAAAACGCGCCGCCCACAGCACACTGTGCTGGTGTGCGAGAAGTGCGTTTTGCGACCTTTCAGGGACAGCAAGGGCGCGACCATGCTTAGTCGCCACCCCACCCCCTTGGGGAGTCCCCCTCCCATGGAGGGGGCAACAGAAAACAAATTTCGTGAATAAAATTTCTTGCCTTAGGCGGAATTCACTTCCGCCGTGGGCGACCCAATTTGCCGAGCCCTGTCGGCTTGTTGTTTGTTGAGACCACCAATCGGGACCATGCTCTTCAAGCGCAAGAGTACATTCGCCTCGTAAATTTCTATGCCCTTATTATAAAGAGCTTCTATATGATAGAAATTTGCGAAATCTTATTTAAAATTAGCCTCCGCGTTTTGGAATACGCGAAGGCATATCAACCACCAAAACAAACTATCATTTGCCGCGAGGATAACGGTTCGCGACGCCGTGCGGAGTTACTATGGTTCCCCCCGCAGGCTGAAAGGTGATACCCCCTCCGCACCGTAGCTCCCCTCTCACCTTATGGGAACTCTCTGGATACGGCAAACCGAAGAGGACGCGTCCTTTGTAAGCGCCTTTTGATATCAAGTTTTCTCTATTATACCGCGCCACCTCGAAAAACGCAAGCGTTTTGAGGCAATTTCCCGCCGCGAATTCAAGGCCATTTCAATTACTTGCCTTAGGCGGAATTCACTTCGGCGGAACGCACCCAATTTGCAGAAAACCAATGCTATGAAACCAGACCATGCCTGTGCATCCCCCCCCCACCACCGCCTTACAGGCGGAGCCTCCCCCCGTTGCGGGTAGGCCTTGGGTTACCACTGTCATACCATCCGACCGAGGCAATAGGGTTATCGCTGTCATACCGAGCGAAGCGAGTGTATCTCCTTGTACGAAGTCCGCCGCTCTTGGCTTCCCCTCTGGGTCGCAAAACGCACTTCTCGCACACCAGCACAGTGTGCTGTGGGCGGCGTTTTGCGGTGAGTGTCCGTCCGCTCTTCAAATTGTGCTACTAAGGACGTCACGAGCCAAAGGCGAAGTAGCGCATCGGATGGCGCGAACGGTGACCGAACGCCCGAGGCTTCTATTGTAGACTAAGGGCGACACGAGCCGAAGGCGAAGTAGGACAGGGTTCTACCTGTCCGAGACAGCTCCCGCAAAGCGGGTGATGAGGCCACCTCATCCGTCACGGCTTTGCCGTGCCACCTTCCCCAAAGGGGAAGGCGAGGTCTCGACTATGCTTGGTCGCCACCCCACCCCCTACACCGTTGCGGCGGCAGGGACCACCGCAACCCCGTACTTCGGAGCATAGCCCCTCGTGCCACCCTTGGACAACAAATAGTGCGGGTGGTCGGCGAGGCCA
>CANQJF010000038.1 GCA_947624225.1 uncultured Clostridia bacterium
CCCTGGGGAAGCTGTCGAACGAAGTGAGACTGATGAGGTGTGTCTTGAAAATGTGGTGGCCTCATTCGTCACGGCTTTGCCGTGCCACCTTCCCCAAAGGGGAAGGCAAGAGTGTCGGACTTCGTTTTAGGGGATACACTCGGCCCCTTACGGGCCCTCGGTATGACAGTGGAGGCCCCCATTGCCTCGCTCTGGGTCGGTATGACAGCGGGGAGCCCAAGGCCTACCCCCTTGGGGGGGAGGCTCCGCCTGCAAGGCGGTGGTGGGGGGAGCGGCGACCAAGCATGGTCGAGCCCTTACAGGGGCGCCGGGACCTCATCACCCGCTTCGCCGTGCCACCTTCCCCAAGGGGGAAGGCGAGAGCCTCTCCCTCCCCTCCGTTGCGCGGGGTTCCTGAAAAGCCGTGTATAAAAATTCCCGCCGCGTTCCAAATTATAGACATGAAGAAGATCAAGGGCGAGGGCATCGGAAAGACGCGGGAGGAGCGGGAGAGCTGCTTCCCCGAAGAGGAGATGCGGGAGGTGCGGCCGTGACGGGCAAGTCGCGCGAGAACGTCAACCGCAACTATTTGCGCTATGTGGATAGCTTTGCGCCGCCCACCAAGCACTTCAAGACGTGCGGGCATGCCTTTGCCGTGGGCGGTTTCATCTGTGTCATCGGGCAATTTTTCCGCTTTATGCTCGAATACGCCGGCCTGTCGGGGGATATCCTCGCGGGGACGGTTTCGGCCATCCTCATCTTTTTGGGGACGCTCCTCACCGGCCTCGGCGTCTACGACCGCATCGGCAAAAACGCGGGCGCGGGGAGCATTGTCCCCATCACGGGCTTTGCCAACTCCGTTGCCTCTCCCGCCATCGAATTCAAGACGGAGGGCTATGTCTATGGCATGGCGGCCAAGATGTTCGTCGTCGCGGGTCCCATCATCGTGTTCGGGGTGACGGGCGGCGCGGCAGTGGGGCTGCTCTATTGGCTGTTGCGCCTGTAAAAATTTCCGAAAACTTGTGCAAAAAGGGTTGAAATACGCGCCCGAACGTGGTAGAATATAGCCGACAACTATCGGAGGGATGAAATATGGCAAAGATTACGGCAGATACATTGATTGCGGATTGCCTCGAACTCAACCCCAACGCTGCGGAGATCCTGCTCTCGGCGGGGATGCACTGCTTTGGCTGTGCGCTCGCGCATGGGGAGACGGTCGCGGAGGCGGTGAGCGGTCACGGCAACGATCTCGACGAACTGCTCGCAAAGCTCAACGAAGGCATCGAATAAGCCCCCCACGGCAGAACGATCGCAAAATATCGAAAAACCGATGCCCCAAAGCTGAAAAAAGCAAGGCTGCAAGGCTGAATGGCTACAAAGCTACAAAGCTGCAAAAATGAAAAGATGCAGAGATGAAATTGCTGCAAAAATGAAAAAACCGCCGCACCCGCGACGGTTTTTTGTTTGCTTCCTCCCATGGAGGGGCAGTCGGACTTCGTTTTAGGGGATACACTCCCTCGGCTTCGCCTCAGTCGGTATGACAGCGGGGGGACGGGACTCGCGCCCACGGTATGACAGCGGTAAGCCCAAGGCCTACCCCCAACGGGGGGAGGCTCCGGCTGCAAGGCGGTGGTGGTGGGGGATGTTCACGAAATTTGTTTTCTTACGCTGTCATACCGTCCGCCCGAGGCTTCTATTGTGGTCTAAGGCCGAGTGTATCCCCTTGGTAAAGCGTATTTGTGAGGTTCAGAAAACAAATTTCCGTGACGGAAATGGGCGTTGACGGTTTAACGACTTTGGTGTCTCAATCGTTTCATCAAACAACAAGCCGACAGGGCTCGGCAAATTGGGTGCGTTCCGCCGAAGTGAATTCGGCTGCACGCAAGCAATCAAAGGCCTTCCCCTTTGGGGAAGGTGCCCCGAAGGGGCGGATGAGGTGGCTGACAACGGAGGCATGGTCGCGCCCTTGCCTTCCCCTTTGGAAGGTGTCGAACGGAGTGAGACGGATGAGGTGACCTCATCACCCGCTCCGCGGGAGCTCCTCAACAGCATTTTCGAGCCCTTCCCTCGGGCATGGGTGGCACGTTTTATGCCTGTGTGAGTATAACGGTGAGCGAGCCCGTCGTCTCGTCCATGGTATATTGGGTGTTGTCGAAAGTGTAGCCCTCGGGCGGGTTGTCGATGTGCACCTCATAGGTATCGGGCGTGAGTTTGAGCGTGATGACGCCCTTTTCATCGGTGGTGGCGGGGTTGCAGGCGCCGCTATCGCCCGTCGAGCACAGCTGCACAAATAGATCGGCGACGGGGGAACCGTCTGGATACTGCACGGTGAGGGTAAAGGTGTATTTTCCGTCGGCGTCGGGGAGGTTTTTGGCGGTCAGCGCGATGGTGACGGAGGGCGTCGTGGTGGCGAGGTTGGCCTCCTCATAGGTATACGCCTCGGGCACGCCCGAGAGTGTGACGGCGTAAGCGCCCGCTTCGAGCTCAAAAGTCGCCTTGCCGTCCGTGAGCGCCTTTTCGCCGGCGAGCGCGGAGCCCTTTTTGAGTTGAACCTTGATGCCCGCAAGCGCGCTTGCATCGTCGCAAGTGACGGTGACGGTGTATTGCACGGTGGCGGTCTCGGGGGAATCGTCTGACGACGTGCAGCCGAGGAGCGCGACGCCCAACAGCAGGGAGAGTGCGCACGCGAGGGTGACAAAGAGAGCGAGTTTCTTTTTCATGAACGACCTCACATTGATATACGTTTATACCTTTATTTTAGCACATGAAGCAAAAATATGCAAATACTTTTGCCATTTCCGCAAAATTTTAATTTCCCTAAAAGCTCATCGTCATGAGGAGCGGGGAGCCCAAGGCCTTCCCCTTTGGGGGGGAGGCTCCGCCTGCAAGGCGGTGGTGGGGGGGGGATGTTCACGAAATTTGTTTTCTTATCGACTGTCATACCGTTCGACTGTCATTTCGTCCGCCCGAGGCTTCTATTGTAATCTAAGGGCGACACGAAGTCCCTATGGCGCGAAGTAGCCGATAGGGTTTGACTTTCAACGAATTGCTCATCTGCGAGAAATCTTATTATGACCAAGTAGAGTCGAGACCTTGCCATTACCGCCCCCCCCTGGGGAGTCCCCCTCCCATGGAGGGGGCAGTCGGACTTCGTTTGAGGGGATACACTCGGCCCTCGGTATGACACCCCCCGCACATCAAAAAAAAGAGACCCCGAAAAGGTCTCTTTGCGTGTGGTGGGGACAACAGGACTTGAACCTGTGACCTCACGCATGTGAAGCGTGCGCTCTAACCAACTGAGCTATGCCCCCGCATCGCGGAAGATGAGTTTACCCCTCATCCGCAATTCATTATAGCACGGCCGCCGCGCCCTGTCAAGCAAAAATCAAAGGAATTTTGTCATTCCGCCGAAAATTGGGTGGCGGCTTACTCTT
This sequence comes from uncultured Clostridia bacterium, assembly GCA_947624225.1. Classification (GTDB taxonomy): domain Bacteria; phylum Bacillota; class Clostridia; order Christensenellales; family Borkfalkiaceae; genus Gallimonas. The sequence continues at coordinate 3,414 of CANQJF010000038.1, forward strand.
ATTAAGCAACCGTTCTTTCAGCCGTCGTCTCGTTCGGTGCGGCCCGCTTAACCCTGCTTAAATCAACAGCTGTTTCATTTTATTTCAGCAACTGTTTCATTTGCCGGAGCGCCTTGGCCTCCTGCAATCTGATTGCTTCCCGATCTGTTCCGAACGCACCGGCGAGCTCGGCCAAAGTTTGGCAGCGGTCCCAACCAATGCCATACCGCTTGGTGATGATCTCACGGTCGGCCGCGGGCAGCTTTTCGAGGGTGCCTTTCACCGCGTCCATTTGCGCCTGCTCCACGGGTGCGTCCTCTTCCAGCCCGAAGAGATACCTTGTCAAGAGTTGCAAACCCTCTACCAAATATTCCTCCTCCATATGCTCCTCCTTATAAATTTTGCGGCTTACTTTGCGACATGGTAGGGGAGAATTGGGTCTCTTGCTCAAAAAACGCCTGTCCTTGGCCTGCTCTTTTTGAGAAGTGCCCATCCCCGCCGACCGTTTGCGGGCATTCGGCCGCGTGCCGTCTTTGAAAGCCGCGTGCCGTCTTTGAAAAAAATCCCTCTGCCGGATCGGCAGAGCGGAAGCGTGTTTGATTGGTGGAGATAGCGCGACTCGAACGCGTGACCTCTGCGTTGCGAACGCAGCGCTCTACCAACTGAGCTATATCCCCGTTCACGGCACCGCTCGCGGCACCCTGTATAACTGATTATACCACATCCTCCGAAAAAGGCAAGCGTTTTCGTGTGATATTTGCAATTTTTTTCTGAGTTTAAGCGCTCCGCCCACCATGTCCGCGCGCTCCCTGCAACGTGCGTCCCCAAACCCGCGAGAAAAATCCCCGCGGCGCCCTCCCCGCATAAGCAATTCGGCCGCCCAACTCCCCAAGCGATCCCCGCCGACCTCCCGCCGGGGGTAGTTTGCCGCTTCAACTTTTTGCCGTCTCAATTTCGCCGAAGCGGCCCGGCCGTTTTTGAGCCCGCCCGCTCGAACTAAGCCCGCCCGCTCGAACTAAGCCCGCCCGCAGGCATAGCCCAAAGCGGTCCGGCCTTTCTTCGGCATGGTTCGTCCTCATCCGACAAAAATCGGCAGAAAACAAAATTTTTGAGCTACCGTGCCCCCTTTGGGGGCAATTCGTGCAAAATCGGCAAAAAAATTACTTTTTATGTGCTTCTTTTTTCTCCCCTCCCTTGACAAAAAACACGGAAACTATTATAATGAAACCAAATGGATTGTTTCCGTGATGCAACTGCATCGGAGGGTCGTATGAGCACGGTGGTCAAAAAATTTTTCCTCATTTGCGCGATGTTTGCAGCCGCTCTTTGTGGCGCGCTCTGCCTCGTTTCGGAGCCCGCTCCCGTCCGGGCGGACGCGGCGGGGCCATTTGCCCTGTCCGACAGCGCCACGGCCGCGCGCTATGATTCTCTCACTTCCGCGCTGCAAGCGGCACCCATGACGGGGGAGAGGGTCACCGTTTACCTCGACGGCACGGTCGCACTCTCGGCGACGGAGACCGTCACCGTCCCCCTCACGATCAAGAAAATGCAGAGCGCTTCCTCCGCCGTTCTCATGCGTGCGGAGAACTTCACCGCCGAGCTCTTCCATGTTCAGACGGGCGCTTCGCTCACGCTCGACGGCATCACGCTCGACGGCAATGCGCAGGAGGCACAGGCGGCCGCCATCGTCTCTTACGGCGCGCTTACGCTTGCGGGCACCGGCCGCTTTGAGAACTTTATCAACACCTCCGCGGAGACGTGGGGGAGCGTTGTCTATGCGCCCGCGGGCACGGTGACGCTCAACGGGACCATGTTTTCGGGCAACGAGGCCGCACGGGGCGGGGATGTGACGGTGGCGGGCACGCTCACGGCGTCGGCAAGCGCCACCAACAGCTTCTCCTCGGAGGACCACGGGATCTATGCCCTCGAAGGGGCACAGCTATCTGTGGGCGGCATGTTCATGAACGGCAAGGTCTACCTCGCCGACGGCGTCACGATGGACATCTCGGAGATCTCCGAGCACGTCGCGAACCTCAAATTAAAGGTGGAGATCTCCGACACCCGTCCCGACGGGCCCGTCGTCACGAGCAAGAAAAAGGGACAGGCCATCGCCGGTTACGTCGAGCTCGCCGCGCCCGCACCGGGGGAGAACTATCTGAAAAACTATCCCTACCGCGCCCGCTTCCTCCGCGCGCTCACGACGGAGGAGGGGGAGGAATACGGCCTCGGCGGCGTGGGCGTGAAAGTCTCGCAGGACAAGCGGGATCGCCTCTCATTTGAGGTGCTCGTTACGGACATGGTGGTGCCCGCGCTCGCCGTAGGGGGGGAGGAAGTGGCGCTCACGCAGAAGGACGGCAAGTTCCTCGGGGAGTGCGCGCTGCCCGCGGAGGGCACCGAGATCACGGATTGGAGCGTCAAGCTCGACTTCGGCGGGGTGCCCCTCACGGCGACATTCGCGGCCATTCCCTACCTTCGCATCGACCGCGCAGCCGGCACTTTCACCGCGCCCGAGCATACATATTACACGGCGGGCGGGGAGAAGAAGCCCCTCGTCGGGGCGGGCGGGCTTGCTTCGGGGCAGGCGCTCTTGCCAAACGACTTGGAGATCGGGGAGGACGGCGTTGCGGAGTTCTGCTTCGGGGAGGAAGTGCGTCGCGTGTACACGGGCGTGCGCGCCGTGTTGCCGGAGGACTTCGGCGGGGCGCTTTACGATGCCTACAACCTTGGCCTCAAAGCCGTCTTGCTGCTCACATGCCGGGCGGGCGTCGAGTATGCGCTCATGCAGGGGGAAGATTTTGTGACGGGCACGGGCGGCGGTGTTCTGTGGAGGAGCGCCGATGGCGGGCAGGTCATGTTCGAGAGCCTCAATATCGACACCCAATACACCCTCGTCGCGCGTGCGGCGGCAGAGGAGGGCGGGCTCGCGGGCGCTTACACCGTTGCGGACAGGCCCTATCGCACCCTCACGAGCGCGCTGAACACGGCGCGGACGGCATTCGAGGACCTGCATGCGGAATACTTTCAGGCGGCCGACAAATTCACGGCGGATGCACCCCAAAAACTCGCGGCCATGCTCGTCTGCTTCGGCGGGCTCGACGAAACGCTTCGGGCCTTTCCATATTTAATAGAACTCAAAGGCGAGATCGAGGAGGAGATCCCGAACGCCCTCAAAAAGGAGTGGCACGCCGCCTATGACGGCATGCTCGGCACGGTCATCGACGACGGCAACCTCGTCGATGCCAAGGCGGCCATCGAGCAGGCGGCGCGCAGTTTCCTTTCGCTTTTTGCGCACGTGCGCGAGCTGTTTGCGGATGTGCTCCCGGAGGAGGAAATCACCGCGGCGGCGGAGAGCGCTTCCGCCCTCTTGCAGGAGGGGTACGAAGAGACGGTCGAAAAGGCCAAGGAGGCGGCGGCCGTCAGCTTAAAGATCGACAAGGCTTATGTCCTCAAAGCGTGCGAATTTGTCAAGGAGGGTGCCCAAAATTATCAGCCCGCCCTCGATTCGCTGGGCGTCGTAGAGGAGGAATATAACGGTCACATCGCCCAAGTTGCCGCCGATGAAAACGCCCTCGCGGCCGTGGATGCCCTCGTGTCCGAGGCGGGCAGAGTGTTCCGCGTGCAGGCCTATTATGAATGGCACAGGCGGGAGGGCACTTTCACGGATGCGCTCAAAGAGGCGCTCACGGGGCCCCTCTCGGAGGCCAAGAATTGGGTCAAGGGGGAAGAGGGCGCAACGAGGCAATTTGCCGCCATGCTCGGGCTCTACCGCGACTATGCCCGCCTCCGTTTACGGGAGCTGTTGGGCGGGGAGGGCTTCGAAGCCCTGCATGCAAACGAGCTCGCCCGCGTCGACGGGGTTGGGTTCGGCGAGGAGGAGCAGAATGCGGCGAGCCTGCTCGCGCGCGAGGAGCGGCTGAACGCCATCCTCGCACAGGCGGAGGTCAAGGGCGACGTGCAGGCCTTTTATAACGCGCTCTTCACGCAGCGGGAGGGCTGTTTGAACGCCTCCGACCTCCAAAACACGCAGGCGCTCGGGGAGGCATTGCAGGCCGCGTTCGACGCAATCGAACAGTCCGACGAGATGCAGCAGGCGGCCGAGGCGGGCAAACTCTCCCTCGGAAAGGCGCTCGCTTCCTCCCTCTTGAAAGAGCATTACGAAAGCCTCTATGCGGACATGGGTGCCTCCGAAGCGCTGGAAGCGCTGTATACGGACGCCCTTGCGGCCGTAGAGGCTGTCACACTTGACGGTGAAATTTCCGACGCGGAAGAGGAGCTCTTCGGCGTGTATCACAGCGCGGTAAACAAGCTCGCCGTGCGCGCGTACTTTGAAAATCTGCAAAAAGAGAAAGGGGAGAAGGCGCCCGAGGAGAGTGCGCTCGCGGACATCTATTCCGCCATCGACGGCGCCGCGGCCCCCGAAAAGGCGGGCAAGGCCTATGCCGGCATGCTCTCCCTGTACAGAGCATATGCAAAGAGGGCCATCGACGGGTTGGAGAACGGCACGGAGGCGGCCGACAAGGGCACCTTTGCGGCAGACGGCAAGGGGGCGGCGGAGGAAGTGACGCTGAGCGGCGAGCCCTATGAAGAGGCGCTCCGTGCGGCGGAGGCCCGCCTCGACGCCATCATCGAAGATGTCGCCCAAAAGCTCCTCATCGAGGCCTATTACGAGCGCTTGGAGGGGGGAGAGGCCCTGCTCGGGGCAAGGGATGCCGCCATTGCCGCCGTTGGGGAGCAGACGGATGCCGCAGCAAAGCGTGCCGCGGGATACGAGGGGCGCCGCGGCCTGTATGAGGCCCACACATCCCACCGCCTCGGGGAGCACTTTGCCCAAACCTATCCGCATCCCTCCGAGGCGCTCGGCGGGCTTCTATCCGAGGCTCGCACCGAGCTGAGCGGGCAGACCCTGCAAGCGCCTTACACCGAGGAAGCGCTCCGCGCCGTCGAACAGGCGATGGACGGGATCTATGCGGCCGCCCTGCAAAAGTTTGCCGTGCGTGCCTATTTCGAGGCACTCTCGGCCGAGGCGGGCGAGCTGGCTCCCGCGGAGAGTTTGCTTCCCGCGCTCTATGCCGCCATCGTCTCCCAAGAGACGGATGAGGACAGAGAGAAAGCCGCTATCGCGGGCATGGTAGGGCTCTATGCCGTCTATGGCGTCAACAGAGTGACGGTCGCCCGCGCGCTTCACGGGGAAAACAGCGCCCTCGACGGGATCGCCGAAAAGGCGATTTCCGACATCAATAACATAAGCGCCGACACGCGTGAGGCGCTCGAAGCGGCGGAGACCTCCATCGACGGGATTGCCGAAAAGGCAATTTCCGACATGCTGGCGACGGACTATGCCGCCCTCATCGAGGAGCTCTCGGCGCGCGAGCAGGCACTCTCGGAGGAGCTCGCCACATACACGCAGTCCCGCCTGAAAGATGTGGAAAAGGAGGCGGTCACGGCCGCCTATGAGGCGGTGAAAGAGGCGATCACCGGGGCCGCCGACAAAACCGATGCCGCGAGCATTGGCGCAGCGCGGGCGCGCATTCCCGAGATGGATGTCGCCTTTGCGGAATGCGTCGCGGAGGGCTATGCGGCGCTCTTGGACGGATTGCCCGATCTTGCCGCCCTGCACGCTGCCACCACGGAGGAAGAGCGCCGCACCGCTCTGTTCGATGCTCTCCTTGCCGTGTACAAGGCATACGCGTGCGCGCAGAGCGCAAAGAGTGCACACTTTGCGGCCGAGGCGGCGGAACGCATCGGCGCAGTTGCTTTCGGCGACCGGACAGACGCGGGCCTTGCGGCACTCGAAGCGGCCGCCGACGCCCATATCATTTCGGCAGAGCAAAAGGAGCGGGTATACGCTTTCTCCGCCGCACTCAGCGCCGAGCAGGGGTATGAGGGGGAACTCGACGGCGCGTTTTTAGCGATAGACGAAGCCGCCGCGGAGGCCAAGGAGGCCAAGGCGAACGAGGGCATTGCCGCGCTCGCCCGGGGCGCGCTCCGCTTCTATGCGGAAAAACTTTGTGTGGCCCAATCGGGAGTGGATGCCGCGTGCGGCGTGCTCACCGCAGAAAAGGTGGATACCATGTCCGAGACACTCCTCTCGGAAGAGCAAAAATTATTGCAGAGCCATATCGCATATACCCTCGCGGCCTATCAAACGGACGGGGCATTTTCCGAGCTGGACGGCCTGATCGCGGAGGAGCGGTCGGCGCTCGACGGCATCCTCGCGGAGGAGGGGACCCTCGCGGCCGTAACGCAGAAAGCACTCGCCCGTCTCGCCGCCATTCCCTCTCGCGTCCTCGCGCTGTATTGCGCCGCCATCGAGGGAGCCTATCCCGAGCACCCCGCGCTCGCCTCCATCCGCGAGAAAAAAGAGCAGCTCGCGCGCACGGCGACGGATGCCGAGGAGACCTATGCGGCCGTCCCCGTCCTGTATGCGTTCTTTGCGGAGCAAGTGCTCTCCGCGCTCAAAACGGCGGCCGACTCCGCGGCGGTGACAACGCTCATCGACGGCGGGGTGACTGCTTGCCGCTCCCTCGCCGCGGCCTCTCCCGCGCCCCAAAAGACGCTCGCCGTGTTCGCATACGAAACCTCCGTCGCCATTCTCCGAGAGGTCGCAAGCGTGCACATTGCCGTTGTCGGCCAGCGTCTGCTCGACGGGGCAGGTTACACCCAAAAGGCATTTGATGAACTCACCGCCTCGGACATGGTATCGCGCTCGAACGCCCTCGCGGCATACGAGCAGGCGAGCGAGGAGGTCAAGGCCTACCTCGACGCATCCCGCGGCGACTATGAAAATTTCGGGGCACGCCTCGCGGACGAGCGGGACAAGGCCCAATTCGAGGGGGCGCGCGCACAGGCCTTGGAGGCCGTCGCCGCCCTCGGTGAGGGCTCCGAGGGAACCTTTGTCACCGAGCGAAAGGAGTATTACGTCGGGCAGATCGCGGCCGTCACATTCCTGCCCGCAGGCGAGCGAGGGGAGGAGACGCTGGAAGCCAAGCTGTCGGTGCTCGACGGGCTCAAAGCGCTCGCCGAGCTGGATGTCGCCGTGGCGCTCTGTAAGCAGGCCGCCCTCTCCGACATCGAGGCCGCCCACGCGGCACATTGCGCCAACGCATACGTCGCTTACAGCGAGACAGGCAGGGCGGCGCTCGACGCCGCACTTCAAGCGGGCAGAGGGCAGATCGCCGGGGTCACGGCGGATGCTTCGGACCAAGCCCCCGCGGCCAAGGCACAGGCCGAGCTCGACCGCATCGTCGACGAGACGGTCTCTGCACTCGACGCGGTGAAAGTGGTCGCCTCCGCAAAGGGCTTAAAAGCCGACGGCACGGGCTCCTATGGCGAGGACCACAGCGAGGCCGACCTCTGGGGCATCATCGAAAACGAGGGGGGCATGTCCGCAACAGCCTCTCCGAAAATGCAGATCGTCACCGCCGAAGCCCCCGCGGGAGCAGAGGCGCTCGTGGGCGATAAAGAGATAAAGGCCGTGTTCGAGATCACCTTGGAGGGGGAGAATTTCGAGGGCGTCTACACCGTAAAATTGCTGCTTCCCGCCTCGTTGCAGGGGTTGGAGGGCATACTGCTGATTGCCGAAGAGGGCGACGGCGCACAGGCCATCTCGGTGCGGACGGAGGGCGAACTGCTCATCTTCGAGACGACGCACTTCTCCAAATTCTATCTCTATGGCGAGCGCGAATTGCAGCTCTGGTGGCTCATCTTTGCGCTCACTTTCCTGCTCATTGCCGAGCTCATCGTCATCGTCTACCTCGGCTCGCGCGTCTACCGTAAACTGAACGGCGCCAAAAAGCAAGTCGCCGCCTCCGTCGCGGCAGGGCTGCTCGTCATCCTGCTACCGCGCGGCACGGTGGTCGTCAGCATTGTGTTGTCTGTCCTTATTTTACTTGCCGCCGTCGCAATCGGAGTGCTCATCTATATTTTGCGGTTGCGCCCGCGCGAGGAACGGGAGGCGTTGAAGCGCGAGAAACAGCAGGCGGCGCAGCAGAGGAAGCAGCAAAAGAGGGCGGCCGAGGAGGCCCGCAAGCAGGAACAGGAACGCATCCGCGCCGAGGCCCGTAAAAAGGCGGAAGAGGAAGCCCGTAAAAAGGCGGAAGAGGAAGCCCGTAAGAAAGCAGAAGAGGAAGCCCGTAAGAAAGCCGAGGAGGAAGCGCGTAAAAAGGCTGAGGAAGAAGCCCGTAAGAAAGCGGAAGAGGAAGCCCGTAAGAAAGCCGAGGAGGAGGCTCGTAAAAAGGCGGAAGAAGAAGCAAGGCAGGCGGCGGAGCAAGCGGCCCGAGAGGTTGCCGAGCCCACCGAGACCGTGGAACCCACCGAGGCTGTGGAACCCACCGATGTGGAACCCGCCGAGACCGTGGAACCCGCCGAGACCGTGGCATCCGCTGGGTCCGAAGCGTTGAAGGAGTCCGCACAGCTCTCCATTTTCGACCTGCCCGAGCAGGCCGAGCCGACCGAGGGCGCGGAGCAACTCTCCATCTTCGATCTTCCCGAGGAGCCATCGGCAGAGGCCGAGGAGCCCATCGCCGATCCCGCGCCCGTCCCCGTGACGGTGCTGAGTGAGGCAGAAGAGCCCGTTGCAGACGCCGCGCCCGTTCCCGTCACCGTACTCGCCGCCCCCGAGCAACCCGTAGAGGAACCCGCGGAAGAAGCCGTGGAGGAAAGTGTTGAAACGCCCGCGGAAGAAGTCGTGGAGGAAACTATTGAAGCCCCCGCAGAAGAAGTCGTGGAGGACTCGGTTGAAAATATTGTGGAAGAACCCGCCGAGGCGTCCACCGAGCAACCCGTTGAGGAGCCCATCAAGGAATCGGCAGAGGAACCCGCCGCGCCCGCACCCGCCGAGGAGGCACCTGTTGAGGCACCCGCCGAGGAGGCACCTGCCGAAAGGGCTGAACTTGCGGTAGGGGAGGAGCCCGCGGAGGCCGTTGAACCGTCGGTAGCAGTCGGAGAGACGCAAGAGGAGGGTACCATGTCCGAGGGGGCGACAGAGACCGTTGAACCGACGGAAGCGGTCGGAGAGACACAAGAGGAGGGTACCATGTCCGAGGAGACCGTATCAATTCCCATTCCGGAGGCATATCAATTGCCCGCGGAGAGCATTCGCGGAGAGGTTGCGGCTTCGGAGGTCAACGGGCTCATGCAGGACGCCGTGGCCAAGACGCTCATCGAGGAGAGCGTGCGCGTTGCGGACAAGACGAAGTCTGGCATCGTCAATGTCGACACGCTCGGGGAGTATTTTGAGAGCGGCGAGCGGGTGACCCTCGAAGCCTTAAAGGAGCGCGTGCCTTTCTTCGGGAAGAAGGTGACCTATGTCAAGATTTTGGCGCGCGGACGCCTCTCCAAGGCGCTCATCGTGGAGGGGGACGACTTCTCGCTCGAAGCGGTGAAGATGATCGCCCTCGTCGGCGGCCACGTCATCCGCACAAAAAAGAGCTGAGAGGATGTTTTCTATTGCCCCCTCCATGGGGTAGGGCCTGTGGCTCGCTGTCATACCGAGGGCGATGCCCTTGCCGCATGAGTGTATCCCCTTGGCAGAACGCTTTTATGGGGTTCAGAAAACAAATTTCCGTGACGGAAATGGGCTTTGACGTCTTAACGACTTTGGTCTCTCAATCGTTTCAACGGACACCAAGCCGACAGGGCTCGGCAAATTGGGTCGCCCACGCCCGAAATGAATTCGGGCTAAGGCAAGCAAGAAAGCTATGAGCCCCCTCCCCCCGTTGGGGGTAGGGCCTGTGGCTCGCTGTCATACCGTCCGCCCGAGGTTTCTATTGTGAACTAAGGGCGTGTGTATCCCCTCAAACGAAGTTCGCCTGCCCCTCCATGGGGAACGGTGCACGAGCTCTTGCCTTCCCCTTTGGGGAAGGTGTCGAACGAAGTGAGGCGAATGAGGTGGCCTCATCACCCGCTCCGCGTGAGACAGTGGCGCACTGTCCTTGTGCGCCGAAAGGGTTTCCACAACATTTCGAATTGCAGGTTCAAGCCGAATACCCATTCCACAGCATAAGGGACACCCCGTCGGGTGTCCCTTATGCTAGTTGCGCATTGAGAATGTAAAACGAATCTATGCTTCACAATTGGTTATAGAGAAACCGCACTGAATGCAATTCCAAAATTTAAGTGAATGTGATATTGCTTTGACGCTTTTTCGGCATTCAGAATGAAATTCATGTTTGTGGAGTAATCATTGCAATTTTCGTCTCGCTTGAAAATACAGCCGCTTTTCTCCATTGCTTTTAGCCGCTCGGCAAAGTGTTCCTGGGTAATACCGAGGATAGCATACGAAATATACATGCATTCATCCAAAGTTTTCAAAATTGCTTTATCAATGCTTCTTTCCTTTTTGGGTTTCATTTTCGTATTGGGCCTTGGAATATCTGGTAAGATAATCTGATTATTATCACACTGCAAGTTTACAATGTACCCTAACCCAGGGAGAATAATCATGACAATTGCAGAAGCAGCAAAAAAATGGAAAGTTCAACCGAGAACCGTGCGAAATTATATCAATAAGGTGTCCACTCGAAGTTTCGATATTTTCTTTTGATGTTTAGCAATTTTGCGACATCATTGCGCCGGAGAGCCTCTTCAACCAGGTACTCCGTATCGTAATCCATAGCCACAGAAGACGAATCACCGATTTTTCCACACGCCATGCAATGACATATTTTATTGGCGTTAATAAAAAGCGTTCCTGCAAAGTTATAACCGGAGGTTGGTTGGGTTTCAATGGTTATATTGGTACTACCGCATCTTGAACATCTCATAACATGTACTCCCTTAATATAATAAGATATTCTCATTATATAGGGAAAAAACCTATATGTCAAGTGTTTTATAGAATTTTTTCCTATAATTATATTATGGATATTGCAAAAAAGGTAGGAGAAAACCTGAAATCGGCGCGTCGGGCGAAAGGATTGTCGCAAGCCCAGCTTGCATCGGAATTAGGCAAATATCAACCCGATTATTCAAATTATGAAACCGGGAAAACACAACTTGACTATGAAAAAATAGAATACCTTTGTAAGCGATTGGATATCACTCCGAACGATTTATTTGAAATTTATTAAAGCGGACAGACGGTTGTCCGCTTTCGTCATACTTTGGTGGGCCGCTTGCGGGAAGAGCGCAAACAGAAAGTTTACGCCGACGCGCGGGCGTGCGAACCACAACGTGGTTCACTGATCCACCTCAACCGTCACAAAAAGGGACTGACATAAGTCAGTCCCTTTTTGTGGTGGGCATTGATAATGTAAAACGAATAGGGCAGAGGTGGATTTTGCCGAAACCCTGTTGCGCGACGTCGTAGGAACCCCTCCGTCGCGAGAGGTGGATTATCTTCGCTTCGCTCGATAGCTTCGTCGAAAATAAAGACACTTTCTCACGGGAACCGCTCGAAAGCGTAGGTGGATTTTGCCGAAACCCCCAAGGGGTCCCTCGGCAAAGCTTCGCCTCCTTATGGAGGCTCGCGCGAACCGGTGGTTCGAACCGAGTACCCCGTTCCACAACATAAGGGACACCCGGCAGGGTGTCCCTTATGTTGGTGGGCAGAGGTGGATTCGAACCACCGAAGTCATTGACGTCAGATTTACAGTCTGATCCATTTGGCCGCTCTGGAATCTACCCGATTTATATAATTGTAAGTGCATTTCGGTGGAGCCGGCGACGGGAATTGAACCTGCAACCTGCTGATTACAAATCAGCTGCTCTGCCGATTGAGCTACAC
>CANQJF010000039.1 GCA_947624225.1 uncultured Clostridia bacterium
AAGAGACATCCGCGCTGAGATAGCCGCTCTCGATCATCTTCGCAATCGTGTTGGCGTATGCAACGATGTCAATATAGCCCGTGATGTCAGCGGTGAACTGTGTGCCCTGCGAGATCGTAATTGTTGCACCCAAGTCCAAGGCCTCTACGGTGATCGTCCCGGTCTTGGTGATTTCTACTTTCGCCGCTCCGAGGTTGAACTCTACACCCAGCTCTTTTAACAACTCCGTGCCCGCGATGGCAAGCGAAAGCGTGTTATTTCCCTCCGAGAGTTTGAATACCTCGCCGAAGTCGAGAGAAAGCAAATCTTCGATGAGATCTTTCTCTTGGGTATCCCCCTTGGGAAGATCGATAAACTCCCCGATGAGTGTTACCGTGTCGTTTACGTTCGCACGAATCTTCATGCCGCCCAATTCGAGATAGACGACGTTGTCTCCGTAAATGATGTTGATCTGTTGTTCTGCTTCGCCGTATTGAAGAGTGAGTGTCCCCTGCACTTCGAGGGTTTCAAGCGCAAGGTCTATCTGCCCCGAAACGGTGAGCTTGCCCGAAGTGTAAGAGACATCCGCACTGAGATAGCCACCCTTGATTAGAGTCGCAATTGTGTTGGCATATGCAACGATGTCTATGTAGCCAGTGGTGTCTGCGGTGAACTGCGTGCCCGCCTTGACTGTGATCTTCGCGCCGAGCGCTTCCACCTTTACACTGGTGCTATCCACCAAGAGCGTGACTGTGCCGAGATTGAACTCCACGCCGAGCGCCTGCAACAACTCCGTGCCTGCAATGGCAAGCGAAAGCGTGTTATTTTCCTCCCTGAGAGTAAATACATCTTTGAAGTCCAAAGACAGCAAATCTTCGATGAGATCTTTTTCTTGGGTATCTCCCTTGGGAAGATCGATAAACCGCCCGATGAGTGCCACCGCTTGATTGACATCGGCGGAGATCTTCATGCCGCCCAATTCAAGATAGACGACTTTGTCTCCGTAAATGACTTTTATCTCTTGTTTCGCTGTTCCGTAAGTGAACGTGAGCGTCCCCTGCACTTCGAGGGCTTTCAGTGCAAGGTCTATCTGCCCCGTAACGGTGAGTTTGTCTGCCTTGTAGGAGACATCCGCACTGAGATACCCGCTCTCGATCATCTTCGCAATTGTGTTAGCGTATTGGACAATGTCAATATAGCCCGTGGTTTCTACGTTGAACTGTGTGCCCTGCGAGATAATAATTGTTGCACCCAAGTCCAAGGCCTTTACGGTGATCGTCCCGGTCTTGGTGATATCTACTTTCGCCTCTCCGAGTTCGAACTCTACACCGAGTGCGCTCAGGAGCTTGTTGCCCATGATGGCAAGCGAAAGCGTGTTATTTTCCTCCGTGAGAGTAAATACCTCGCCGAAGTTGAGAGACAGCAACTTTTCGATGAGATCCTTTTCTTGGGTCTCCCCCTTGGGAAGATCGATAAACTGCCCGATGAGTGTTACCGCGTCGTTTATGTTCGCGGAGATCTTCATGCCGCCTATTTCGAGATAGACGATGTTCTCTCCGTAAATAACTTTGATCTCTTGGCTTGCTCCTCCGTAAGTGAGCGTGAGCGTCCCCTGCACTTTGAGTTTTTCAATCGCAAGGTCTATTTTACCCGTAATGTTAAGTTCGCCCGAGGTGTAAGTGACATCCGCACTGAGATAGCCATTCTTGATTAGTGTTGCAATCGAATTGGCATATTCAACGATATCTATGTAATTATCCGTATTTGTTTCAAACGGTTCGCCCTGCGAGATCGTAATTATTGCGCCCAAGTCCGAGGCCTCTACGGTGATCGTCCCGAGCTTGGTGATTTCTACTTTCGCCGCTCCGAGGTTGAACTCCACGCCGAGCGCCTGCAACAACTCCGTGCCTGCAATGGCAAGCGAAAGCGTGTCCTTTCCCTCCGTGAGCTTGAATACCTTTTCGAAGTCGAGAGACAGCAGCTCTTCGATGAGATCTTTTTCTTGGGTCTCCCCTGTGGGAAGATTTATAAACTGCCCGATGAGTGTTACCGCGTCGTTTACGTTCGCACGAATCTTCATGCCGCCCAATTCGAGATAGACGACGTTCGTGCCATAGATGATGTTGATCTTTTGGCTCGCTCCCCCGTAAGTGAGCGTGAGCGTCCCCTGCACTTTGAGCGATTCAAGTGCAAGATCTATCTTACCCGAAATGTTAAGTTTATCCGTATTGTAAGAGACATCCGCGCTGAGATAGCCGCGCTCGATCATCTTCGCAATTGTATTGGCGTATGCAACGATGTCAATGTAGTTATCCGTGGTCGTTTCAAACGACTTGCCCGCCTTGACCGTGATCACTGTGCCGAGCGCTTCCACCTTTACACTCGTGCTATCTACGGAAAGCGTGACCGTGCCGAGGTTGAACTCCACGCCGAGTGCGTTTAGCAACTCCGTGCCCGCAATGGCAAGCGAAAGCGTGTTATTTTCCTCCGTGAGAGTAAATACATCTTTGAAGTCCAAAGACAGCAAATCTTCGATGAGATCTCTCTCTTGGGTATCTCTTTTGGGAAGATCGATAAACTGCCCGATGAGCGCCACCGCGTCGTTTACGTTCGCGGAGATCTTCATGCCACCTATTTCGAGATAGACGATGTTCGTGCCATAGATGATATGGATGTCTTGGCTCGCTCCTCCGTAAGTGAGCGTGAGGTTGCCCTGCACTTTAAGCGTTTCAAGCGCAAGATCTATCTGCCCCGTAACGGTAAGTTTGCCCGAGGTGTAAGAGACATCCGCGCTGAGATAGCCGCTCTCGATTAGCGTCGCAATCGTATTGGCGTATTGGACTATGTCTATGTAGCCCTTGGGCTCTACGGTGAACGGATCGCAAGCCTTGACCGTGATCTTCGCGCCGAGCGCTTCCACCTTTATACTCGTGCTATCTACGGAAAGCGTGACCGTGCCAAGGTTGAACTCTACTCCCAGCTCTTTTAGCAACTCCGTGCCCGCAATGGCAAGCGAAAGCGTGTTATTTTCCTCCCTGAGAGTAAATACATCTTTGAAGTCCAAAGACAGCAACTTCTCGATGAGATCCTTTTCTTGGGTCTCCCCCTTGGGAAGATCGATAAACTGCCCGATGAGCGCCACCGCGTCGTTTACGTTCGCACGGATCTTCATGCCGCCCAATTCGAGATAGACGACGTTGTCTCCGTAAATAATGTTGATCTTTTGGCTCGCTCCCCCGTAAGTGAGCGTGAGCGTCCCCTGCACTTCAAGAGCTTCAAGCGCAAGGTCTATTTTGCCCGTAACGGTAAGTTTGCCCGAGGTGTAAGAGACATCCGCGCTGAGATAGCCGCTCTCGATTAGCGTTGCAATCGTATTGGCATAGGGCAGGATCGGCGTGTAGCCTGCCGTGTCGAGCGCGACATCCGTTCCCGCCGTTAGCCCGATCTCCGCGCCGAGCGCGGTTGCGGAAAGCATTTTGTCTCCAACCAAAATCGTCACATCGCCGAGGGCGAAATCGACCCCGAATGCAGAGAGCAACTCACTGCCCTTGACGGCAAGGCGCAACCCGTTCTCTTCCGACGATGAGAAGAGGGTGGCAAAATCATCCGAAAACAAGAAATTTACGAGCGCGCCGAGATCAAACCCGGAAAGCGCGCTCGTATCGGGCAATGCAATATATTGTTCGAGCAACGCGATGCCCTCTTCCACCGCTGCCTGAACCTTTATGCCGTCGAGATCGAGATAGAGTATGCCGTCCGTATAAGACAGCCTGATCTTCTTGGAGAATTCAACGCCCTCTAATGAGGCGTCCACTTGCAGTTCGCCCGCGAGCGCAAGCTCGTTAAGACGGAGATCGAGTCCGCCCGACACGGCAACTTTTTGGCTCTTATAGGAAATATCCGCATGCAAAACATCCTCGGAGAAGAGCCCTATCAACTCGTTCACATAGGGCATGAACGGGGCAAATTCCGCCTTTTCCGAGGCGCTCAGACCGGGAAGATGTTCTTCCCCGAAACCCACCTGTGCGCTAGCCTCGAAAGAGTCGCCGACGGAAATGTCTGCGGTAACTTTCTCGACCGCGATCTCATGCTTCTCGCCGACGGTAAAGTAAAAATCGACGGGAATGTTCAGCCCGAGAAGAGGCAGCAGGGAATGGAGCTCGGCCTTTCCGTCCGCAAGCGTAAATTCGCCTTCCGCGAGTGCGGAGAGAATATCCCCTTCTTCTTCCTCTCCTTCCTCTTCCGCCTGTGCGGCGACTTTCATCGCCTGTGCTTCACTTTCTTCCGCCGTGAGATCTTCTACGAGCGCGATCAACTCGTCAATTTTTAACGAAAGCTTCAAGCCGCCGTAATTGAGATAGGCGTTGCCCCGCTCCACCCAGAGCGACAGGGCGCCGAGCTTGACCTTTGCGGTGAGCTCGGAGAGATCGAATGCGGTAAAATCTGTTTTGCTGAGATCGAGATCGACGATTCCGTGGTAAGACGTATCGCCGACCGCGAGATCGAGGTTGAGAACGGTCGGCTCGGTGAGCACGCTTCCAAAGCCCTCGGCAAGGCAATCAAGCGCCGTGATCTCTTTTTCGACCTGCCCGTTGCTCACTTCCCCTTCGGCATATTGATAGAAATACTCCTCGTATGCATCTGAATGTGCCTTTTCGGTGTTATATTCGTATTTCGTCGTGGAAGTGGAGACACAGGGAGCCGCAATGGGACCGTATTTCGCCGAGTATTTTTCCTCGATATCTGTCTGAAATACCTGCCAATTCTCGTCAAAGGTAAACGTGACGGAGATGGCATTGAACTCGGGCGGCGTGGTGAGCCCGCCCGTGAAGATCATCTGGTTGATGTAATAGGCGGTCGTACCCTTTGTGATGAGCGTGCCGTCCACTTCTTCCTGCCATGTATCGGGCTTTAAATCGTAAGTGATCTTGAATCTGCCGTCCTCCGTCGCCGTGACGGGGCTCGCACTTGCCACGGTGTCCTCCGCGATGACATAGACGCTCAGTTCGTAAGCGGGCAGACCGTTCATCGCTTTGAATCCGTGTTCGCCGCCGATCGTCATGATGTTGTAGGGCTCGCCCGTCTGCCATTCGGTGTTCAGACCGTCGTAATTTTTGGAGACGGGTTTCCGCCAGATCACTCTGTCTTTTTCTTTCAGGTAACAAAATTGGCTCGCACTTTGGATGAGCGAACTCTCCGTGAGGTCGGCGGAAATGAGGGTGCCGTTCTCGTATTGCTTGTATGTTGTAATCGATTGCTGGATGACTGTATCCACGGTGCCGTGCATTTCTGCATACCAAAGGGATTGCTGAGAGAATTTCCAATTGAGGCGGGCAAAGACGTCGACGGGAGCATAGCCGCCCGAGAGAGAATATACCTCCCCCTCCTCCACGGGGACGGAGGGAGAGCCATAGCTGAGGTCGACGGAATTTCGTTTCGCATCCCCGAAAAAGAACGATCCGATGACGCACACCCCGAGCGCGAGAACAAGCACCACACTGAGCGTTACGATCACCTTGGACTTGCGGGACATCCGCTTTTTGGCACGCAAATTTTCTTTTCTATTTTTTGCGGCACGCGGACGGCGCTCGTTGTTGCTCTCATGCTTTCCGCTTTCCGATTGCTTCATGTTTCTTCTCCTCTCCCGCGCAATGAAAGACACTATCACGTCGAGATATTACAAGTATCATAAAAATCTATGACAACATTCTATCAAATCTATGACAAAATGTCAACAAAATCTTGCAATTTTTTCGTATAAAAATGTGTGATTGCAAACCGCCCCCGAATACGTCCCCAAAACCCCATGAAAAGATGCTTTATCCGTGAGAATAGACGCATGTAGACATAAGTCTACAAGCCACTTTCTGAATCTATTTTCAGATACTCGACTTTTCGCTTCAACACACGATCATAACAACAGAAAAGCATGAAATTGCGGCCCTCCCCTCGGGGCGCTTGCAGTATGACAAATCGCTTACGAAGCTCACCCTTTTGTTTCGGCGCGCCTGTTTGAATTAACGCAAAATTTGCTTTTTGCTCCGCTCGGACTTGAATTGTTTTTTGTTCTATGCTATAATCTTACTATGAAAAACAGGAATTTACACAAAGCGGGATCGTCGGTAAAAAGAATTTCAATCTCACTGGTTGCGCTCGTTTTATCAATAACGCTTTCGATTTTGATGGTCGGCTGCGGTGGATCGGGCGGATTCATCTATGACAGTGATACCTCCTTAGCTGCCAAGAAGTTGGATTCTCTCATCGACTGGACAGCGAGGGCGTCAAGGCGTTGTTCGCGCCCAACAAACTTGCGGATATTGACGATTTAGACGAGAGCATTCAAGAACTCTTCGACTATTACGAGGGGGAATTTGTTTCCCATCCCAACAGTACGCCCGGTTCTATGAAGGATAGCGACTACGGCACGGTAAAAGAATATTTTTTGATCCGGAATGTGGTATATACGACTGCCGATACTTATTACTTTACAATTTTTTGGTCTATCCGCGACGATACCGATCAAGGGAACGAGGGCATATGGTCGCTCGACGTCATGAGATCGGAAGATTCGCCCGGCGATCACGAACAATATTGCTATGTCGGTTCGGATTGGGCAACGGGCATTCATGTGGGGGTGATTTCTTCGGAGTATTACTATGATTTGTTTTTTAAATCTCTCCAAGAGAGAGACAGAAGCGGGGTGAAATCGCTGTTTGCCGCAAATGCGATTGCCGGAATAGATCATTTCGACGAAAGCCTCGACGCGTTGCTCTTATACTATGAGGGTGAATATTGGTACGGCAATTGGAAAGACTCGGAATTTCAAAGTTCGAGGGACAAGGGCGAAAAAGTAATCTTTCATAACTTCGGGCACAATGAAGTCACGACCAAGCATTCGTATGATTTTGCTTTCAGATGGTGTTCACAGGATACCGCCGACGAGGACAATATCGGACTGTGGTCGGTCTATGTAAGGAGATATGAATATAACGAGGAAACATATAGCGAAACGCTCCGTACACCCTATTGGGGCGACGGACTTTGGACAAACGGAATCAATTTCTGACGGCAGTTTAATTGATGAGGGATTTCAGCGAAAAAAGTTCAATGTTGCCGATTATATCAAAAATGGTATGCTGAATGGCGAAACATTCGCCGCGAAATCGGAACCAAAGGATTTATTCGAGCTTGTTCGCAAGGAAGATATTGATGAAATCATGTCCGTATTTCCCACAACTCGATTGCACTATGTCGCCTCGGACGGATTTTCCAATCTTCTACGAGAAACAATAAAGGGCTTTGAATCATGAGAAGAAAGCAAGGACGGAAAAAGCCCTCGCCTTCCTTGTATTCCGCTATATTGAAGTTTAATTATTCTTCTTCGAAAACAGTATGAAATGAAATATTGCCTTCGCCAATTATGTGTTTTATACCTGCTATCGTCTTGGGTTTTACCGTTCCACAAAAGTCTTTAATGATAGTCCAATTTTGCGGATAAGCAATATGTTCATTAAAATTAGGATTGTAATTTAATAAATCATCCAATAATAAGACAACGATTACAGCCGAATCGGTACAAAAACTTCCCAATTTATATTGCCATTACTATCTACAATGTTAGGCGCATCTTCTTCAAATTCAACATATAGAAAGTTTTTCAAACCAATCTTTTCTAAATGTTCGCCCCATTTACACAGTTGCCAATCTTCTTCTGATTTAACTAATTCACAAGGGTCGCCAATAATAATTGTTCCTTTGACTTCTAACTTTCTTTTCATAAATATAAACTCCGCTAAATTCCTGTTTATCAGTATTATGATTATACCATAAACCAACATGAAAATCAAGCGGTCAAAAAGTGATTTTGGCATACTTGCTACCCATAAACGGGTTCTTTTTCTTGCCACCCCTGAAGGAGTGGGTCCCTCACCTCCTCAGGGTTTAATCATGCTTGGGAAATAACCCCTCTGTCACTTCGTGACATCTCCCCTTCCAGGGGCGACAAGTGCATGGGCATGGCTTGCCTCCCCTCAAATCCCTTTCTGTATCTATAACCACAAGATAAGGGACGGGCGCAATCGCCCGTCCCTTGTCTTGGCGCAGAGAAAGGGATTTGAACCCTTGTATACATTCCTGCATAACACGATTTCGAATCGTGCGCGTTCAGCCGCTCCGCCATCTCTGCATCGGATCATGTTTATTTTACATGAATTCCTCGGAAATTGCAACCGTTTTTATGGGCTTTCCGCGAAAATTTTCACTGCATCCTGCTTTTGACCGCTTCCCCCATCTCCTTGTAACAGCGCTCCATCTCCCCCGCCAACTTCAATTGCGTCCGCGCACGCACCAAATTGTGATCCTCATACTTCGTCAGAAAGTATTGATCCCCCGCAAGGAAATCCGTTAGAAAACGCATCCCGCACTCCACCGTCATCAAATAGGCACTATATGGCAGCAGCTGCCGTTCGGGCTCGGAGATACTCCCCTTTACGGCGGCACAATATCCCTCCGCATACGCCTCAAAAAGCGGCATGGAAAAGTGCACTTTCCTCAGATCCCGCTCGTCCTCCGCGGCCGTCGAGGCACCGAAACGAATCGAATCCCCAAAGTCGTATAGCAGCGAGCCGGGCATCACGGTGTCCAAATCGATCACCGCGCGCGCCGCATCCGAATGCGCATCCATCAAAATGTTGTTCAGCTTGGTATCGTTGTGCGTCACGCGAAGAGGAAGCTCCCCCCGCGCCAATGCCTCGGCAATGCGGCCATACGTTCCCTCATGCGCCCGCAAAAAGGCGATCTCTTCCGCACAGGCCGCACTTCGCCCGCACACATCGGAGGAGAGCGCCGCAAGAAAATCCGCATAGCGGCGCGGCGTATCGTGAAAATGCGGGATGACTTCCGTGAGACGGGACGCATCGAAATCGGCGAGCAGATTTTGGAATTCCCCGAATGCCCGCCCCGAATTGCGAAAGACCTCCATGTTCGGCGACGTTTGATAGGTCACCGTCCCCTCGATAAAATCATAGACACGCCAATTATGCTCGCCCCTCCAATAGGGCTCGGCGGACTTCGTCGGGACAACATGCAACGTCTCCGCGCCCTTGGCGCGGAGATGTTCTGTGACGGCACAAATATTTTGCATCAAACTGTCCGAATCGGGAAAGACGCGCGTATTCATGCGTTGGAGAATGTAGCGGCGCGTGGGCGTCGTGACGAGGTAGGTCACATTGATGTGTCCCTCGCCGTACGGGCAAATCTCTTGCGCCCGCCCCTCCGTTTCAAAGTGCAAAAACGCGTTGAACGCCTCTTCCGTCATCGTGTGCTCCTCAAACCCCACGACACTGCGTGAAGGGCATCTTCACATGATGTCCCCCACCCATGTCCGAGATGTGGGCTCATTTTTCATATCCGTTCGGATTATTCTTCTGCCAATTCCAATGGTCGCGGCACATGCGCTTGATGTCGTATTCCGCCCTCCAACCGAGCTCGCGCTCGGCTTTCTCCGCGGAGGCATAGCACGTTGCAATGTCGCCCGCGCGGCGGGGACCGACGACATACGGAAGTTTTCGCCCGCATGCCTCGGAAAAGGCCTCGATCACTTCGAGAACGCTGTATCCGACGCCCGTCCCGAGATTGTAGGTATACACCCCGGGCTCTGTCAGTTTCTCGATGGCGGCTAAATGCCCCCGCGCAAGATCGACCACGTGGATGTAATCCCGCACGCCCGTTCCGTCCGGCGTGGGATAATCTGTGCCGAATACGTTCACTTTCTCCAACTTCCCGCTCGCGACCTGCGCCACATACGGCATCAAATTGTTGGGGATGCCCTTGGGGTCCTCCCCGATCATGCCGCTCTCGTGCGCGCCAATGGGATTGAAGTAGCGAAGGAGGGCCACTGTCCATTCCCCATCGGAGGTGTAGACATCTTTGAGGATGTTTTCCTGCATGACCTTGGTGGCGCCGTATGGATTGGTCGGCGGATTGAGCGGTGACGTTTCACGCAAAGGCAGCTCCGCGGGGTCGCCGTACACCGTTGCCGACGATGAAAATACAATTCTCTTGACACCGAATTTTTGCATGGTTTCAAGCAAGACAATGGTAGAATTCAAATTATTATCATAGTATTCCACGGGCTTCTTGACGCTCTCGGGCACGCATTTGAGTCCCGCAAAATGGATGACCCAATCAATGCTGTGCGCGGTGAAGATGAGCTCCATTGCGGCGCGGTCACGCACATCGTTCTCATAAAAGATGACCTTGCGCCCCGTGAGCCGCTCGACGCGGTCGATTGCCTCGCGGACAGAGTTGGAAAGGTTATCCACGACAATGACGTCGTGTCCCCTCTCCAACAATTCGAGTACGGTATGCGAGCCGATATAGCCCGCTCCGCCGGTGACGAGTACTTGCATAAAATGACCTCCATTCAAAGAATTACGCCGCGTTCTCTCCGCGGCCGTCATGACTTTAAAGTTTCTCCACTATAATGCCGTCAGCGAGATCGGCGACGTAAAACGCGGGATGATATCCCGTCTTTTCGAAGTACTCCGCGGCCACGTGCGCCTTGAAGTCCTCCTCCTCGCTGCGCTTCACCAAGGAGACGGTGCAGCCGCCAAAGCCCGCGCCCGTCATGCGGGAACCGAGGCATCCGCGGTGCACCTGTGCTGCCGCGGCAAGGGCGTCGAGCTCCTTTCCCGTCACCTCATAGAGTTGGGAGAGAGACCTGTGCGACGCCGACAAAAGCTGCCCGAACGCGGACATGTTCCCCGCACGCATCGCCGTTGCGGCCAGCCGCACGCGCTCGCACTCCTCCACGACATGTTTGGCGCGCCTTTGGATGACGGGCGGCAAGAGCAGTTTATACTCTTCGAGCTCGTATGGCTTGACATCGGCGAGGCAGTTCACATGCGGCAGGCGCTTTTGCAACAGTTTGAGCGCCAATTCGACCTCTTCCCGCCGTTCATTATACTTGCTCTCCACCAGATCGTGCGGCTTTTTGCAGTCGGCAATGATCAGCATGCAGTCCCCCAATTCCACGGGGATGTACTCATGCGCGAGCGTGTTGCAATCGAGCAGGAGCGCACAGCCCGCTTTCCCGTTGGCGGAAACAAACTGATCCATGATCCCGCAATTGACGCCCGCATATTCATGCTCCGCCCGCTGCGCGACAAGAGCCACCTCGACGGGGTCATACGCCTCACCGGCGGCCATGGCAAGCGCGACGATGGTTGAGACCTCGATGGCAGCCGAGGAGGAGAGCCCGCTCCCGAAAGGCACGGTGCACTCCATGTAGAGATCGCACCCCACCACGCGGTGGCCAGCTTGCTTCCAAAGCGCCGCACAGCCCGCGTGATACCGCGCATGTTTGAGCGAACGGTATGAATTCAATTGATTGATATCGAGGGTGACCTCATCGGGAAGATCGGACCAGGAGAGACGGATGAAGTCTGAGCCGTTGGGACGGACATAGACGGTGTTTTTGAGCCCGAGCGCGCAAGGCATGACTTTGCCGCCGCAATAATCGACATGCTCGCCGATGAGATTGACGCGGCCGGCCGCGGAGACCCGATAGAGATAGCCTGTGTCATTCATGGAATCCCAACTCCTTTAAGAATTTCGATGTTTGCCCGTGCGATTCGAACACGGCCGTGTTGCAGAGGATGCGCTCACAGATGCTTGCGAGCTCCTCCCGCATCGCCTCGTCGGCGGATGCTCTGTCCTTGACCTTCCCCTTTGCGGCGATCTCGTCATAGACGAGCCCGAACTCGGAGAGTTCCTCGGGCAACGCGCCGCTCAGCAGTGCATCCTTTACCCGTTCCAATTGTTCTACGAGGCGCCCCGGGAGGATGAACAGCCCCTGCGCCTCGATCAGGCCGATGGATTCTTTCTTGATGATATGGTATTCCGGGTGCGCGTGAAAGACGCCGTCGGGATATTGTTCGGAGGTGATGTTGCTCCGGAGGATGAGGTTCATCTCATACCCGTTTTGCGTCTTTATGACGGTCGGACTCACGGCATGGTGTACCCCTTCGCTGTCAAAGGGGATGAGCCCGCGCGCTTCGTCGCGGTAAGAGACCCAGCCGCTGCGGATGATCTCCGACAGCGCGGCCACCTCGGCGCGGTCGTGCCCCGTGACGCGGACGGCCGTCCCGTACCAATCGAGCACCCCCACCCAAGCGTGATATCCGTCAAAGAAAAGTTTATTCTTCGTGGGCACTTGGAAGAGCGGAAGCCGCTCCCCACCGCCCTGAAAGTGGTCGTGCGCAAGGACGCTCCCGCCGATGCGCGGAAGCGGGGCATTGCAGCCGATAAAGTAATGCGGGAAGCTGTCCACAAAATCCATGAGGCGGAAAAACGTCTCCTCGTCCACGTGCATGGGGATATGCCGCGTGTTGACGGCAATGCCGTGTTGGAGGAAGTAGCCGTACGGCGAAAACTGCCAAAACCACTTCTCGTCCCCGAACGTCACGGAGACTGTGCGGAGCGTGCGCTTGGCCCGCCCGAAATAGCCCTCGTTTTCACGGCAGATCGAGCACTTGGGGTAGCCCCCTTTCACACTGTTCCCGCTCACCGCTTTCTTGGGGTCGCGGAATTCGGGCTTGGCCTTATTGATGGTCACGATGAGCCCGTTCTTTGCCGTGAAGCGGGGATTTTGGTCCAGCTTCTCTTTCTTGACATAGCCCGCTTTGACAGAGTAATCATACAGCCACTCCGTCGCCGCGGCGGGAGAACGTTCATAGATTTCCGAAAATTTTTCCTCGACGGCGGACGGCGGCAGCATCAATGCGCCCATCACCGCGTCGGCCATGCGCTCGGTCTCCTCCTCCGTGATGAGGCCCTCCCTTAGCGCAAGAGCAATCAATTCATCCAACAATTCCGGGAGGGATTCGCCCGCATACTCCGCCTTGCTCTCCTCATAGCCCTCTGCGCCGAGAAGCATGAGGATGGTGTTGCGCGCGTACAACTTATCCCGTGCGGGCAACGCAAGATTTGTCTCGGCATACCCGATGAGTTTGTCGATTGCGGAAAATACCATAACAGCCTCCGTAAAAAACATCGAACGACGAAGCAGCTTACGCCGCCTCGCCGTTCGATTCTATAAGGGGGGGAATGAATAGGCGTTGCTGTGTGCACCGCATATCTGCGGTTTACAAATTTATTTTAGCATACATAAGGCGGCCCCGCAAGTATTTTATTGTTTGATCCTGGACATTTAATGACATCTTACTTGACAGCAGAGCGAATGTGTTGTATAATCGAAGCATGATCGCGCAACGTCAGGTTTGGGAATATGCAAAGCATGTCAAGGTGTGGGTGGGCAAATATAAGAACTCCCACAACCTCATCCATTGGCATTCGGACTGCGAACTTTTATATGTCGAGCACGGCAGCATCGACATCTTTTGCAACGGCAAGAACCATTCCCTCTCGGACGGAGAGATGCTCTATGTGGACAGCGGGCAGGTGCACTACATGCAGGCGCGGGACCCGGAAACCGTGCTCATCGTAATCATTTTCGACTATGAGATCTTAAAACCTTATGTCGGGGAGTTGTGCCTTGCGTCCTCCAAGTTGGAGGGGCACTACCCCATCCCGGACATCTATGCAAAATTGAGGGACATTTTGCTGGCACAGGAGCCTTTCTTCGGAGGCGAGGCGGCCGGGATCATCATCTCCTTGATGTCACGCATTTACAGAAAGGAAAAACTTCAACCGCGCAAGACGGAGGATGAGACGGCGAAGCGCTTCATCGATCTCCTCGGGGAGATCTCCGCCAAGATCCGTTATTACACCTTTACGGACGCGGTGACATTCATGGGGATGAGTGAGGCGTATTTTTCGCGCTATTTCCATAAAACGGCGGGGATCCCTTTCGGCTCATACCTCTCGTATGTGCGCACGAAAGAGGCAATTTCTCTCATCAAGAGCAAAAACGACCTAACCATGACCGAGATCGCCGATCTGTGCGGCTTTGGGACCATCCGAAATTTCAACCGCATTTTTAAAAAGATCACGGGGTATGCCCCCTCCGCGCTCCCCGAAAAATTCGAACTCGACGAGAGTTTTGTCTATCCGAGCGAGATCACATTCAATCCCACGCTGCACGATTGCGAACTCATCGAATCCACCGGCGAGGCACAATGAAATAAAACCAATCAAAAATAATTTTTTTTGCTTTGAGACATAGAAAACGCTTGACACTTTCGGAATAATCGATATAATAGGATATGCTTTTGTTTATCCGTAAATTTCGGTGGGGCAAAACGGCAACGGCATACATTGAGGTGTAGCGCAGTTTGGTAGCGCGCTTGGTTAGGGACCAAGAGGTCGCGTGTTCAAGTCACGTCACCTCAACCAACAAAAATGGCAGTCTTGGGACTGCCTTTTTTGTTGCATGCGACACGGTTTGGCTGCGGGCTCTTGTAGTCCCTAAGCAAGAAAAGAAACAGGGCTCCCAAAAAAGATTGCTTGCAAGATTTTTTGGGAAGAGGAGCCGCGGCGGAGCGAACTTGCCCTTTGCGCTTGCACAAAGGGCTCAAAGTGCAGCCCACGGCGACGAAGAGACCAAAAGGCCGCGTGTTCAAGTCACGTCACCTCAACCACGAAGAGCCTAAATTGAACACGCAAGTGTTTGATTTAGGTTCTTTCGT
>CANQJF010000040.1 GCA_947624225.1 uncultured Clostridia bacterium
TCGCCATACATCTTCCACGTGCCGATCTCGTCGCCCTCGCTCGTCACCTTGCCGCCCTCTTCGAGCTTGACCTCCACGGAGGTTTTCGGATCGTCGTCGTTGGCAAGCACGACCATTTTGAAAGTGCGGTCCTCGGTGTATTGGAAGAGCTCCTGCTCGGAGACGGCACGGTTGACCTCGCCGCCATAGCGGTTGGGATTGATGACGATGTGCCCGAGGCTGTTGAGATAGTACTGGTGCACCTGCGAGACAAAGCCGCCGTCATAGCTGCCCGTCGACTGGGTGCCATAGGCGGGCGAACGGGTGATGTAGGCCGCGAGGTTGGTGCCGACGCTGTTGGTGAACAGGTCGTTGTGGCCGGGCAAGATGATATCGATGTTGTTGCTCGTCTTATCTGCCCATGTAAAGCGGCCGGTATATTTATTCCCGAAGTTGTTGGAAGCGCCGGGGGTGGAGTTGCTCACGATGCCATAGCTCTCGGCGGTGCCGCACACGGAGCGGTAGGTCCCAAACACGTCCTCCGATCTGCCGCCCCACATCTGATAGTGCTCGGCGAGACCGTTGTAGGAGTGCATGGAGTAGTAATACGTCTTGGGCCCTGCGATCTGCTTGCCGTTCTCGTCCGTCATGGTCACGTTGTCGTGGCGGGCGATGACAGGGGCCTCCATGTTGTTGAGGGAGATGAGGTGCCCGTAATATTCGTTGACAAACTCACCGTTCTCGGAGAATTCGTTGTAATAGAGGTTGGCATTGCAGACGGCAGTGCGATACTCGCGCACCTGTTCGGGCGTGAGGAAATCGGCATTGGCGCCGCCCTTGTAGAAGTTATCTTTCCGGAGACCCGTCGTGGGATCCAGCTCCAACATCCAATTGCCCGTTCCGAAGGAGCCGTATGCCATAAACATTCTGCCGTCGGGAGAATAGATGATCTGCGGGTCGATGGAGTTGATGTTGATGGTGCTCTCGCCGCCTGAGCCGGGGATGGCCGACTGCATCAAGACGCCCTGATACTCAAAGCTGTTGGGTTGGAGCGTGTCCGAATGGAAAAGCACGATGCACGCCAAGGAGCAGGTGCCGAAAGAGGTCTGGTGGGTCTTGCTGTTGGAGACACAGCAGGTATACAGCCAATAGCCGCCGCCGTGTGCGGGCACGATGTCGGGCGCCCACCACTGGATGGTGCTGTTGCTCTCCTGCTCCCATGCCTCGATCTTATCGAGCTTGGTGGAAGCGCTCGTCGCCTTGCCGAGGTAGTCCCAATGGATGAGGTCGGTGGACTTTCTGATCTCGTTGCCATAGTTCCAGCCCGTGGAGAAGATGTAGTAAGCGGGCTGCCCGTTCTCTTCCACTTCGATGAGGGAGGGATCGTGGGTGCCGCCGAGCAGTTTGGACGACTGCGCATCGTCGCCCGCCTTGTATTCGTTGTCGGGATCGGTGACGTATGCGGGCTCGACATCCACGCGCATGGTCTTGCCGTCATCGAGCGTCAGGATGACGTATCCCTTGCCCACCGCGGTCACGGTGGAGCCATCCACCTTGGCGACCGTGCCCGCCGCTGCGCCTCTGCCCGCGGTCGTGTATTCCTTGTAAGACGCGATCCCTTTCACGCTGAGGTGCGTGGCGGAATCGGGTATGGAGATCCCGTCGTTGGGAAGGTTGTCGTAACAGACGCGCGAGACGAGCGCTTCGCCGCCGTTCCCTCCGCATCCCGCAAACATCGCAAGCGTGGAGAACGCGAGCACGGAACTCAACGCAATTGCAGCAATTTTCTTTTTGTTCATGTTTTCCCCCCTATTTTGTTTTCCATAATTTTACCATAGATTTTTGCCCGATGCAAGAGAAATTCAAAAAAAGTCGGGAAAAATATGCAGGACTTTCCGCATACGTGAAAAATCTGCACTGCTTTGCGCATACGGGGAAAATCTGCACTGCTTTGCGTATACGGGTAAAACTGCACGGCTTTGCTCACAGGAAAGCGCCGTCCCTTGCGGGGCGGCGTTTTCCTGAGAGAATATGAAAAAATCTTGGAGAGTAATCTGCCTTTTGCTTTTGTGACTTCATTCTAATTCTTCAACGTGAAAACCCTGTGAAAAGCAAATTAAAATCCCATAAAAACTAAGGGTTGTTCAACACTTCCCGCGGCTTGTTCAATACTTCCCCGCAATGGCTTCGGCAATGCGAATGCCGTCGGCCGCCGCGGACATGATCCCTCCCGCATAGCCGCATCCCTCGCCGCAAGGATAGAGCCCCGCAATGCCGTCGGCCTCAAAATTTCCTCCGCGAAGTATCCGAACGGGAGAGCTCGTCCGCGATTCCACGCCCGTGAGCAGCGCATCGGGGGAGGAAAAGCCTTTGAGCCGCCTCTCCATGTCCGGAAGAGCCAGCCGCAACGCCAAGGAGAGCGGCACGGGCAGGTAGCTTTCGACGGGGGCAAAGTTCGTGCCGCGCCCGTACGTCGGCAAGACGCTTCCGAACGCTGTGCTGTTTTCTCCTGCCAAAAAGTCCCCCACGCGCTGCACGGGAGCACGGTAGGCACCCCCGCCCGCCAAAAAGGCCGCGCGTTCCATTTTTCTTTGAAATTCCACGCCCGCAAGGGGATGCGTGCTCGCAAAATCCTCCCGCTTCACCTGCACCACGAGGGCAGAATTGGCGTTGACGCCGTCACGGGCAAAGTTGCTCATCCCGTTCGTGACCACGCCGCCCTCCTCGGAGGCCGCGGGGATGACCACGCCCCCGGGACACATGCAAAAGGTGAACACGGCCCGATCCGCCGCATGGGAAACCAGCTTATAGTCGGCGGGCGGGAGCAGACGGTAGGCCGCGCCATATTGCGCCGAACCGATCTCCTCCTGCAAGTGCTCCACGCGGACACCTGCGGCGAACTCTTTCTGCTCCATTCTGACGCCCCGCCCCAACAGCATCTCAAATGTATCGCGCGCGCTGTGGCCGATGGCGAGCACGAGGGCATCGGCCTCCTCCCGCACACCGTTCACATAGACGGCATTCAACCGCCCGTCTCTGAGCCCGATGTCCGTCAGCCGAGCGGAAAAGCGCACCTCGCCGCCGTTGTCGAGGATAGATTGCCGCATCGCCGCGATCACGGCGCGCAATTTGTCTGTGCCGATATGCGGTTTCCCGAGATATTCGATCTCCGCGGGAGCGCCGAATGCGACAAACGTGCGCAAGACATCCTGATGATAGACGCTGTTGGTCTGGGTGTTGAGCTTGCCGTCTGAAAACGTCCCCGCGCCGCCCTCGCCGAACTGCACATTCGAGGCGGGATCGAATGTCCCTTCTTTCAAAAATTTTTCCACACAGGCCACCCGCTCCTCCACGCATCTCCCCCGTTCCAACACCACGGGACGGATGCCGTGTTTTAAGAGACGGAGAGCGCAAAACAGACCGGCAGGGCCCGCTCCCGCAATGCAGACCTTGGGCATGGTACCCTCGATTTGCCTATACTCCGGAATTTGCTCCCGTTGTGGACGCTCGTCGCACTCCACCGAATAGACCCAGCGGATCTCCCTTTTATCGCGCGCATCCAAGGATTTTTTCAGGATGCGGAAGTATTTGACGGGCGCACCGAGTTTTTTTTCGCACAGGGCAAGGAGCGATTTTTCGCTCTCGCCGGGACAGAGCTTTGCGGTGAATTTCAGCATTGCCTCACCCCCTCGGAGGCGAGAAATGCAGAGGTAAAGGCCCATTGCAGATTGTAGCCCCCGCACTCGCCGTCCACGTTTAAGATCTCGCCCGCAAAAAACAGCCCGCTTCTCAGTTTGCTCTCCATGTGCTCCGTCGTCTCCGAGAATGGGATCCCGCCCTTGGTCACCTGTGCTTCGCGGAATCCGCAATCGCCATATACGGGCAACATGAAGTGCTTCACGAGATGAGACAGGGCACCCATGTCCGAAGTGCGGCGCATGAGAAGCCGCCCAAGGCCGTTGGGCACGATGCAGAGAAGCGGCTCTTCTCGCCCCACTTCGAGCGCGGAAAGCAGCGCTTCCTCCGAGACGGAGGGGAGAAAGTCGAGTTCGAGAATGTCCCCTTTCTCGGCATACGACGACGCGCGGAACACGGCATCGCCGGAGACGCCGTTCTCCGTAAACAGGATGTCCCCACGAACGGTGCGGATACATTTTCCGCCGCGCAGAACGGACAGCGCCCCGTCGACGCGGATCCCCTTTAACCCCTTGATGAGCGCAGGATCGCTCTTGAGCTTGACGAGAGCGGGGCGAAGAGGCGTCACCGTGTGCCCGAATTTTTGTGCGAGCGCATAGGCCGTGCCGTCCGTTCCAAAGTGCTCCGCGGCCTTTCCTCCCGCGCATAAGATCACCTTGTCCGCGGACATGGTACCCGTGTCGAAAGTCAAAGTGGCGCCGTCTGCAAAGGAGATGTCCCGCACGCGGGCGCCCAAAATAGTCTTTACGCCAAGGCGCGCAAGTTCATGGCGGAAGAGGTCGACGATGGCCGAGGCCTGCCTCCCCGCGGGATAGACGCGGCCGCGCGCATCGGGCAAAAAGATGCCCCCCATGGAGGAGAGGAAGTGCACCGTCTCCGCACAGCCGAAGCGCGAAAGCGCTGCCCCGACGCGCCGAAGGTCGTCGGAAAAATAATGAGAGGCATCCATGTTGACATTGGTGACGTTGCCCTGACCGTTGCCGCTCGCGGCAAGTTTGCGACCGAGACGGTCTCCCCGCTCCAAAATCGTGACCTCTTCGCCCGCTCGCGCGAGCATGATGGCGCACGCGAGCCCCGCCGCACCGCCGCCGATAATGGTAATTTTCTGCATATTTTTATCTTAACGCAACTAAAAAAATTTGTCAATGGATTGACAGGCCCTCTTTTTTGTGCTATACTATAAAAAAACAAAGAGGAATTTCAATATGTTGCAGAACCTACTCATCGATATCTTGCAGATGTTCACCGATCAGCCCATTCTCATGGGCGTTCTCGCGGCAATCGCCGTCCTCATCATCGCGCTTGCCATTGCCATGATCGCGCTCTCCGTGAAAGCGCATAAGATGAAAGCGTCGGCAAAGCCCGCCGAGGAAGAGACCCCCGCTCCGCTCGCCGAAACGGCGCAAAACGGGGAGGTGCAGGGCGAAGAGATCACCGCAGAGCAGGTCGCCGAGGAGCAGCCCGCCGAGGAGCAGCCCGCCGAGGAGAAGCCGGTCGAAGAGCAGCCGGTCGAGGAGACCAAGCCCGAACCCGAAGAACAGCCCGCCGAGCAGCCCACCGAAGAACCCGCAACCAAGCCCGAAGAGCAGCCCAAGGAAGAACCTAAGGCGGAGCCCGAGGAAGAGCCTAAGGCGGAAGAAGAGGCCAAAGCGGAACCCGAACAGCCGGAGGAGACGACGGCAGAAGAGCCCGCGGAAAAAGAATCTGTCGATGAGGCAAAGGAAGAATCCGTAGATGAGGAACCTACAAATGATTCCAAGGAGGAGAATGATATGAAGAAAACAGAAGCATCCCAGGAGAAAGAGCCCGCCGCAAAGAAAGAGCCCAAGTCCACTTCCCCCTATGTGTTCCGTCCCGGCAACAAGGACGAAGAGGAGAAGAGCGAGGAGGCCAAGTCCTCTGTCGGCGGAAAATGGGTCATCGCCAAGGACGAGAGAGGCCGTTTCGACCTGTATCTCTATGCCTCCAACGGCGAAATGATGCTCAAAAGCGGCTCGCCCTACTCGTCGCTTGTAAGCGCAAAGTCGGGGATCAAGACCTATCGCGACAACATTGCCGCGGGGCGCTATGAGATCGACGAGACCAAGAACGGCGCTTTCTTTGTGCAGATCATGAACGCGCGCGGCGGCCTGCTCGCCACAAGTGCGGACTACAAGAGCAAGAGCGCCTGCCAGAGCGCGGCTGAGTCC
Source organism: uncultured Clostridia bacterium (assembly GCA_947624225.1). Classification (GTDB taxonomy): domain Bacteria; phylum Bacillota; class Clostridia; order Christensenellales; family Borkfalkiaceae; genus Gallimonas. Next base: position 5,865 of record CANQJF010000040.1, read on the forward strand.
ATCAAGCGCTGGTCGGCGACCACCAACGTCGAGGTCAAAGAGGACGAGGAATAATTTTCAAAGAAATCGGTAAGCGGCGCCCGCACGGGCGCCGCTTTTTTTTGTTTGTCTGAGGGGAAGAGGCATGGGAGAGAACTTGCTGTCCCTGAAAGGGAAAGTGGCGCACTGTTCTTGTGCACCGAAAGGGTTTCCACAACATTTCGCATTGTGGGTTGAAACCCCTCTGTCACTCGCGGGGCTCGTGACATCTCCCCTTACAGGGGCGACAAGACCTCATCAGTCTCACTTCGTTCGACAGCTTCCCCAAAGGGGAAGCCGAGAATGTCGGTCTTCGTTTGAGGGGATACACTCAAAGGGCGTTGCCTTTCTCGGTATGACAGCGGGGGACACTTGCCGTTTCGCCACCCCACCCCCTACACCCCCTCCCATGGAGGGGGCCCATGCGCCGCTCCTCCCCCATGGAGGGGGACAATGTAACGCACTAATGGGCTTCTCGATTCCCTTGCCTTAGCCCGAATTTATTTCGGGCGTGGGCGACCCAATTTGCCGAGCCCTGTCGGCTTGTTGTTTGATGGAACGAATGAGAGACAGAACTTGTTAAGGCGCCAACGCTCATTTCCGTCACGGAAATTTGTTTTCTGACCATGGGGAGCGCTTTAATAAGGGGATACACTCGGGCCCGTTGCCGGCCCTCGGTATGACAGCGAAAAAGAAAACAAATTTCGTGAACCCCTTGGTGAGGGTAGCGGAGCTTAATCCAAGTAGTCCTTGATCTCGCGGGAGTGTGCAATTTGGGCATAGATGTCGGCGAGGCAGTCGGTGTCCGCTTCCTCGATCTTGCCCGTTCCCACAAGCTCCGAGAGGGCGGGATCGATGGGAATGCGCGCCGTAGCAGGGACATGGTATGCCCCGGCGAGGTCGGATACGCGGCTCTTCCCAAAGAGCTCGTATTTCTTTCCGCAATCGGGGCAGGTGAAATAGCTCATGTTTTCGGCAAGGCCCAAGACGGGGATGTGCATCATGTCCGCCATCCCGATCGCCTTTTTCACGATCATCTCCACGAGGTCGCGCGGGGTCGTGTCGATGACGATGCCCGAGAGCGGAATGCTCTGGAATACGGTGAGCGGCACGTCGCCCGTTCCCGGGGGCATGTCGATAAAGAGGATATCGAGCTCGTCCCAAATGACGTCTGTCCAAAATTGCAGCGTGGCCCCGGCAATGAGCGAGCCGCGCCAGACGACGGGGTCGTCCTCATGGTCCAAGAGGGCATTCATGGAGATGAGCTTGATGCCGCTCTTCGTCTCGACGGGGAGGATCCCCTCTTCGCTGCCCATTGCCCGCGCCGTGACGCCAAAGGCCTTGGGAACGGAGGGCCCAGTGATGTCTGCATCGAGAATGCCGACGCGGAGCCCTTGCCCCCTTGCGCGAACGGCGAGCAGAGAGGTCACGAGCGACTTGCCCACGCCCCCCTTTCCGCTCGCGACGGCGATCACGCGCTTCACCTTTGTCCCCGCATGGGGCGGCTTGATAAAAGAGTTCTTGTTCCGCGTGCCGCAACTCGAACTGCAAGTGGAACAATCATGTGTACAATTTGCCATTTTATCTCCTTTCGGCGACGGTCTCCGCCGCCGTTTTTCAGACGCTTTTCAGATGCGTTTTTAAGCGCTTTGGGCGCTTTGAACTGTTTTTAGCCCTTTTCATCCCTTTTTAGCCCCGGTTCCAACCTAAAAATCAGTCGGAAGTGAGGCATTCCCGTCAGTAATAAGTCACCCGACGGCCGGGCGCAGGTTTGTGTGTCAAGAGGACCCTGCCATAGAACTTTTTGGGGAGCACGATGTGCATGTCGCTACAAGCATCAAAACCACACAATGCCGCGGAAACAGACTTCCCTCAGCGCCGTGCATCCTTGAAAATTCTCCGCATGGGCAATGCCGCCGGGCAGGGAGATCTGCTCGATTTTCCGATTCCCGCGAAAATCAGGCAACGCATAGGGACCGTCCGGCACATACACTCCACGGCCGCCGTCGGAAAAGATCAGGGGCGCTTCTTCGCGGAAGATTGTGCCTTTTTGATACTCATTCTCAGACATGGTACCCTCCTATTGCCTCTGATTCAATGCGTAATACCTGCCTTTCAACGCCATGAGCTCCTCGTGAGAGCCCTCTTCGGCGATGCCTTTCTCGGCGATATACAGGATGCGGTCGGCCTTGCGGATGGTGGAGAGGCGGTGGGCCACAATGAAAGCCGTCTTGCCCTCCAAGATGCGGTCGAGCGCCTGCTGGATGAGCAGCTCCGTCTCGGAATCGATGGAGCTCGTGGCCTCGTCGAGGATGACGATCTTGGGGTCCTTTAAGACGATGCGGGCAAAGGAGATGAGCTGTTTTTCTCCCGCGGAGAGCCCCTCGCCGCGCTCGTCGAGCATGGCCCGGTAGCCGTCGGGGAAGCGCGCCGCAACGCGCCCGCAATAGATGGACTCCGCCGCCGCAATGCACACCTCGTCCGTCGCGTCCTCATTGCCGTATCGGATGTTGTCGAGGATGGTGCCCTTAAAAATGAAAGGCTCCTGCATGAGCACACCGATCTCGCGGCGCAAGGAATGCAGCGTCGCCTTGCGCACATCCACGCCGTCCACCGAGACGCTCCCCGCCTGCACATCGTAAAATCTCGTCAACAGGTTGATGACCGTCGTCTTTCCCGCACCCGTGGGCCCCACGAGCGCGATCTTTTCGCCCGGTGCAACGTGCAAATTTAAGTGTTCGAGGACGTTGATCCCCTCCTCATAGGCAAAGGTGACATCGGTATAGTCCACCCGCCCCGCGATGTCTTTCAGCTCGACGGCATCCGCGGCATCGTTGATGCTCACGGGCGCGTCTACCGTCTCATAGATGCGCTCCAAATTGGCCGAGACCTGCGAAAACTGCTGCATCACGGCGGCGAGCTGCAAGAGCGGTTCGGCGCACAGATTGACATAGAGGAGGAACGCGATGACCGTCCCCGCGATGGAGGTATCCCCCGCGAGCATGAGCGCGAGCGCCACCGCGTACATGCCGAGGACGCCCACATTCCAGAAGAACTCCGAGATGGGTGAATTCAATTCGTTGCGCCGCACGATCTTCATCCACGTTGCCGCACTGTCCTCCTGCAAGTCGCGATAGATGACGCGGTTGTAGGCAGAGCGGTTGTAGTTCTTGATGACCTTTTCGCCCATGATGGACTCTACGATGAAAGCGTTGCGGTTAGAATTCTTGGCACGGTGGGTGCGGAAGAGCGCGCGCACCGCCCGCTTCACCACATAGATGCAGAAGATCATGGGGATGACGGCGGCATAGATGACGGCCGTCAGAAGCGGACTGATGATGAGCATGAACACGGTCGCCACAACGAGTTTGAGCATGTCCACGATGAAATTCAAGAGATAGTCGGTGAAGAAATCGGCAAGCTCGTTGATGTATTCCGTGACGCGGATGGAGATCTTGCCCGCGGGACGGGTGTCGTAATATTCAAAGGGAAGCTCTTGAAGATGCTCGAAGATCTCCCTCCTCAGATCCTTGATGATGCCGTGCCCCAACGTCCCCATGATGATGCGGTGGAAATACGGAAGCACCGCCGTGAGCACACCCACAACTCCCAACGAAACAAGCAATAAAGTGAGTTTCTGTGTCCTCCCCTCGGACATGGGTATCACGTTTGACACGATGATGCGGATAATGAGCGGCGGAACGAGTGCGACCACAGACGAGCATGCCAAGAGGATGAGCGCCACGATAAACAGTTTTTTATAGGGGATGATGCGGCGGAGGATGCGGCGAAGAAGTTTGAGATCCACCTTGTCGGTGGCAACGACTTCATCCTGATAATATGTATTGCGCTTCATCAGATCTCCCCCTTCCCGTATGAAGAATCGTCGAGCTGACCGTCGTTCATTTGCAGCCTCCACACGGCCGCAAACGCGCCGTTTTGCGCGATGAGCTCCTCCGCCGTTCCCCTTTCGACGATCTCGCCGTCCCGCAAGTATATGATCTCGTCACAGTCCATCACGGAGGAGACGCGATGCGCCGCGATCACGAGCGTCTTGTCCGGGCAATGCGCCTTGATGGAGGCGAGCACGCGCTTCTCCGTCGCCATGTCGAGCGCGGAAGAGGCGTCGTCGAGGATGAGGACGGGGGCGCCTTTGATGATGGCACGGGCGATGGAAATGCGCTGTTTTTGTCCGCCGGACAGCCCCATGCCCCGTTCGCCGATGATGGTCGCATAGCCCTCTTCGAAGCGGTCGATGAAGCGTGCGGCCTGTGCGATCTCCGCCGCCTCGGTAACCTCCTCTTCGCTGCAATCCTCGGGGCGCGCAAAGGCGATATTTGCGTCGATGGTGTTGGAAAAGAGGAATACATCCTGAAATACATAGGCATATTCCGAACGGACGGCCTCGAGCGGGTACTCTTTGACGTCGTGCCCGTCGATCGTAACTGCTCCACCCGTCACATCGAAGATGCGGGAGAGCGTCTTTAAGAGTGCGGACTTGCCGCTCCCCGTCCCGCCCATGACGCCCACTTTCTTTCCGAAAGGAATATCGAGGTCGATGCCGCGGAGTACCTGCTTCTCGCCCAAAGTGAGGCTGACATTTTGCAGGCAGATGTGCGGGCGCACGGAGGCAACGAGCGCGGAGGGCGCGTCGGGAATGGCGCTCTCCTCCGTGAGGAACTTTTTCAGCCGCCCCCCCGAGACGAGCTGGTTTTGCATGCGGAAGCAGGAGCGCGAAATCTGTGTGATGTGCGAGATGATCTTGGTGACATACGTCGTGGCCGCCGTTAGAGAGCCGAGCAGGATGTTGCCCGAGAGCACGAGCAGCACGGCAATGATGACGGTGCCGACGTAGCCGATCTGTTGGAAGCCGATGAAGATGGAATCGTATTTTGCGCTCAGGCGCACTTCCTCGACGGAGAGGTCGTAGACGCGCCGGTTGTAGCCGTCAAACTTTTCCAGCTCCACCTCCTCTGCCGCAAAGGAACGAACGATCCGCACCGCGCTGATGTTTTCCTGAACATCCAAATTGATCGCGGAATATCCGTCTCGGATAGCACGGAATAGCTTGCGAGAACGGGAAAGGTAGCGTGTGAGTGCGACGACAAAGAACGGCGTTATGATGACAGGGATGATGAGGAGATAGACATCAAGCGCGGCGAGGACGGCAACGGAAATGACGATCATCAGAACGGAATCGAAGAGGTTCATAAAGATGCGCGAATACATCTCCTTAAAGATGATGGTATCGCGGTTCATCGTTGTGAGCAGTTCCCCCATGTTGTAGCGCGAGACCGTTTCGCCGTCGAGCTCCAAGAGTTTGGCGTATGTCAATTCGCGCAGCGTACATTCCATTCTGAGGCCGCACCACTGAAAGGTGACGTTCTTACAGTATAAAAAGAAAATGCGTGTGAGAAAGAGCCCCATGAGGATGAGGGCGAGGTTTAAAAAGAGCTGCCAGCTCATGGGCTCGCCGAGGGCGCCCGTAAACAGGAAAGAAAGAAGCCCGTCGCTCTCTGCCACCGCGGGATCGTAAGAAAAGATATGGTCGATGATGGCGGCATCGATGAGTGGGATGGCGATGTCGCACAGGATCGCGATCAAACTGAACAGTTTTGCGAGCAGGGAAAGGGGAACGTATTTCTTCCAATAACGCATCCCGAAACGGAAAATATCCATGAATACACCTTTTCCGCCCTATTGTAGCACGTTTTTTTAAATAAGACAAATGTTTGTCGAAAAGATAAAAAATTTTAGTTGCAAGAGAAGTTCATGGGAAGAGGAATCAAGCGGGGAAAAGTGCGCGGAAAAAGGATACGGGAAAAGACGCGCACGGGCCTTGGAAATACGATTGGGTCGCTCTGCTTCCTTAGGAGTATTGCCGACCGCTCCATTCCTCCATGGGAATAAGGGCCGAGACGCCGTGCGTCCCATAACAAACGCGTCAATTCTGAAAATCCATGACAAAAATGCTTGCAAAAACTTCCGATTTGGGTTATACTATATTTGCTGTGATAGGTGGGGAGTTAGCGGTGCCCTGAATCTGCAATCCGCTATAGCAGAGCCGAACGCTTTTCTCGGTGCGGTCTATGGGAGGCTGCGCGCGGTAAGAGGTGTTGATAACAAGGTCTTATGCAACGTGTGCCCGCGAACCGTGTCAGGGTAGGGATACAGCAGCACTAAACGGTGCCACGCGTGTGCCATAAGGAAGCTTTGTCGGAGCTGTCTGCCGCGTTCCCGCTTCGGTAGGCCGCAACAAAAAAAGCCCTCACAGTTTTTTTTGAATGCTTCGGCGCCGCCGCGATCCTCGCGGCGGCGCCTTGCCTTACCTGATTCATTTTTCACGAGTTTTCATTGTTTTTGGCGAGTTGTATCATCATGGGCGGCGTGCGGCAGTTTCAGTGAGTTTCGTCGCGGAGATGCGCATATTTTTTCTTGGTGGAAGCGCCGCCGCGGAGATGCCGCTCGCTGAGGTTGATGTCCAAGACATGTTTCACGCGGTCGGCGAGATCGATATCGAAAGCGGGCAATCTCTCCGTCACATCCTTATGTGCAGTCGTCCAAGTCGGGAACGGTCGTCTCCTCCCCTACTTCGCTTTCGATCGGAATGGCATTTTCCAACCCAAGTTCGGAGTTTAATTGCAGGAAAATGTCCACGTTTCCGTCATGATCGACTTCGATACGCTTCACGATGCGTTTGAGTTGTGCGTTTGTCATCTGCGATACGTCGGCGATGTCCGTAATGGAGCGGAACGTCTTTTTCAGAACGCCATCCAGCCGCTCGTGCATCGTCATACGGCTCTCTATCATTTTCAGTTCCGCTTCGAGGGCTTCCTTCCTCTGCTTCGCTCCCAAAAGGCGTTCATTGAGTTCCTCGCGCGAGATCAGATCGTCGGTGTAGAGGTTCATGTACTTCTCCCGCGTCTTTTCGAGCCTTTGAAGTTCCGCCCTCACCGATTTTCCCCTTTCGACGTTCTCCTCTTTCTCCCGATAGACCTTCTTGAACTCTGCGGTCACATAGTCGATCACGTTTTTCTGATGGGACAAGATATAGGCAAAATAGTCGGAGAGCACCTTTATGAGTTCCTTTTCGTCGATCACGGTGCGATTGGGGCAACTGTCCGCGCCATTGCCGTTCCGCCCCGAGCACACCCATGTGACGTATGTATTCTTATAGGTGCGCTCGATGCGGCGGAACGACCACCCGCAGTCCTTACACTTGATCAGCGTTGAAAATAAATATTGATTGCTGTGCCGCGTCTTATCGAGTTTGAACGTCTGTCCGCGCGCGTGTATGATCCTCTGCGCCTTCTCGAACACGTCCTGCTCGACGATGCGAAGGCTCTCCTTTTCGGTGATAAGCCACTCCGATTCGTCCTTGCATTTACGCTGTCCCGTCAAAAAATCGGAGATCTCCTGCTTTCCGTTGACGACTTTCCCCGTGTAAATTTCATTTGTCAGGATGCGCATGACTGCATTTGGCGACCACGCGCAATTCCGCTTTGTCGTGATTCCCCTCGCGTTGAGCATCTGCGCGATCTTCATCGCGCCGTCCTCATCCTCGCAATACCGCCGGAATATCTCCCGAACGATTTCCGCCTCCCTCTCGTTGATGGCAAGGTCGAACAGGTCTCCCTTCGTCTTGTCATAGCCAAAAACGATGTTGGGGACCTTCCCTTTTTCGGCGTTGACTTTCTTCCCGAACTTGACGCGCTTGGACATATTTGCGCTCTCTTCCTGCGCAAGCGCGCCGAAGATCGTCAGCACAAATTCGCTGTTGCCCATGCTTGTCATGTTCGCCGTCAGAAACTGCGTCTCGATGCCGAGAGATTTGAGTTTGCGGATATTTTGGAGCAGATCGACCGTATTCCGCGCAAAGCGGGAAATGTCTTTGACGACGACAAGCTCAAACACGCCGCGCTCGGCATCTGCCATCATGCGCAGAAATTCCTTGCGGTTCTTGATCTTTGTCCCCGAAATCCCCTCATCGGCATACAGGCGCACGAGGGTGTTCCCCGTGCGCTGCGTGTATTCCGAAAAGAATTTTTTCTGCGTCTCCAAGCTGTTGAGTTGATCCTGCTTGTCCGTCGAGACCCTGCAATATGCCGCAATATTCATTTTTTCCTCCGTACTTTAATCGGTTGGCTTGAATCATTTTCTTCTTCGGACGATGTGTTGATTTCATCATCCTTCAAGCCGTCCTCTACTTTTTTCTTGTTCGCTTCCACGCAGACGAGAAGCAGTTCCTTTATTAATTTTTCGGGAGTAGCCGTAACGTGAAACCGATAATTCAGTTTTGGCTTGTCCACCCGCCGTCCTCCCATTCTTTTGGTATAATTTATGACGT
>CANQJF010000041.1 GCA_947624225.1 uncultured Clostridia bacterium
ATTCACTTCGGCGGAACGCACCCAATTTGCCGAGCCCTGTCGGCTTGTTGTCGGATGAAACGAATGAGAGACAGAACTTGTTAAGGCGCCAACGCCCATTTCCGTCACGGAAATTTGTTTTCTGAACCCCATAAAAGCGTTCTGCCAAGGGGATACACTCGGGCCCGTTACGGACCCTCGGTATGACATCGTAAGAAAACAAATTTCGTGAACCTGCGTCGCCACCCCACCCCCTACCCCCTCCCATGGAGGGGGCAAGAGTCATTCCAATCTCATGCGTGCAGCCGAATTCACTTCGGCGGAACGCACCCAATTTGCCGAGCCCTGTCGGCTTGTTGTCGGATGAAACGAATGAGAGACAGAACTTGTTAAGGCGCCAACGCCCATTTCCGTCACGGAAATTTGTTTTCTGAACCCCATAAAAGCGTTCTGCCAAGGGGATACACTCGGGCCCGTTACGGACCCTCGGTATGACATCGTAAGAAAACAAATTTCGTGAACCTGCGTCGCCACCCCACCCCCCTACCCCCTCCCATGGAGGGGGCAACAGAAAACAAATTTCGTGAACCCCGCAGGCTCGAAATGACATTCGGCTCAAAACACAAAAAACCGCACACGAGGTGCGGTTTTTCTTATACATTATAATATATTATAATATTTATTCGGCCGTGGGCGCTCACGCGCTCTTCTTGTAGATGATCTTGGGCTTGGCGCCGTCTGCCACGCACTCCCGCGTGATGATGACTTCTTCCACGTTCTTCTCCGTGGGAATATCGAACATGATATCCGTCATGATGCCCTCGATGATCGTGCGGAGCCCCCTCGCACCCGTTTTGAGACGGATCGCCGTGCCCGCGATCTCGCGCACCGCCGCTTCTTCCACCGTCAGCTTGACGCCGTCAAACCCGACGAGCTTTTGATATTGCTTGATGATGGCATTCTTGGGCTGTGTGAGAATGTTCACGAGTGCGTCCTCGTCGAGCGCCTGCAACGCGACCACGATGGGAATACGCCCCACAAACTCCGGGATGAGCCCGAATTTGGTGAGATCTTGCGGCTTCACGTCGTCGAGAAGCGTGTAATCCACCTCGTTCTCGCCCAATTTCACTTTCCCGCCAAAGCCGAGGCCCGAATCATCCTTGCGCGCGCCGACAATTTTATCCAACCCGACAAAGGCCCCCCCGCAAATGAAGAGGATGTTGGTCGTGTCGATGTGCATGCAGTCCTGCTGGGGATGCTTGCGGCCGCCCTGTGGAGGAACGTTTGCCACCGTGCTCTCGATGATCTTCAAAAGCGCCTGCTGCACGCCCTCTCCCGAAACGTCGCGCGTGATCGAGACATTCTCCCCCTTGCGCGCGATCTTATCGATCTCGTCGATGTAGATGATGCCGCGCTGGGCGCGCTCGATGTCGTAATCGGCATTCTGGATGAGTTTTAAGAGAATATTTTCAACGTCCTCGCCGACATACCCCGCCTCGGTGAGCGTGGTCGCGTCGCTGGTGGCGAAAGGCACGTTGAGAATTTTTGCAAGCGTACGCGCGAGCAGCGTCTTGCCGCTGCCCGTCGGACCGAGAAGAAGAATGTTGCTCTTCTCGATCTCCACGTCGTCGTCTCCCTTTCCGTTTCCGTCCGCAAGTGCGTTGATGCGCTTATAGTGGTTATAGACGGCAACGGAGAGCACGCGCTTGGCCTTGTCTTGCCCGATGATGTACTTATCGAGCTCTTCCTTGATCTCGGCGGGTTTTTTGAGCTCGACCTTTTCGACGTTTTGCGCGGGCGCTTTCTCCATCATATCGCGGCAGAGCTCCACGCACTCATCGCAGATCGCAACGCCGTCCGGCCCCGAGATCAGTTTTTTGGTCTTGCTCTTCTCCTTGCCGCAAAAGGAACAGTGCTGTTCGTATTTGGTTGCCATATGTCTCCTTGTTTACTTTTTGATCCCATGTCGCGGACATGGGTGCCACGGATGACGCGGCTGAAACGGGCCTCCGCGGAAAATTCGTTCCCTTTGCGAGCCCCGCTCCTCGGAACATGCTCCGCCGAATACCTCTTTAACGCTTGACGTAGACGCGGTCGATGATGCCATAGGCCATGGCCTCGTCCGCGGAGAGGTAGTTGTCGCGATCGGTATCGCGCGCCACGATCTCATAGGGCTTGCCCGTGTTCTCGGCGAGGATGCGCGTCATCTTGTCCTTGATCTTCAAGATGTGCTCGGCCTGGATCTTGATGTCGCTCGCTTGCCCCTGTGCGCCGCCGAGGGGCTGGTGGATCATGATCTCGCTGTTTTTGAGTGCAAAGCGCTTGCCTTTCGTCCCCGAGGAGAGGAGGAAAGCGCCCATCGATGCCGCCATCCCGATGCAGATGGTGGAAACGTCGCACTTGATGTAGTTCATCGTGTCATAGATGGCCATGCCCGCCGAGACGGAGCCGCCGGGGCTGTTGATGTAGAGGCTGATATCCTTGGAGGGATCCTTTGCTTCGAGGAAGATGAGCTGGGCCACGATGGCGTTTGCCATGTTATCTTCGATCTCGCCCGAGAGGAAGATGATGCGGTCTTCGAGGAGCCTCGAATAGAGGTCGTAAGAGCGTTCGCCGCCCGATGTGCGCTCGACAACGTAAGGGATATTGTAGTAATCTCTGATCATTCCTGTGCCTCCGCGATCATTTCGTTATTTGCCATAAGGAAGTCGAAAAGTTTGGTCACCTTGATGTCGCTCTCGATATACTGTCTCTGGCGGGGATCCATGCTCTTCTTGTATTCTTCGGGTTCCTTGCCGACGGAGGCCGCCTGCTCGGCGATCTTTGCATCCACTTCCTCCTCGGTGGCCTCGATCTTTTCGAGGGCGATGATCTTCTCGACGATGAGCTGATGCAAGACGTTTCTCTTGGCGTCCTCTTCGAAGTTCTTCTTATACTCGTCGTGTGTCGACCCGACATAGGCGAGATATTCGTCTAACTTGACGCCCTGCTGCATGAGGCTGTATTCCAATCTCTGCATGGAGATATCCTCTTCGCGCTCGATCATGGCATCGGGGATCTCGACCGTCGCCGTCTTTGCGATCTCTTCGATGATGGAATTCTCCGTTTCGTTGCGGGACTGGTTTTTGGCGTTCCTTTCGAGGCGCTCGCGCACGGTGGCCTTATAGCCCTCTACGCTGTCCGCCCCCATCTTCTTTGCGAATTCCTCATCGAATGCGGGGATATCCTTGCCCGTGATCTTGTGGAGCGTGACGGTGAACACCGCGGCCTTGCCTTTGAGCTCCTCCGATTGATAGTCCTCGGGGAAAGTGACGGGAACATCTCTCGTCTCGCCGAGGTTCATGCCCACGACGCCCTCCTCGAACCCGGGGATGAATTGGCCGGAGCCGAGCGTCAGGTCGTACCCCTCCGCCTTTCCGCCGTCGAATTCCTTGCCTTCGACCGTGCCGACAAAGTCGATGTTGACGGTATCTTTGAGGGCCGCGGGGCGGTCGGTGACTTCCACGTCGGCCGCAATGTGCTCGCGGACGGCCTCGATCTCCTTGTCGACGTCGGCGTCCGTAACAGTATAGTCGTAACGCGGGATTTTTATACCCGTATACGCGCCGATCTGCACATCGGGCTTGACGGGGACGGTGGCGACGAGGACGATATTCCCCGCTTCGAGGTCGCATCCCTCGCCGATCTCAAAGGTGGCTCTCCCCACGAATTCGTGGTTCTTCTCTTCCTGATCGATGACGGTGTCGTAATTTTCCGCGAGGAGGAGGTTGAGCGCTTCTTCATAGAAGAGGCCCTTGCCATAGTAGAGTTCGAGGATGTGCTTGGGCGCTTTCCCCTTGCGGAAGCCGTTGACGGCATACTTGTGGCGATTCTGCTTGTAGGCCTTGTCGTTTGCCGCATTCCATTCCTCGGCTCCGAACGTCATCGTAATTTTTACGGTGCTCTTTTCCGCTGCTGCGATTTCGTACTTCATTTCAGACTCCTGTTATTTGGTTCTTAGAATTTGCACACCATATTTTAGCATATCGCGCGCGAAAAGAAAAGCGTTTTTGTTTACATTTTTCGCTTTTTACGCTATAATGGAAGAAATCCCGAGGGGAATCGCACGGCGGAGGGGACCCGTTCTCCCGCTCCGCGCGGCAAAATTCTCCCTCACTTCATCAAAAGACGGGCAAAATCCCGTCGGGGACCCCCTATGCCTCAGGACGCCTTTACATTGCGCTATGTCGCCCGAGAACTCAACGAGCAGCTCACGGGCGGCCGGATCAACAAGATCGTTCAACCCAACAAGGACGAAGCCGACCTCATCGTCTACACCGGAAAACGCACGGAAAAACTCGTGCTCAGCACCAACGCCTCCGAATGCGGCGCCTATTTCGATGAAAACGAGACGGAGGTCCCCCTCGTCGCGCCCAATTTTTGCATGCTGCTCAGAAAGCATATCCAAGGCGCGGAAATTTTATCCGTCTCCCTCGTCGGCTTCGAGCGCATCCTGCTCTTCCGCATGCGCGGGAGCACGGAATTTGCGACAAAGGAGCGCCGCCTATACCTCGAAGTCATGGGCAAATATTCCAACCTCGTGCTCTGCGACGAAGAGGACGTCATCCTCGGCGCGCTCAAAACGACCTCCCTCGACACGAGCACAAAGCGCATGATCTTTGCGGGGGTGAAATATGCGCTCCCCGCCCCGCAAGAAGGCAAGGTGAACGCCGCCGACAGACGCGCGCTCGCCGAGGTGCTCGCCTCCCCCACCTCCGACCTCGGCCGCTTTCTCTTCACGCGGATCGCCGGCCTTGCGCCCGTCACCGCCGAAAATATTGCAAGGGGCTATACGGGCGGCGACCTTGCAGAATACGTTTATGAGTACATCTTCTCGGACATGGTATGCCCGTGTGTGGTCATAAAGGATGGCGTCCCCGTGGATTTCTCCGCGCGCGGAGCCGAGGGCGGGATGCCGTTCGGCACGCTCTTGGAGGCGGAAACTTACTACTACACGCAAAAAAATCGGGCGAAAAAATTCGAGGGGACCAGGCGGAGGCTGGTGTCCGCCGTAAATACGGCCGTCAAAAAACAGGAAAAGCGGCTCGCACAGATCCTCGAAAAACAGCGCGAATGCGCGGGATGCGAGGAGCTGCGCGTCAAGGGGGAGATCCTCACGGCCAATCTCTATGCCCTCTCCCGCGGCATGAAAGGGGCGGAGCTGGACAATTGGTATGACGGCACGCGGATCAAGATCGCACTGGACGCCCGCCTCTCCCCCTCCGAGAATGCACAAAGCTATTTTAAGCGGTACAGAAAGCAAAAGCGCACCATCGAGATCCTCGCGCCACAGGAGGCGGAGACGCGCACCGAGCTCGACTATCTTTGGGACCTCGCCGCCGCCCTGTCCTCGGCCGAGACGGAGGAGGATCTGCTCTCGGTGGAGGAGGAGCTCACACAGGCGGGGCTCGTCAAGGTGCAGCAAAAGCGCACCAAAAAACGCGCGGAGATCCCTTTCCGCACCTTTGAAAGAGGGGGATTTTGCATCTATGCGGGGCGCAACAACCTGCAAAACGACCGCCTCGTGCGGAGCGCTTCTCCCGATGACTTCTGGCTGCACACCCAACGCTATCACTCCTGCCACGTCATCGTCAAGACAGAGGGAAAGGAAGTGCCCGCGGAGGTCCTGCAATATGCCGCGAACATCTGTGCGCGGTATTCCGATTGCAGGGAGGACCGCGTGCCCGTCGACTGCTGCCGCGTCAAATTCGTGAAAAAGCCCAAGGGCGCAAAGGCGGGATTCGTGACGTATTCCCAATTTACAACGCTTGCGGGCATTCCCCAAAATTTGTAAGCAGCGCAATCGCTCCATCAAAAAACAGCCCCCGGGGCTGTTTTTTTCTGCATATTTGGGCGATCTTTTCGGCCGCGGGGACCGTTTAAGAGAACAACTGCGTGGAAAGATAGCGGTCGCCGCCGTCGGGGAAGATGACGACGATGTTCTTGCCCGCATTTTCGGGGCGCCGCGCAAGCTGTTTGGCCGCCCAAAGCGCTGCACCGGAGGAGATGCCGACGAGGAACCCCTCCTTTCCGACCTCCCTGCCCGTGGCGAAGGCATCCTCATCGGAGACCGCGATCACTTCGTCATAGACCGTGCGATCGAGCACTGCGGGCACAAACCCGGCGCCGATGCCTTGAATTTTATGCGCCCCCGAGACGCCCTTGGAGAGCACGGGGGAGCCGGCGGGTTCAACGGCGACTACCTTGACCGCGGGAGCGCGTTCCTTTAAATATTTGCCCGCGCCCGTGAGCGTGCCGCCCGTGCCGACGCCTGCGACAAAGATGTCCACTTTCCCCTCCATGTCCTGCCAGATCTCGGGGCCCGTCGTCTTATAGTGCATCCTCGGATTGGCGGGATTTTCGAACTGCCCCAAGATGACGCCGCCGCGCTCTTTTTTAAGCTCTTCCGCGCGCGCAATGGCGCCTCTCATCCCCTTGGCGCCCTCGGTGAGCACGAGTTCGGCGCCGTATGCACGGATGAGCCGTTTTCGCTCCTCACTCATCGTTTCGGGCATGACGATCACGACATGGTACCCCTTTGCAACGCCGATGGCCGCAATGCCGATCCCCGTATTGCCCGAGGTGGGCTCTATGACGGTGCCCCCCTTGGGGAGGATCCCCCGCGCCTCGGCGTCCTCGAACATAGCGAGCGCGATCCTATCTTTCACGCTCCCGGCGGGGTTGAAAAATTCCAGCTTTGCGAAGATCTTTGCCGAAAGGCCCTCCTCCGCATGTTTGAGTTCCACGATGGGCGTGTGCCCCACCGCCTCCGCAATGTTTTCAAGTTTTGCCATATTTAAGCCTCCCGGTCGTTGGCGGACGGCCTCCCGAGGCCCCTCGGAGCTTTCTTTGATCTCTCTCGGAGCTTTCTTAAAAGCCCTTTCGCCGTGCCGACCTTTTCATTTTATCATATGCAACGCCCGTGACATTTCTATGATACCCCCGTGACAATTTCATGTCAAGCCGTGTGATGCCAAAAGCGCCCCGAGGGCGCTTTTTTTGCTTTTGCTTGTTGTGCGTGGGGGCTTACGAGCGCTTCATGCCAAAGCGCTTAACAATCGCTCAGAACGAGATCTTGATGTAGGCGAGATTGATGCACTTGTCGGCCGTCGTGAAGTCCAATTTGAGGAACCCGCCGTAAACGCTGACGTTCGCCGTGAGCGCCTTGCCCGTCTCGCAATGTTCAAGCACGGCCCTGCCGTCCGCGGACACGGTCACGTCCTTAGAACAGCTCCACGGGTCGAGGAGGAAAATCTCCACGGTGTAATCCCCGTCGGGCAACTCGAAGAGATATTCGAGCTTGCGGGCGACATTGTTCTCATATTGATTTTTGGTGTAACGGTTGGTGACGGTCTTGGCGGCGCCGTCGGCGATGTTCCCCTGCTCCATCGCCCACGTATTCGACGAACTGATGCCGCCCGCCGCGGACGCACTGCCCGCCGTCCCCTGTGTGGGATCGGAGCCGTCGCAGAGCCCCCAATACATGCCCGTCGCGTAATCGATGCCGAAGAGCTGTTCGGTCTTGGACTGGAACTTTCCGAAGCTGTCGCCCGCAGAGACCGTGTCGACGTCATAGTCCCCGCAATCCACGAAGTAGGCCACCTGTTCATCGCGCGTGCCCGTGAATTCCCCGCGGAAGGTGACGAGCGCGGTATAGAGGAAGCTGCCGATGCGCGCCGACTGCTGTCCGTCGGCACCGCTCACCCCGACGGTGATAAGGTCGCGCGTCTCCCCGCCTATCATCGTAGACACGGCCGCCGCCACGATCTCATCGGGGATGGGGATGAGGACCTCATACATCTTTTCGGGGCCGCTGTAACCGAGAAGTTTGTCGTAGATGACCGTCCCGTTTGCCTCGATAACGATGCTCTTGTCCGCATCTCCCGCCGCAAAATAGGCGACAAGATAATTCTTCTCCCCCTTCTTGACGGCCATGCGGTAGGTAAAGCTGCCGCCCGCCGTTGCATAGCGCGAAGTTGCGAGCTCTTCGTCCGTCGTCGAAGAGACGGAGCCCCCGTCGTTCATCGCGTGCCAATCGTCATTTTCATATTGGCCGTATCCGGGCTGCACGGTGTCGATCTTCTCATATGTATAGACGGAGCCGTCCTCCGCCTCCTCGCCGCTTCCGAAGAAGTGGAAGTAGATGCCGTAGCGCTGCGAATGCTGGCGGAAGTGATAGGAATAGACAAGATTTTGGTCGGTGCCCGTGAGGCGGAATTTGCCGTCGTCTCCCTTTACGAGATGCTCGCCGATGCTGTCCATAAAGCTCTCTGTACTGCCGCCCGCGAGCTTCACGTTCTGCGAGAACCCGCCGAGGTCGCTATACTGCGGCACGGTGACGTTGACGCCCGTCGTGGTCGTCGTCATGTTGGCGGTGCCGAGCTCAGCCGAGAGCACGAAGGGCCCGTAGGTAAAGGCATAGACGTTGGGATCGTCGGCGATGCCGTGCGCCCGCACCTCCCTTTCAAGGGTGATCTTTACCTCGTCTCCGCCCTTGACGGGGACAGTGAAAAATCCGTCCGAAATGTCGTCCTCGACCTCATTGCCTCCTACCATGACCGAGAATAACCCCGTCCAATCGGGTACGCGGAGCTTCAGATCCGTCTTGCCGCTCTCCACGCGGAGGGTGACGGTATCCGAGTTTTCGAGGTCGGCGTCCATCGCAAGTTTCAACCCGCCCGCATCCAGCGCGGAGGCAAGATACATCGCGACGTACGTCTCCCCTTCGCCGAGGTAGTAGATGCTGTCGTTGAGCTTGGTGAAGCTCTCCATCCCGCTCCCCGTGCAGCACCAGAAATTGTTTTCGGGGGTGGAATACACCTTAAAGTACCCCGTCGCCATGGGCTGGAAATAGGTCGTCATGCCCGTCTCGGGGTTTTGGGACGACCATATCGCATTGTAATACGCCCTTTCGTAAAAATCCAAATATTTTTTCTCCTTGGTGACGGAAAAGAGCATACGCGAAAGTTTGAGCATGTTGTAGACGTTGCACGTCTCGCAGTTGGCGTTGGTGCGCTCGGCGTCGAGCACGTCGTCCCTCCCGAAGTGCTCCCACTCGGAGTTGCCGCCCGTGACATAGCTGTGATGCTCCACGACGCGCGTCCAGAATTTCTCGGCGAGCGTGAGCATCTCGGAGGCGTCCACCCTCTCTCCCTCCACCGTCTTTCCGTCGAGCGTCAGATAGCGGTTGAGCGCGCCGATGACCTTGGGGATGGTCGTGTTCGCGTGGCGGCCATCGAGGTAATCGGGGCCGTCGGCAAGAATGTCTTCAAAGAGCGAAGTCGTCCTCCCGGGGTTGGCGATGTCCTCGTCGAACTTGTGCGCGGCAACGGCATGGCGCTCGTCCCCCGTGATCCGGTAGAGGTTGTAGAGGGCGTCGTTCATGCCGCCGTATTCGGTGTTGAGCACCGTCGCGCGCGTCGCCTCCGTCCATGCGGACACGCGGTTGTAGACCCAATCGCCGAGGTCCGTTGCCACTTTCTTGGCCGTCCCGTTGCCCGTAAAATTGTATACGTCGATGAGCCCCGCCAAGATCTTGTGCATGGTATACCACGGCACCCATGCCTCCGTCGAGATGTTGGTGCGCCCCTGTTCCACGTTGTCGAACTGGATCTCGGGATTCTCCGCATTGAGGAGGCGCGCTCCCCACAAAAATCCCGCTTTCGAGCCAGCGCTCCTCGCCGCCTTTTGGCACTCTTCGAGGGCAGAAACCATGGACTCGATACGCGTCTTTAACTTTGCCCTGTCGGCATCGGACGTGCCCGCGTTGGCATATGCCTGCGCAAGCGCGGAGAGATAATGGCCGAGCGTGTGCCCGCCGATGAGCGCACCCTCCCAGCCCCCCTCGTAGGAATCTGCGTCCTTGGTATCCAATGCCGCGTTGTCGCGGAAATCGGCGAGCAACCTGTCCTCGTCGAGCGAAAGAAGATACGCGATCTCCTTTTTGAGTCCGTTCACGGCATATTCATCCGTGACGGTGGCTTCGCTCACTGATGCAAATCCGTTGCCCGTGGCGGTCTGCTCTCCGCCGCCGCATGCCGTGAGACAGGATGCAAACGGAAGCAGCATTGCCGAGGCAACGAGCAGCGATGTAAACCGCCTCCCAAACCGATGTTTCATAATATCCTCCCTTTTTCATGAAAATTGTCATCGGGGCTTGCGATTTTGCCCCGACTGTGCTACAATTTTATAGCAAAGTGAGAATACTGTCAATTCCAAATTGCAATCCCAAGGTAACAAAAGGGAATATCTTATGCCGTATTTCAATCTCAACGCCCCCGTGGAATTGCTCTTCTGCGGAGAATTTATCTCGCCCGAACACGATTGGAAACATTTGACCCGCAACCTGTTGGAGTATGAGCTCATGCTCGTCACGGAGGGGACGCTCCTGATCGGCGACTCCGCGCAAGAATACACCGTTCCCGCGGGGGAATACCTCTTGATGTCGCCCGACGAGTTTCAGCACGGCACGCAAGTTTGCAAGTGCCGCTTTTTCTGGCTGCATTTCCGCTGCCCTGCGGGGGAGACCCTCATCCCGACACAGGGGACGTTCGGCGGCGTGGAGGTCCCCGAGATCATGGAGCGCTTGCTCCGCACGGAGCGCACGGCGCCCGCCTGCCTCCTGTCGCGCTATCTCGCGAGTGAACTGCTTCTCACACTCAATTGCTCCGCGCCCCCGGCAGCGCATGCCACCCTCTCGGAGCGCATCAAGGAATTCGTGTTCCGCAACAGATTTTCCGATCTGAAAGTCTCCGACATTGCGCGTACTTTCGGCTATCACGAGAAATACATCTCTGCCGCCTTTCGCCGCGAGGAGGGCGTTGCGCTCAAAAGCTACCTCATCCGCCGCCGTCTCGGGGAGGCCGAGCGGCTTCTCCTCGAAACCGATTACACACCCACGGAGATCTCCTATTTTTTGAACTTCTCCTCCCCGCACACGTTCTTCCGCTTTTTTAAGACACATGCGGGCGAGACGGCGGGGGAATTCCGGTCGCGCCGAAAAACCCGCACGTAATGCGCATGCAAAGAGGCTCCCGCCAAGAATTTTTGCAAAACAAAACGGCCCCGCGGGGCCGTTTTCCCGATTCCTTAGAGAGTTGATTGAGCGCATTGCCCATACCCATGTCCGCGACATGGGCGTTGAAATGCTATTTCTTGCTGCATGCTCTTCCCTGCGGATAGAGCGGCAGTTCGAAAAAGCCCGTGCAGACTTCCTGCGTATATTCCTGAGCGGGCGGGATCGCGCAATAGCCATAGCTGGGGACCAAGAGCTCCACCTGCATCGCGATTTTCAGGATGCACGTCACACAGGCGCTGATCACAAACGAGCCCGTTGCGGCATCCCACGTCCCCTCGGGCGAGACGCACGAAGCCACCGACGTCACCGTGAAGGGCATCACCGACGCGCTCGGGACATACATCAACACGTCCTCCGTGAGAACGATGTTGCTCGTTGCGACCCCTTCGACACCGTTTGCGTCGATATATGCAATCTCGATGGGAAGAGTGACTGTCGCCTGCACGCGGGCACAGCATCCCTCCGCCTGCCGCTCGACGTTCACGTTGGAGACGGTCCCGATGGATGACGTGGAGCGCGCGCTGACGAATGTGAGCGGATATGTAGGATTGGCGGGCACGAAGGAAGTGGGCACGGCGTTATAGCTATCGAGACGCGTCTGAATGATGCCCGCGTCGAAGATCTTTTCCGCCTGAATGCAGACCTTCTCGCACAGCCCGTTCAACGGATTGCCCGAGATGGTTCCGGGGCAGTGATCCGATGAAAAATTGGAAAAGAATGACATTGGTTACCTCCGTAAAACAACCTTATCGGTTTACTGTATCGTATGCGGCACGGCCCGCGGAATGTTCACAACAAAATGCGCTGGCCGACATACAGCCGCGCCGTGCCGTTCTTCTCCTCGAAGCGCGCGGGCGA
Source organism: uncultured Clostridia bacterium (assembly GCA_947624225.1). Lineage (GTDB taxonomy): Bacteria > Bacillota > Clostridia > Christensenellales > Borkfalkiaceae > Gallimonas. The sequence continues at coordinate 11,954 of CANQJF010000041.1, forward strand.
ACCGCACAAGAGGCTCTTGCTCTCCCCGCCGCGGACGACGTAAAAATTGCCCTCGCACGAGGGGAGCCGGATCACCTGTCCCGGCCGGAGCTCCCCACGCAAGCCGTTCTCCCGCACGAGAAGGCAGGGCGGCAGAGAGAATGCACTTGCGACGGCCGAGAGCGTCTGGCCGCGCTTCACACGGTAAAAACGGGGCACAATAACAGAAAGTTTCACGCTTCATCCTATGCAAGCCGCTCATAATTATGCAACAGCGCCGAATACAATAAGGCATGAACTTGTACAAGACCGCCGCCATCGTCACGATATTTGCCGCCTTTGAACACGGGCTCGGGTTTCTTTACCGCATCATTCTCTCCCGCACGCTCGGCCCGGAGGGGCTGGGCATCTACCAGGTATCGCTCTCCGTGTTTGCCGTGTTTTTGACGGTCGCCTCCTCCGGCCTGCCCATCACCCTCTCGCGCACCATCTCCAAGCACCGCGCCCGCGGGGATCTCCAAGGCGAACACCGCGCCACGGCCGCCGCCATCCTCATCACGGTTGTCTGCGGGGGCGCCATCACTCTGCTGCTCTTTCTCCTCCGCGGCCCCTTTACGAAGATCTTCTCCGACCCCCGCTGCGGAGACCTCTTCTATATCCTCATCTTCGGGCTCACGTTCACCTCCGTCTATGCCGTCATCCGCGGCAATTTTTGGGGAAACAAGCGCTTCTTTGCCTATTCGCTCATCGAACTCATCGAGGAGATCGTGATGATCGTCTGCGGCGTCTTTCTCTTCTTTTTCGTGGGAACAGGCATCCCGGATATCAACAAGGCAGCCGTTGCGGTGCTCGTCTCCTATCTCAGTTCTTTCTCGATTGCGCTGTTCTATTTCATCCGGAAAGGAGGCAGAATCGCCTCGCCCCGCGGGGAGATAAAGCCGCTTTTAAAGGCCTCCATGCCCGTCACGGCCATGCGCACTTCCTCCTCCCTCGTCAACTCTCTGATCTCCGTCATTTTTCCCATGCGGCTGATGGCGGCAGGCATGTCCTCGGCGCGCGCCATGAGCGCCTATGGCATCGTGGGGGGAATGGTCATGCCCATCCTCACCATCCCCTGCTCGCTTATCGGCTCCATTGCCCTCGTGCTCGTGCCCGAACTCTCCGAATGCTACTATAAGGGCGACCGCGAAAAACTCGCCGAGCTCGTGAAAAAGGCACTCAATGCCACCCTCCTCATCGCCGGGATCCTCATCCCGTTCCTCGTCGTCTGCGGGGAAGGCGTGGGCGTCATGCTCTATTCCAACGCGGAGAGCGGCATCCTCATCGAAAAGAGCGCCTTCATCCTCATCCCCATGAGCGTGACAATGATCTCCACCAGTCTGCTCAACTCCATGGGGTGCGAACGGCAGACTCTTCTGTTCTTCCTCCTCGGGGCGGCCTCCATGCTGCTTTGCGCATGGCTGCTCCCCCGCTATCTGTCAAGCGGCGCGCTGCTCGTGGGGATGGCGTGCGACTACACCGTCTCCACCGTCTGCTCCCTCATTTTGCTCGCCAAGAAAACGGGCAAACTCCGCTCGTGGGGATATTTTTTCAAGCTCATGTTGGTCATTATTGCAGTCTCCATCGCGGGCATGGGTATCCGCTCGCTCGTCATGATCTATTGTGACTACCTGCTCGTGCTCGCCATCTGCATGCTCGCCATCCTCGCGCTCGAAGCGCTTTTGTTGCACCTTTTGCATCTCTTCGACTTCAAAGCTTTTCTCAAAAAGCTCATCAAATTGCCGCGGTTCAAAAAGGCCGTCAAACCGCGCAAACAAAAGGCGCCCGCATAGGGCGCCTTTTCTCTGTAAATTAGTGAATTATACTATCAAGTGCAACGGGTGGGGAGAAAAAAAGTAGTTCAAACGGAAGTCTGTGTTATAATAGAGC
>CANQJF010000042.1 GCA_947624225.1 uncultured Clostridia bacterium
GTCGGACAGATGCAACCATAGATGCCCGCCGTCTCCGTGGGGCGAAGCGATTTGGGATCGATGGTCTCTCCGCAATTCTCACAGGTAAGGATCTTTACTTTGGGCCCCTCTCCCGCGGACATGGGTGCCCCCGATGGCGTGAACAGGTAGGTGCGGAGTTCTCCGAGGAGCTCCTCTTTGAGCTTGGAGGTCTCGGTCTCCACCGTGCGCGCAACGAGGTTGACGACCGCGAAGTTTTCGGAATCCAAGAAGCTCTTCCAATATTCCACCGCCGCGCTCTGGATCTCGCTCAGCATGGCAACGAAATCCCGCGCGGTCTGCTCGTTATACTCCGTGAGGTCGATATTTTTTAGAAGCGCCTTGGCCCACTTCTCCACCGAGAAGCCGTCGATGCCGTCGATTGCCTGTTTTGCAATATCGCGCGCCTTGTCCCCGTGGCGGAACAACCTCTTTTTGGGCGGTTTGGGAACATTCTTGGAGACGGCCTCGAGCATGCGGGCCCCTTCGGGCTTTTCGGCGAACTTCATCACGGCCTCGCCGACGCGCTTGGTAAACTTGTTCTCCTTGCACTTGCCACTCACCCACAGCAGCGCGCCCTCCACGAGGTCGCCCGAAATTTCCCCCATCACGTTGCCGGGAAGTCCGAGAACGAGGTCCTTCGCAAAGTTTAAAACATCCAACCAATCCATTGATATCCATTTTCTCCGTGTTTTACTTCAAAAGTATACCATTTTCGACAAAATTCGTCAATAGATTGATTCAGGGATTTTTATTTTTTTCGGATAAACAAAGCCCTCGCTTTCGGCGAGGGCAAAATCCGGGCGTTAAAATAGGATAAAAAAGTCGGGGTGCGGGCGGTTATTCGACGCGCTCGGGGGGCACCATGTCGAAGATCAGGGTCACGCAAGTGCCCTTTCCCGCCGTGGACACGAGCGAGATCTTTGCGCCGAACAGCCGCACGATCTCCTTGACGAGACTGAGCCCCAGCCCGAGGCCGCTCTTGTCCGACCGCGCGGCCTCCTCCCGATAAAACCTGTCGAAAGCATGCGCCGCCGCCTCCTCGCTCATGCCGATGCCGTCATCGGCAATCGCAAGCACGGCCTTTTCGCCCTCTCTTTTGAGCGTAACGCGGACATGCCCCCCCTCTTTGCCGTATTTCACGGCATTGTCGAAGAGATTTTGCAGGATGCGCTCATACAGCGTGCTATCGGCGGAGACCGTGATATCCTCCTCGATCTCCGTGTGACACGTGATCCCGCGGGCAAAGGGATAGTCTATGGCGAACTCGGCAGTCAGCGCCGAAATATCCAGAGGATGCAGGGCAATGCTCATTCTATTTGCAAAGCGCGTGAACTCCAACAAACTGTCCGTGATGGCTTTGAGCCGCTTGGATTGGCGCAAGATGACCGCGAGCGACGCGTCCTTTTCCCCGACCGCCGCGGTATCGTGCAGGGCATAATCGCTCTCCGAGAGGATGACGGTGAGCGGCGTGCGCAACTCGTGGGCGACATCGGAGGTGAAGCACTCGTGATTGCGCAACATGCCTTCGAGCGCATCCAACAGGGCGTTGTAGTCATCGGCGAGCAGGGCGAGCTCACTGTCTGTGGTGATCTCGGAGAGGCGCTTCGTGATATCCTTGGAGGCCGTGATGTCGTTGACCTCCGTACGCATGCGGTCGATGGGCCGCACCGCCCGCTTGACGGAGAGAACGTTCAACAAGATCCCCACTGCCGCAAGCACGAGCGCAAAGGCAGCCACGGAGATCACGGCCGCAAACCACATGTCATACGAGGCGGCGACCATGCCCCTCAGATAGATATCCTCCCTGCCCTCGAGGGGGACGGCAAAGTCATAGACGTAATAATCCGTCCCGCCGATCCTCACGGTGGAGACCACGCCCTTTTGGATGGGGAGGGTGACCTCCCCCGGGAACGACCCGTTTTTGAGGGTGCCGTCACTCAAATAGACGCTGAGGTACACCCCGCTCACATTGTAATCAAAATCCTCCGGGACAACTCCGTGCGCTTCGGAGATGAGGGCCGCGCGCCCCGAAACGGTATCGATGAGGGTATCACGGATGTTGCTGCGCAACACCGTCCCTCCCGCAACGGCCGCCGCGATCACGATCACCGCCGCCAGGAGGGCAATGATGAGAGAATTGATGAGGATGATGCGTTTTCCGAATTTCATGCTTTGACCGTATACCCAACTCCGCGGACGGTGTGGATGAGCTTGACGGCATACCCTTCGTCCAGCTTTTTGCGAAGATAGCGGATGTAGACGTCGATTGCATTGGAGCCGATGAAGTCGTCCATCCCGTATAGCGCGTCGCAAATGCGTTCCCGCGTGAGCACAATATTTTTATTCTTGACGAGAAGAGCGAGGAGATCGAATTCCTTTGCCGAGAGCGCAATCTCCTTTCCGCCCCGGGTGGCGGTGCGCGCGTTCAGATCCAGCGTGAGGTCGGCGACCTCCAACACGTTCTCCCGCGCCCCCAAGCTGCGCCGCGTGACCAGACGGATGCGGGCAAGCAGCTCCGAGAACTCAAAGGGCTTGACGATGTAGTCGTCGGCACCCATGTCGAGCCCCTTGACGACATCCCCGCTGCCGTCGAGCGCGGTGAGGAGGATGACGGGCACGTCGATCTTCTTTGCGCGCACGGCGGAGAGAAATTCGAGGCCGTTCATGACCGGCATCATGATGTCCGAGATCACGACATCGAATTCCCCCGCACGGAGATATTCAAGCCCCTCCTCGCCGTCCGCGGCACTTTCCACGGTAAATCCGCTCGCGGTGAGGCGCTTTTTTAAGACTGCCCGAAGGCTTTCATCGTCCTCGAGGACAAGGATCTTCATAGCTCAACTCCCGGCCGGCCCCCGCAAGTTCTGCCGCGGGGGCCAAGGCCCTCCTATCTTAGCACACATCCCGCGGGATGTCAATCGTAAGAGACTTCGCTGTCGAGAACTTTCCCCGTTCTGGCGTCGATTTCCACTTCGTATTCCAAATTTTTGACTTCGAACTCCACCTCATAGATGAGCTTGCCGTCGTCTTTTTCGAGCTTCACTTTGTCGAGGCGCACCTCCTTTTCCGTCAGGCTGAAATGGCTCAGCGCGATCTCGATTGCCTTTTGTTCGCCGATCAGGCCCTCCATGCCGCTCTCTTCGTATCGGATGATCTCCTCCTCAGACAGGCTCACCTCTCCGCTCACGGGGCCGGCAGCGCCCACGAGGAAAGTGCGGTTGCGGATGAAGTCCACTTGGTCAGTCAGCGCGCCGTCCTGCTCCTTATAGACATACGTGTTGACCTCCACCTCATAGTAGTACTCCCCGCCCTCCGTCGTCAAGTCGATCTCCTTGATGACCGAGCGCGACGCATCGTCACCCAAATATGCCTTGACGGCGCGGATGACATCCTCGCGCGAGAGGAAAGAATCTTGCGGCCAGCGGATATCGTCATGGGCCTTTTCGATCTCCGCATCGACCACGCTCCCGTCCGAGGCCAAGATCTCCAACTCATACTCGTCGCCGTTCGCAACAAACTCCACCTCATAGAGGAAGCGGCCGTCGTCGTAATCGAGCTTCACCTTGCGGAACACGACCTGCGTCTCTCCCACGCCCTCGGGGAATGCAAAGGCCAAGGCGATCTGCTTTGCCTGCTCCTCGGTGACGTTTCCCGAGATCGCGGGGCCGGTCACCTCACTGCCGATAAGCATTTTGGAGAACTTTACGATGTCGCCGTTCAAGGCATCGATGTCTGCCTCATAGCGATAAGTTTCATATTCGAGCGCAACACGGTAGATCCTTCTTCCGCCGCTCATCGCGCTCTTCACGGTGAGCCCCGCGGCGGCAGTCTCCTCGATCCCGACCGCGTCGAGCGCAATGGCTTTTGCACGCGCTTCCCCGATATATGAACCGCTCTCCGCGGACATGGTATGCTTCATTTCGCTCTTGCTCTCGATGAGGCTGAGATCGGCGGCCCTCAAAATGTAGGTGTATTCGGCATAGCTGTCCTCGATCTCCACCTTAAAGACGGCCTCGCCCTTGTAAGTCTCCCTGTCGAAATCCAGCCCAACCACATTCTCCCGCGCAATGCCAGAGAGACGGAGCGCCTCCTCTAACGCACGTTCGAGATCGCTCTTCTTTTCCGCGGGCTCGGGAGCGGTCTCTGCGGGCGGCTCGGGAGTGGTATCTGCGGGCGGCTCGGGGGTAGTCTCCGCGGGGGGAACTGCGTCCGTTTCCTCCGCTGCCATCTCCAAAGCGAGCGCCGCGGGCGCGCTCTGGGCAACGGTCTTTGCGCGTTCCACTTTGAATTCCGCGTCCACGCCGTATTCATACACGGTGGTGGGCGTCACGACCGTCACGAGGTATTTTTGTGCATCCGCGGTCGCGGTCTGGCTGATGATGCCCTCCTCCGCGGTCACCGCGCGGAATGCCTGCACCACGCCGTCGTCATAGGTGCGCCCTGCCGTCTTGTCCTCCGCCCCGCATGCCGCGGCGCAAGAGAGCGTGAGTGCGAGCGCTGTTGCCAAAAAGATTATCTTCAAACCCTTCTTCATTTTTGGGATCCTCCTTGTTTTCTTGGGAACATCATACAGCGGGAACATGAAAGCAACATTAAAAAAATGCACGTCGGAGAAATTTTTTTCATGCGCATCGGAGAAAATTTTTTCATGCGGAAGCGCGTGCCCCTTGCTTTTTCGCGCCGCGGTGTGTTATAATGGCCGCAATAGCACATTCGGAGGTTGACAATGAATCGGAAACAACGTGCGGAAGAGGTCATCGAATATGTCAAGAGCATCCGGGACGACGAGGGCTATGCCGTCGTGGATGTCGATGTCAGCGACACCGCCCTCTATAATCCCCTCGGCATGGGGGCAGAGCGCGATCTGAACGGCGAAATCTACGATTTTATCGATGCACAGACCAACATCGTGCCCGCGGAGATCCCCCTGCGCATCCGCTTTCACGGCGCGCCCGAAGAGGAGCAGGAGAACATCAAAAAGGCCATGGAGCGGCACTACATTTTAAAGTCCCTCGACGTCTCTTGGGACCTTGCCGCCAATTTCCGCAAGATGCTGCTGCTCACGATATTCGGCGTCATCGTTCTCGCGCTGTATTTTTATTTTGCCTTTACGCGCGACGATGTATTCTTTGCCGAGATCCTCTCCATTGTCGGCAGCTTCTCCCTGTGGGAGGCCGCGGACGCCTTTCTGCTCGAACGCCCGCACCTGCGCCGCGAGAACAAGAACATCGAACAGAGCCTCTCCCAACGCCTGGAATTTGTCTCCGATGAACAGCCGCGCTGAGGCGCGAGCCCCCTCCATGGGAGGGGGACTCCCCAAGGGGGTGGGGTGGCGAACAAGCCTCGACATCTCCCCTGCAAGGGGCGACAAGACCTCATCCGCCCCTTAGGGGCACCTTCCCCAAAGGGGAAGGCAAGGATCCATTAAGTAAAAACAAGGAGAAAGCCATGCTCTCTCCTTGTTTGTTTTTTGGGTTGTTGGCACGGTTCGCGGGCTGTCACCGCGGACATGGTGCCCTCATTTTGCGTATTCCACGCTGCGGAACTCGCGGATCACGTTCACCTTGATCTGTCCGGGATATTCCAGCTCGCTCTCGATCTTCTTGGCGATATCCTTTGCGAGGAAAACGGCCTTGGCGTCGTCGATCTGCTCGGGCTTGACGATGACGCGCACCTCGCGCCCCGCCTGAATGGCATAGCTCTTGTCCACGCCCTTGAAGCCCGCCGCGATCTCTTCGAGCTTTTCCAGCCGCTTGATGTAGCCGGCGCCCGTCTCCCGTCTCGCACCGGGGCGCGCACCCGAGATGGCATCCGCCGCCTGCACGAGCACGGCCTCGATGGTCTTGGGTTCCACGTCACCGTGGTGCGCCATGATGGCATTCACGATCATCGGGTTCTCTTTATACTTCTTGGCGATGTCCGCGCCGAGCTGGATATGCGTGCCCTCCTGCTCGTGGTCGACCGCCTTGCCGATGTCGTGCAAAAGGCCCGCGCGCTTGGCAAAGTTGACGTCCAGCCCCAGCTCTTGCGCCATGAGACCGGCGAGCTGGGCGACTTCGATGGAGTGACGGTAGACATTCTGCCCATAGCTGGTGCGGAATTTGAGCCGCCCGATGAGTTTGATGAGCTCGGGATGCAGGCCGAAGATCCCCACTTCGAACATGGCGTTCTCGCCTGCCGCCTTGATCTGCTGTTCGAGCTCCTTTGTGACTTTCTCCACCGTCTCCTCGATGCGGGCGGGATGGATGCGGCCGTCTGCGATCAGCTTTTCGAGGGTGAGGCGGGCGATCTCCCTCCGCACGGGGTCGAACCCGGAGAGGATGACGACCTCGGGAGTGTCGTCGATGATGAGCTCGATGCCCGTGGCATTCTCGATGGCGCGGATGTTCCTGCCCTCGCGTCCGATGATGCGCGCTTTCATGTCGTCATTGGGAAGAGGGACGACGGACACGGTGGACTCCGACGCGTGGTCGGCGGCACAGCGCTGGATGGCGAGCGAGATGATGTTCTTTGCGTTCATCTCCGCCTCTTCCTTGGCCTGCTGTTCGAGGTTGCGCACTTCGATGGCGCAATCCCGCCTCGTCTCGTCGAGGATCTCGTCGGTGAGCTGTTTCTTGGCCTCCTCCTTGGTGAGTTGGGCGATGCGTTCGAGTTCGGCCGTGATGAGTTCCTTTTGGTGGGAGACCTGCTCCTGTACCTTGGAGATTTCCTGCGTCTTTTTTTCGAGGTTCTTCCTCTGATCTTCGAGGGACTGCTCCTTGCGGGAGATGTCCGTCTCCCGTTTTTCGAGCTGGTCCTCCAATTTTCCGAGCCGTGTCTCGATGCGCGCCTGTTCCGCGCGCTTTTCTTTCATTTCACGGTCGAATTCGTTGCGTCTTCTGAGATCCTGCTCCTGCGACTCTAAAATTGCTTCCTGTTTTAACTGTTTACACTTCGTTTCCGCATTTTGGAGCATCTCCTCCACGCGCTTGGAAGTTTCATCAAGCTTTTTTTCGGACCTTTTTTGGGAAACTTTTTTGAGAACCAACCATACTGCGACCGCGCCCGCCGCGATCCCCAAAATGGGAAGCACGACAAAGAGCGCCACCGCAACGCCGGTGGGAACGTCAAGGAGCAGGCTGAAAATGTTGTTCATTTTAGCCTCCTTGTTCGGTTTTATCATTGACAGACACGTAACCCCCATGTACAGGGCATAATTCCGCATTGTCACAGCCATTATACAATATTTAAATAGAGATGTCAAGTTCTTCACGTCGATTGAGGAAAAAATTTTTCATGCAAAACGGGGGGTGGAATTTCACAAAAAATAATTAAATTTTGTAAAAAATTTTCGTTTCCGCACTTGACACTTCAAGGCGTGAATTGTATAATATATTTGTATTTTTCAGGGCATTTTTTCAAGGAAAAGCACCTTGAAAATATCCAAAATTTTTGAGAGGTTGAAGATGATCACGATCAACGATGTGAAGAAACGGTATGCGGGAGGCAGGAAAGACTTTTGGGCGCTCGACGGCGTCTCGTTGGAGATCGGCGAGAACGAATTCGTGGCCATAACGGGCAAATCGGGCAGCGGGAAGTCCACGCTTCTCAACATGATCGGCACGCTCGACAGCATCACCTCGGGCAGCATCATCGTCGACGGAAAAAATATCTCCAAGTTTTCCGGGAGAAAGATCGCTGAATATCGCAACAAGACGGTGGGCTTTGTGTTCCAGAGCTTCTATCTCGAACCAAGTTACAGCGTCTACGACAACGTGGAGCTGCCCCTCGTGCTCTCGGGCAAGACGGGCAAAAAGAACCGTGCGCACGTTGTTGCCGCGCTCGAAGCGGTGGGCCTCGGCGACAGGTTGAAAGAGAAAGCGCGCAACCTCTCGGGCGGCGAGCAACAGCGCGTCGCCATCGCGCGCGCCATCGTCAACGATCCCCGCTATATCCTCGCGGACGAGCCGTGCGGCAATCTCGACTCGGCCAACAGCGAAAATATCATGCACATCCTCAAAAACCTGCATGCGGGCGGCAAGACGGTCATCATGGTCACCCACGACCCCGAAGATGCCCGCAAGGCAGAGCGGATCGTGACCATGTCCGACGGAAAAGTCATCGGAGACGTTCGGAGCGTCTGACCATGCGAAGCGTTTTCCGCGTTCTGTGGCTGGAATTCCGATTCTTAAAGACCTCCGTCATCCTCATCGGGCTCATCCTCACCATTTTCTGTGCGGCATTTCTGTCGGTGACCTCCGTCTTTATCGACGTCCCACAGGGACTCTACGACTACATCGGCACGGAGAGCAGGCAGCTCGCCGTCGCCCTCCCCGGCGTCTCGGCCAAACAGGCCCGCGCGTACGGGGGAGCGTGGGAATACGCCACCAAGGCGGGGCTCACGACGGATGTCATCCTCGATACGGGGGACAGCCGCTTTGCCATCGCCTCCTATGAGGGGAAAAACGACCCGTTTGCATACAGCAGGGACAACACGGTGCGCGCCTTTGCACTCACGCCCGCCGATTTCGGCCAAGTGGGCAAGCACTGGGAGCCCATCCTCTCCGAGGGGCGCATCCCCTCCGCCCCCGATGAGTTCATTTGCACCACGACTTTCGCAAGACAGCGCATCGGCGGGGCACGCGCGGGAGAAGTCGTCCTGTTCGGAGAACGCCCCGTGACGCTCGTGGGCATCGTGGATTCCGCAAAGGTCTGGGATACCGACGGCGCCGAGGGCATGCCTCCCCTCTGTTCCCTCTATGTCTGCGTCTCGGAGGACGAGGCGATGGATTTTTGCTACCTCGTCTACAACAATGCGGGCGAGACGCACCGCGGCTATCTCGCCATGAAGAGCGCGGGCTTGCCGGCACAGGTGGCCGCGGAGAATCTCTTCGAGAACGTCTCCAATGCGCGCTTCTTCTTCGGGGCCGTGGCGCTCGTGCTCGGCCTCATGGTGCTCTTCATCCTCTACTCGCTCATCGCCATCTTTTACCGGCAGCGGCGCGTTCAGATCTGCCGCATGAAACTGCTCGGCGCCAAGAGCGGCATGACGGCGGGCGCCTACTGCCTCATCGCGTGCATGCTGGCCGTGATCGCGGTCGCCGCGGGGACTTTCGGCTCGATGCTGTTCAACTTCTACTTCATGGATCTGTGCACACAGCTCTTCGAAGCACCCTTTGCTTCGAGCTTCCACATCGTCGTTCCTGCCGCGCTCCTGTGCGGGATGCTTCTCTTCGTCCTCCTTCTGTATGCCGCATTCAGCGTGCGCATCGCCAACACGCGCATCGCACAGGAGATCAAGCACGAGTAATGCAAAAAGATAATTTTTGGGGATTAGACATAATTCCCCCATACCATGTCTGAGAGGAAGGCTTATGAAAGGCATTTCAGACAACTCCAACGCGGCATCTTCGGCCCCCGAAAAAGGCGCGAAACGGCAGGGGCGCCCCACCGGATATGTCCGCCTTGCCTTGGCCGGCATCCGCACCAACGGTTGGATGAATTTTAAGCTGTGCTTTGTGCTCGCCTGCCTTGCTTTCCTCGTCTGCCTCTTTACGGGCTACAACACCGCCCTCTCGGGAAAGCGGGAGGAGCTGGTGAACAGCAGCCTCTCGGCGCAATATGTCGCCATCACTCCGAGTTCGAAAAAGACTTTCCCCGAGGACTTCGCCCAACAATATTTCCCCGGGCAGGAGGGAATGGCATTCTACCGCGCCGATTTGACCGCTTTGATCAACAGCATCCAGAACACCCGGATCGGCACGGCGATCCTCCGCACCGTCGACTTCTTTGCGGAGGGCAATGTGATCGAACCCAAGGATGGGGAGTTTAAATTCAACTGCTATTCCTCGTCCTATCTTTTTACGGAAGAGGATCAAAGGGAGCTCGCTTACCGCACGGGAGACGGGGAATGCCTCATCGGCCGCTACCCTACCGCCGCGGATGAGATCGTGCTCGCCGAAACCATGCTCGAAAACTATGGCCTCGGACGGGACATGCTCGGCAAGAGGGTCGCCGTTCAAATCAAGGGCACCGATGCCCCCGCGCTCGAGGGGACCGTCGTCGGCATCATCAGAAAGGAATATTACGCGCTCTCGGGGCACGATAATTGGCCGGTAAATATGCTGCCCATCCTGATCGCTTGGGAGGAACATCCCATCTTCCGGGGCGCCCGCTACACCGTGCAATTCCGCCTCGACCGCCTCTACACCAAGAGCGAAGCAGAGGCCATCGTCAAGGACGCCGCGGCGCGGTTCAATAAAACCGTGTCCATCATCTACGGCGGGAATGCCGCCACGGTCTCCCTGTGGATGATCGACAACATCCTCACGCTCGCCAACACGCTCTACGTCATCATCGGCTCGGCGCTCGCCATGGGGCTCATCCTCACCGTCTTTCTCATGATCGGGAAATACGTGAAGCTCTTCGCGCGGAGGGGCGGCATCCTCATGTCGGCGGGGCTCACGCGTGCGGGGCTCTACGGGCTGCTCCTCTTGCAGCTCCTCTTTCTCGGCGTGTTCACCGTGCCGCTCTCGGCCTTTCTCACGGTGGCGGGATACCTCGTCGTGGGCGAGGTGATGAAGCTCGTGACGGGCGTCACAATGGAAATTACTGCACCCCGTCTTGCGGGCATGCTATGCCTCGGTCTCGTCATCGTGCTTGTGATCGCGTTTTTCTTCTTCATCCTCATGGCCCTCCGCCTGCGCAAGAAAACGGTGCGCGAACTCCTCACGACAGAGGTGAACTGACCCCGCGCTCGCCCAAGCTGTTGCCCCGAATCCCTGTAAAATTGTAAGAATCCCTCATCCGGAGGTGGATCTTTGAAACGAGTATTCAAACTCTTATCCCTTGAAATATGGTTTCTGAAAAAGACCATCATCTTCATCGGGATCATACTCATCGCCTTTGTCTCGGCGCTTCTCTCCGTCATCTCGGTGCTCATCGACGTGCCGGACGGCATCTACACGGGGCTGGACGAGTTTGCCGGCATCTTTCGCCTCGACGTCACCTCCCCTGCCCAAGATCTGTCGTTGGAGGGGGGCATGCCCGCGTTCGCACACATCAACGGCATCACCCGTTACAGCACCATGACGGGGCCCACGGGCACCATCTCCCTCACCTCGCATGCCACGGCGCCCCCGAACGACGCAAAGAAAGACGAGGACGAAAAGACCGAGCAGGAGGCGGGCTTCACTTTCAGCGCCTATGCCTGCTTGGAGGAGAACGTCGAGCAGATCTTTGCCCCCTACTGTGAATACTCCGAGAAGATCGTCGCGCCCAAGGCACAGGGCGAAGTGTTTCTCAACGCCAGCCTTGCAAAGATGGTGGGAGCCAAAGCAGGCGACACGGTCACTTTCGCCCCCGATCCTTTCTTCGAGGATGACGTGTGGGGGCTGGACCTTGCGAACGTCCGCCCGATGTCTTTCACCGTCGTCGGCACCGCGGATACGAGCATCATCGGTACCTACAACAAACTTCATCCGTTCGAGAGCGTGCTCCCCTCGGGACACGTCTTCTTTGTCGCCCCGCCGGACGCACAATTCTCCATAGAATATTTTACTTTCCACCACTCCAAAGATCTCCACAACGCCTATCTCTCGCTCACGCGCAACGGCACCACGGCCAAGATGGACAGCACCACCACCTCTCTCATCAACAACATCGGCATCGCACAGGCTTTCTTCGGGGCCGTCGTGCTCGTGCTCGGGCTCATGGTCATCTTCATGCTCTATGCCCTCATCTCCATCTTCTACCGCCAGCGCCGCGGCCAGATCTGCCGCCTCAAACTGCTCGGCGCGCCCCCGGGCGTGATTGCGGGCGTCTACTGCTCCATCGCCATCTTTCTCGTGTTCCTTGCCGTTTTGCTCGGCTCGGGCTTCTCCATGGCTTTCAACGTCTATTTCATCGATCTATGCGGGCAGCTCTTCAAGCGGTTCAGCGCCAATTTCGTCTCGCATTTCCGGCCCGCCGTGCCCGCCTCGGTGCTCGCCGCGCTCATCCTCTTCACCCTGCTCCTCTACCTGCACTTCAACAGGAAGGTCAAGAACACCGCCATCGCACAGGAGGTACGCTATGAATAGACCCCTACACCCCGACGGCGCCGATCTCACCCTGCAAGAACAGCCGAGCGAACAGCAGGATTTCAAGAAAGACATCAGCCTCTTCCGCCTCGCCTGCAAGAACATCCGCACATACTTTTGGATGAATGCCAAGATGTGCTTCACCTTTGCCTGCCTCGCTTTCCTCATCTGCCTCTTCACGGTGTACAACGTCGCCCTCAACGAACAGCGCGACACCATCGTGAACGAATCGGCCTCCTCCAACTATTTCTACTCGCAAAATGCCGCGAACATCGAGGAGTTCAAGGAGCAGTTCCCGAATACCTCCCTTGAAGATCACTATTGGCTGCACAACTTTGCCGACGACATCTATTTGCGTTACGGTGTGGGCGGGCAGTATCTCTCGGACAGTTCTTTCTTCGCGCTCGGGATCGGGGACAAGGAATACCGCGCCACGGAGAAGCTCTCTTTCGGCTGTGCCGCGCACGAGAAGGATGATTTCTTCACCCCCGCCGACTACGAGGAACTTCGGGCCCGCTTCGGCAAGCAAAGTTTCTTCGAGGCGGGCAATTACCCCGCGACGGAGAAAGAAGTCGCCGTGGGCATGCCCATGCTCAAAGCCTACGGATTGGATGCCGACGACGTGCTCGGCAAGGAACTCACCATCCTCATCAAGGACCCCCGCGCCGGGAAAGACCCCCTGCAAAGCGTCACCACGGCCACCGTCTCGGGCGTCATCACGGCGGATTTCTACAAGCTCTCGGGGCATAAATCGGGGGGCAACACGCGTCCTTTCTTCCTGTTCAAGAGCGACAATTCGTTCATGGCCAAAAAAAAGATCGCGCGCTACCGCGTCTATCTGACGACGTGGCCCGAGGAGATGGAGGCCGACGGCTGGGAGTTCAGCGGTTCGAGCTCGGTGTATTCCTACGTCGGCTACGGCAACGTCTCCAAGGTGGACACCATCAACGGCATCCAGGTGCTCGCGACCAATTTATACGTCATCATCGGCTCGGCGCTCAGCATCGGACTCATTCTGACCATCTTCCTGATGATCGACAAATACATGAAAGTGTTCTCGCGTTCGAGCGGCATTTTGATGACGCTCGGCATGCGGCGGAGCAGGTTGTTCTTGCTCTTGGGCATCCAGCTCTTTCTTCTGTGCCTCATTGCGGTGCCCATCGCGTTTATTCTGACGGCCGGGGGATACCTCACCATCACGTTCATCATCGGATACATGACGGCCATCGACTTGACGGTCTCCCGGCTTCAACTGCTCGGCATGCTCCTGCTCGGCATCGTTGCCGTCGTGTTGATCTCCTTTTTCTTCTTTTTATACGCGCTCTTCAAGTTCCGTTTCAAGACGATCAAGCAATATCTCACAACGGTAGTCAATTAAAATCGGCAGATAAAAAGCACGGCGGCAATTCATTGCCGCCGTGTTTTGGGTGTCATAGTGAATTATACTATCAAGTGCAACGGGTGGGGAGAAAAAAAGTAGTTCAAACGGAAGTCTGTGTTATAATAGAGC
>CANQJF010000043.1 GCA_947624225.1 uncultured Clostridia bacterium
CTCATCCCCGTCATCCAAAAGCCCATCATGCGGCTCTTGACGACGCCCAAGGAACGTGCCATCCGCATGAAGCCGCTCCGCCGCGTCTCCAAGACGGAGAAGATCCTGTTTCCCATCGTCGTCACGCTCGTTGTGGGCATTTTGCTCCCGGACGCCATCCCGCTTCTCGGCATGCTGATGCTCGGCAACCTCTTCCGCGAATCGGGCGTGGTGGAGCGCCTCTCCTCACAGGCACAGAACGGGCTCATCAATACCGTTACCATCTTTTTGGGCATCGCAGTGGGTTGCAAGGCAAAGGGGGAGATCTTCCTCTCGCTCCAAACCATCTACATCATGCTCATCGGCGTGACCGCATTTGTTTGCGGGACGATCGGCGGGCTTCTCACCGCAAAGCTGATGTGCAAGATCACAAAGGGACAAATCAATCCGCTCATCGGATCGGCGGGCGTTTCGGCCGTTCCCATGGCGGCGAGAATTTCCGAGGACGTGGGGAGGGAGACCGATCCGTCCAACCACCTCTTAATGCACGCGATGGGGCCCAATGTGGCGGGCGTCATCGGCTCTGCCCTTGCGGCAGGCATGCTTCTCGCCTGTTTCGGCTAAATCAAGGAGAACGATATGGCAAAAGTAATGATCATGGATACCATCCTCCGCGATGCGCACCAGTCGCACGCGGCAACCAGAATGCGCACGGAGCAGATGCTCCCCGTCTTGGAGGCTCTCGACGATATCGGTTACTATTCCCTCGAGGGATGGGGCGGGGCAACTTTCGACACGTGCATGCGCTTCTTGAATGAGGATCCGTGGGAGCGGCTGAGGACGCTCCGCAAATATCTCAAAAAGACGCCCATCCAAATGCTTCTCAGAGGGCAGAATTTGCTGGGCTACCGCAACTATGCGGACGACCTCGTCGATAAGATGGTCGAGAAGTGCTTTGAAAACGGGATCGGCGTCATCCGCGTGTTCGATGCGCTCAACGATCCCCGCAACCTCGAAGCCTCCATGCGGGCCATCAAAAAATACGGCGATCAACTGCATGCGACAGATCCCCGGCGCGGCATTTGCGAGGCGGCCATCTCCTATACCTCCGGCCCCGTCTACACGATGGATTACTTTATCAACCTCTCAAAGACGTATGAGAGCATGGGGGCAGACAATATCTGCATCAAGGATATGGCGAACCTGCTGCTTCCTTTTGAGGCATATGAACTCGTAAAGGCGCTCAGGCAGGCGCTTCGTCCCGAGACCAAGATCCATCTCCACACCCACAACACGACGGGTACGGGCGACATGGTGAACCTCATGGCCATCCGTGCGGGCGTGGATATCGTCGATACGGCGCTTTCGCCCCTCGGCAACGGGACCTCCCAGCCCGCGACCGAGCCGCTTGTCGCCACGCTCAAAGGGACGGAGTTCGATACGGGCATCGACCTCGAAAAACTCATTCCCATCGTGGCTCACTTCAAGAAAGTCGCGGCAGAGCTCGAAAAGGAGGGCTCGCTCAACCCCAAGGTGCGGCAGGTCGACGTCAACACGCTCATCTATCAGGTGCCCGGCGGCATGCTCTCCAACCTCATGAACCAGCTCAAAAAGGCAGGCAAGGAGGATAAACTCATGGAAGTGCTCGCCGAGGTCCCCAACGTGAGAAAGGATTGCGGCTACCCGCCCCTCGTCACGCCATCTTCCCAGATCGTCGGAACGCAGGCGGTGATGAATGTCGTCATGGGGGAGCGCTATAAGATGGTCACAAAGGAGACGCGCGACCTCTTTGCGGGCAAGTATGGGCGCGTTCCCATGCCCATCAACGAGGAGATCGCCGAGAAGATCTTAAAGGGCGAGGAGCGGATCACGCACCGCCCGGCAGACGATCTCGCTCCCGAATACGAAAAGCTCAAAGAAGAGGTGATCGCCAAGGGCTATTATACGCAAGAGGAGGACGTTCTGTCCTATGCTTCTTTCCCCGAAGTCGCCGAGAACTTCTTCAAGTGGCGCAAAGCAAAGAATGAGGGCATCGACGCCGACCTCGCGAGGAGCGGTGTCTATCCGGTATAACGCGGGGAAAGCGGCTTGCAATGGATATCTTATCGACAAGCAATCATTGTAAACGAAGCGAGGGACTTTTGTTCCTCGCTTCCGCATTGCAAAAAGCCGGCCGTTGCGCGCGTTCGGCTCCTCCGAAAGGGGCGCGGGATGGGTTAAGGAGGAGGACGGGATGCGTAAGATCGTGATCGGCGGGGGCGCTGCCGGACTGATGGCTGCCTATTCCGCCGCGGCCGACGGCCACCAAGTCATTCTTCTCGAAAAGAACGAAAAGCTCGGGAAAAAGATCTATATCACGGGAAAGGGGCGGTGCAATCTCACCAACCAATGCCCGCCCGACGAATTTCTTCAAAATGTGGTCCACGGCCGTAAATTTCTGACGGGCGCCATCTACCGCTTCTCGCCCTCGGAGACCGTGCGCTTCTTCGAAGATCACGGCCTTGCGACCAAGACGGAGCGCGGGAACCGTGTCTTTCCCGCATCCGATCATGCGAGCGACGTTACAAGGACGCTGGAACGGGCATGTCTCGGACATGGTGTGGACATCCGCTTGAATACGACGGTCTTAAACATTGCAACCGAGGGACAGGCGGTGACGGGAGTGCGGACGCAGGAGGGGTTCCTGCCCGCCGAAAATGTCATTTTGGCAACGGGCGGGCTCTCCTATCCGTCGACGGGCTCCACGGGGGACGGATATGCGTTTGCGGCCGCGCTCGGGCACACGCTCACGCCCCGCACGCCCTCGCTGGTGGGCATCGAAGCGGAGGGGGTCTCTTCCGCGCAGGGGATCAGCGTGAAAAACTGTGCGCTGACCGCAAGCCGCGGCGGGAAAGTGATGTATCGCGAGCAGGGCGAACTGCTGTTCACGCACTATGGCGTTTCCGGGCCCCTCATTTTGACGCTCTCGGCACTCTTGGCGCGGGATGACCCTCGCACGATCGCTTGCACACTGGATTTTAAGCCCGCGCTCGACAGAAAGAAATTGGACGAACGGCTGTTGCGCGATTTTTCGGCCCGCTGCAATGAGCAGATGAAAAACGTCATCCGCGGATTGTTGCCGGCGGGGCTCGGTCTGCTCGTGTTGCGCGTTTCAAAAATAAGCGCGGAGAAACAGGCCAATGCCGTCACGCACGAGGAACGCGCAAGGCTCCTGGAAGCCTTAAAGGCTTTTCCCTTGAAGTTGACCAAACTTCGCGGGTTCGACGAGGCCGTCGTGACGTCGGGGGGCGTGGAGCTCAAAGAGGTCGCCCCCAAGACGATGGGCTCCAAAAAGGTCCGCGGGCTCTTTTTTGCGGGAGAGGTTTTAGACGTGGACGCTTTTACGGGCGGCTTTAATTTGCAGATAGCGTTTTCCACCGGTTTCTTGGCGGGAAAAGGGGAGAATTGAGGCGTTTGCAAAGTACTATGCATGACATAATAGTGTGAAGAATGTGCAATTGCGGTCAAAAACATTGACATTTTCGGCGCGTTCGTTTATAATATCCAAGGTTACAATGAGGAGAGGAATATGGTAGTCATTCGGGGAGCAACGACCATCGATCATGATGAAAAGGACGAGATCAGAGAGGCGGTCAAGGAGCTCTTGGAGCAAATCGTAAACAGAAATTCTCTGCTTCGCGACGAGATTTTGAGCATCGTCTTTTCCTCCACCGCAGATATCCATTCCTATTACCCGGCAAAGGCCGCGCGGGAGGCGGGGTTTGAGTGCTGTTCGCTCTTCTCGGCGCAGGAACCGGTCATCGAGGGTGCGCTTCCCCTGTGTATCCGCGTCATGCTCTTCGTCGAA
The DNA here is from genome assembly GCA_947624225.1 of uncultured Clostridia bacterium. Lineage (GTDB taxonomy): Bacteria > Bacillota > Clostridia > Christensenellales > Borkfalkiaceae > Gallimonas. Next base: position 3,827 of record CANQJF010000043.1, read on the forward strand.
AAGGAGTTTACGCCGCATCACATCTACTTGCGCGGCGCAAAGGTCTTGCGCAAGGATATCATGACGATCTATAATGTGGCCATCGACGGACCCGCGGGGAGCGGGAAATCGACGGTGGCAAAGGCCCTCGCGCGGGACTATCACATCTGCTATCTGGATACCGGCGCCATGTACCGTGCCTGTGCGCTTGCGGCAATCGCGGCGGGAGTGGATGTCGCCGATGAAGTGGCCGTGACCGACCTGATGCGCGGGGTCAATTTGGAAGTGCTTTACGAAGAGAATGTCCAGAGGACCTTTCTCAACGGGAGAGACGTCTCCGAGGAGATCCGTAGGCCGGAGGTATCCATGGCTGCCTCCACCATCTCCAAGCATCCCAGCGTCCGCATGCATATGATGGAGAAACAGCGTGAGATCGCGGGGCGCATGAGCTGTGTGCTGGACGGGCGCGACATCGGAACGTTCGTGCTCCCGGACGCGGATTTCAAATTCTTTCTCACGGCTCGCCCCGAGGTGCGCGCCAAGAGAAGGTATGAAGAACTTGTCTCCAGGGGAAACCGCGTCAACTTCGAGGACATTTTGGAGGAGATCGTCAGACGCGACAAGCAGGATTCCACCCGCGCCGTTGCGCCTCTCCGGATCGCAGACGACGCCATCCTCGTGGACACCTCGGATATGACCATCGATGAGGTCGTTGCTTTCATCAAACATTCCATACAGGAGAAAATATAATGGAAGAAGAGCGCCAAGAGGGAACCGCCCAACAGCCTGCCAAGATGACAAGGGCACAAAAAAAGGCGTTGCGCAAGGAGAAAGTGCGGCAAAAGCGCGCCGCGCGCAATCTGCATGTGCGGTTGATCCCCGCGAACAAGAAAGGGTATCACATCAACCACTTCATGAATTTCTTGCGCTTTTTGCTCTATCCCGTGCACTTCATTTTTTATCCATATAAATTACACGGCCACACCAAGGTCGGCAAGGGCGCCTGCATCTATTTCGGCAACCACTACTGTATCTATGACATCTTCTATCCCGCCCGCACGACGCGGGAGGGAATCCACTATTTGGCAAAGCAATCCGTCCTCGAAGCGCCCGTTCTGAATTGGTGGGGCAGCTGGATGGGGGCAATCGGCGCAATGCGCGACGGCGCCGACGTGCGCACCGTGATGGAGTCCATAAAAGTGCTCAAAAACGGGGAAAAGCTCAGCCTCTTCCCCGAGGGCACCCGCAACAAGACGGACAGCGACGATTTTCTTCCTTTCCACGGCGGGGCGGCGCTGCTCGCGATCAAGACGCATTCGCCCATCGTGCCCTTTGTCATCTGCAACAGGCCGCACCTCTTTCACGTCACCCACGTCGTCTTTGGCGAACCGTTTGAACTGACGGAGTATTACGGCCGCAAACTGACTTCGGCGGACTATGAGGAGGCAGACGGGAAACTTCGCCAAAAGCTCTATGATATGCGCGAGGAATTCCGCGCTTCCCGCAGGAAGAAAAAGAAGTGAAAGTGATCGTATCAAGAGACCGCGGGTTCTGTGCGGGGGTAAAGGCGGCCGTCGAGAGGGCGTTTTCTCTCGATCCCGTCAATACGTATGTGCTCGGCGAGCTCATCCATAACGATGTCGTGCTCGAACAGATCGCCGCGCGCGGGATCGTGACGGTGGACGAACCCGAAGAAATTCCCGCGGGGGCAACCGTCTTGATCCGGGCACACGGCGTCGGCGAAGAGATCTATGCCCGCTGTCATGCAAGGGGCCTGAACATTGTCGACTGTACTTGCCCCTTTGTCCGCCGGACGCAGGAGATCGTGCGGCGAGAGGGGCGGGAAAAACTTGTCGTCATTGCGGGCACCCGCGCGCATCCCGAGGTCAAGGGGCTTGTCGGCTGTTGTCCCGGAGAGGTGCGCGTCGTCTCGGATCCCGACGAAGATTGCGCTTTTGTGCGGGACAAAGATGTCGTCTTGGTGGCCCAAACGACCGTATCCGAACAATATTTTTACAAAATTGCGGAAAATCTTCAAAAAGATGCCCCGAAAACACTTGTTATTTTTCCGACAATTTGTTATACTACTGTCAAGAGGCAGCAGGAAGCTGCCCGTATCGCCGCATTGTGCGACGCCGTCATTGTCATTGGCGGCACGGACAGCGGCAATTCCAAGCGTCTCCGCCAGATCGCGGAGGCCGCCGGGAAACCTGTTTTTGGGATCACGCGAGCGGAAACGCTCGAATATGAAAAACTGAAAAATTTTGGTAGAGTCGGTGTGATCGCGGGAGCGAGTACTCCCGAATGGCTGACTCAGGAGGTTCTTTTCAAAATGGCAGAAAACAACGCGGAAGTACAAGAGACCACTCCCGAAACGGCGCAGGCCGTTGAACCCGCAGAAGCGGTGATCGCGCCCGAGACCGAGGCGCCCGTCGAGGAGGTCAAGACGGAAGAAGTTGCTCCGGCAACCGAGCAAGCGGAGCCCGAGGCGCCCAAGTCGGCCATGGAAAAAATCATGGACGACATCGACAAGGAGGAGCGCTATAAGAAGGGACAGATCATCAAAGTCCGCATCGTCTCCGCAACCGACGAAGGAATTTTCGTCTCCGGCTCCGGGAAACTGGAAAACAGGATCCCCAAGGCGGAACTCGATTGCGAAGAATACAGCCGCGAAGAATATGAGGAAAAGGCAAAGAACGGCGAAGAGATCGAGGTCATGGTCGTTGCCGTAAAGCCCACGCAGCTTTCCCAGAAACTCGTCAAGAAGATCAAGGAAGACGAGGCCATGCTTGCCGATATCGAGGCGGGCAAAGAGTTCTCGGTCGTCTGCACGGGCACTAACAAGGGCGGGCTCACGGCCGAACTCGGCACGTATCCTGTCTTTGTCCCCAGAAGAGAGATCAGGATCGGCTATGTCTCCGACCTTGAAAAATACAAGGGCAAGACGTTGCGTCTCCGCCTCATCGAGATCCGCAAGGAGCGCCGCAAGGAGATCATCGCTTCCCAGCGCGTTGTTCTCGAAGAGGAGAAAGCCGCCCGCGAAGCCGCGAAAGCCGCAAAGGAAGAGAGCTTCTTCTCGTCCATCCAGGTCGGCGACGTGGTGGAGGGAAAGGTGGAGCGCGTCACGAGCTTCGGCGCTTTCGTATCCGTCAACGGATTCGATTGCCTTGCGCACATCTCCGATTTGAGCTGGACGGGCGTCAAGGAAGTGACCGATGTCCTTGAAATCGGCAAGCGCTATCAGTTCCAGATCTTAAAGATCGACCGCGACAATAAGAAAGTCTCCATCGGCTACAAGCAGTTGCAGCCTCAGCCTTGGGATCTCGCCGCTGAGAAGTATGCCGAGGGCGACATCGTCCACGGCCGCGTCGTGCGGATCGTTCCTTTCGGGGCATTTGTGGAGATCGAGCGCGGCATCGACGGGCTTGTCCACGTATCCCAAATCACCCACGAGTGGTTGGAGAATCCCACTTCCGTGTTGACCATCGGGGAAGAGGTGGATGCAAAGATCATCGCATTCAATCCCGCGGAGAAGAAGATCACGCTCTCCATCAAGGCGCTTCAACCCCGTCCCGAATACGAGCCTCGTCCCGAGCACGAAGAGGGGCAGCAGCCCGCAGGCGGCAGGAGAGAGCGTGGCGGAAAGAAGAGCCGCCGCACGGCGCAGTCGTATGCGGAAGAGGATGAGTACAGAGAGTGGACGGAGGGCGGCGATTTCGGCGCATCCATCTCCGAACTTTTGAAGAACGACGAAAACAAATAATTTTTGAAAAGAGCATGAGGCGGGCCGAACAGTCCGCCTTTTCCGTGGCAAAAATTTCCGCGGGATCACACAAATCGTGTTTTTCTTTGTCCGAATGCGTTTATATATAAGGGAAACAAAAAAGGAGTAAACATTATGGAAAGACAGGGAAACATCAGCATTTCCAGTGAAAACATGATGCCCATCATTAAAAAGTGGCTCTATTCCGAGAAAGATATCTTTCTCCGCGAAATCGTTGCAAACGCGTCGGATGCCATCACCAAGCTGAAAAAGCTCGTGTCCATGGGGGAGGCAAAGGACGAGGGAGCCTATCGCATCACCGTCACAACGGACGACAAGCAGCACACGCTGACCGTTGAGGACAACGGCATCGGCATGACAGAGGAGGAAGTGGAAAAATATATCACCCGCATTGCATTTTCGGGCGCCGCCGACTTCCTCGAAAAATATGAAAAGGCGGGCGGAGACGGGATCATCGGGCACTTCGGCCTCGGCTTCTACTCGGCCTACATGGTTTCCGAGCGCATCGAGATCTTCACGCGGTCCTATCAGGAGGGCGCGACAGGCGTCCATTGGGAATCGGACGGGGAGAGCACCTACACGATCGGAGACTGTGACAAGCCCACGCGCGGGACCAAGATCGTAATGCACCTCGCAAAGGGGGAGTATGAATTCGCAAAGGAGAGCACGGTGCGCGGGCTTCTCGAAAAGTATTGTTCTTTCATGCCCTATGAGATCTATCTGGATCCCAAGGGAAACGAAGAGGACAAGCCCGTGAACACCTCGCTTCCGCTCTATGCCAAGCAGCCCAAGGATTGTACGGATGAGGAGTATAAAACTTTCTACCGCGATACTTTCCACGACTACAATGAGCCGCTATTTTGGATCCATTTGAATATGGAATATCCTTTCCGTTTGCAGGGCATCCTCTATTTCCCCAAGGTCAGGAAAAAGGTGGAACTCGAACGCGGGCAGGTCAAGCTGTATTGCAATCAGGTGTATGTCGCGGACAACATCAAGGAGGTCATCCCGGAGTTCTTGATGCTCCTGAACGGCGTGATCGATTGCCCGGACATCCCGCTGAACGTCTCGCGCTCATTCCTGCAAAATGATAAACAGGTCCAAAAAATTGCCGGACATATTGTAAAGAAAGTGGCCGACAAGTTGAACGCCCTCTACAAAAACGACCGCGAAAAGTATGAGGCCTGCTGGCCCGACCTCGCCACGTTCGTTAAGTTCGGCGCGATCAAGGACGACGCGTTCTACAAGAAAATTTCCTCCATCATCATATATAAAAACCTTCAAGGAGAGTACCGTCCTCTCGAAAGCTATTTCGGGGAGGAGCCCAAGGAGGAGGAACGGGAGAATGCCGAACCGCAGACGGCTTACTATGTCTCCGATGTGGACAAGCAGGCGCAATACATCTCCATGTTCCGCGAAGCGGGGCTGGATGCTATCCTCTGTGACACATATATCGATCCGCACTTTATCAGCTATGTCGAGTATAAGAATCCCTATCGGGTGCGCTTCATGCGCATCGACGCCGATGTCGCGGGTGCGATCAAGGAAGAGGCGGGAGAGGAGCCGGAAATTGTGGCGATCTTCGAGGAGTTTTTAAAGGAGCGCGGGATGAAGGTCAAGACGGAGCGCCTCAAAAATGCGGCGGTCCCCGCCATCATCAACGTCGCCGAATTTACGCGCAGAATGTCCGAGATGAACAGTTTCTATGACATGGGACAGTCTCCGGAGGATGTGACGCTCGTCGTAAACACCGCGTGCGAAAGCGTGCAGGCGCTGAAAGGGGCGGGCGAGGATGAGAAAAAGACGGCGGCCGAGTATATCTACCTCATGGCGCTCATGAATTACCGCCCGCTGAAACCTGAAGAGCTCGAACGGTTTACGGCAGTGAGCACGATGCTGATCGGGAAATATTTGAAAACAATGTAAAAATTTTCTTAGATAGCTATTGACATTCTCCGACGGCAATGTTATAATAATAGCTGTGTGAAACGGACGGGGCATGTCCGAAACACGATAGGAGGTAACATTGTGGTAGGAACTGTAAAATGGTTCAATGACGGAAAGGGATACGGCTTCATTTCGTGCGATGAGGGTGGAGACGACGTGTTTGTGCACTTCTCCGCCATTCAGACAGAAGGTTTTCGCACGTTGAAAGAAGGGCAGAAAGTTTCTTTCGAGACAGAGCCCGACCCCAAGGACAGCGGAAAGCTCCGCGCAGTCAATGTCGTTCCGATTTCCTGAGAAGATGTAAAAGAGGTAACAAAAAACGCACCGGGTTCGGTGCGTTTTTCGTTTGTGCAATTTTCAGCCCGCTTCGGCAGCAAGCAATTCGTCGTAACGTTTGAGGATCGCATCCTGCAACTGAGCGCGCGTCTCGGTGTTGATGGGGTGTGCAATGTCCTTGTACTCTCCATCAGAAGTCTTTCTGCTCGGCATGCCGATAAAGCGCTCTCCGTCTCGCTCAAAGATTTTGATGTCATGAACGACGAAACATCCGTCGATCGTGACAGAGGCGATTGCACGCAGAATCCCTTCCTTGCGAACTAACCTTACTCTTACATCATCGATAGCCATAGATTTTCCCTCCCGATGCATTCCTTGTTCATAATGTTACCACATTTTTTTTTGAAAAACAATAGTTTTCGACAAATTTTTTTTCGTTTGAAGAAAATTTCACAATTCGACCTAATTTTTGCATAAAATATAGTATGTTTTTCGGGGAAAAAGTCGGCACAAAGGGAATCTACTTCCTCGGGATCGGCGGCGTGAGCATGAGCGCGCTCGCAAAGTACCTGCACTGGCGCGGGATCCCCGTGCGCGGCAGCGACGACAGCGCGGGCGTCTACACGGAGGAATTGCAGGTAGCCGGGATCCCCGTCACCATCGGCAGGGAGGATGAGATCACGGAGGACGTCGTCGTCTTTACGGGCGCAGTCGCCGCGGACCATCCGCTGTACGGCGCGGCGAAGCAGGCGGGAAAACGTCTGATGACGCGGGCGGAGCTCCTCGGGCGCGTGGCGGAGGAATTTCCGCGCGTGCTCTCTGTGGCGGGGTGCCACGGAAAAACCACGACGACCTGCATGCTGGCCCATATCTTTCACGAAAACAGCGTCCCGTTCACGGCGCACATCGGCGGGGAGGACCTCGACCTCGGCAATTTTTACGGGGGAGGGGGAGAGACTTTCGTCACGGAGGCGTGCGAATTCCAGCGGAGTTTTTTGTCGTTGCACAGTTCTGTCGCCATCATCCTGAACTGTGACCGAGACCATACCGATTGTTATCGCGACGAAGAGGCCCTCATGGATGCCTACAAGCAGTTTGCGTTGCAGGCGGAGAAAGTGATTGTGAATGCCGACGATGTGCGGGCAAGAAATCTTCCGCATGCGCTCGACTTCGGCCTCTATGCGGGAGAGATCCGCGCCGAAAAATTGCGCAGCAACGGGGAACGCTATGCCTTTACCGTCACCGAAAAAGGGCTGCCCATCGTGCGGGTTTGTCTCAATACCGTGGGGAAAATGCACGTCTACAACGCGCTCGCCGCCTATGCCGCAGCGCGGCTGTGCGGTTTCTCGGGTGAGGAGATCAAGCGGGGGTTGGAACGCTTCCGCGGCGTCAAACGGCGGTTTGAATCCATCGGCACCTTTTGCGGCGTTCCGGTGATTTGCGACTATGCACACCATCCCCGGGAGATCGCCGCGACATTCAGGGCGGCCGAACGCATCACGATGGGAACGGTCCGGCTCGTCTTTCAGCCGCACACATACACGCGCACCCGTGATTTTCTCTCCGACTTTGTCACCGTGCTCTCCCAAAGCGAGGATCCCATCATTTACCGCACCTATTCGGCGCGTGAGCCGTATGAGTTTGCGGGGAGCGCCGCCCGCCTTGCGAGCCTGATCCCGGACGCCCGCTATGTGCAGAGCCCCGAGGGGCTTGCAAAACGGCTCAAAGAACATCTGCACGAAAACGATTTGATCCTCGTCCTCGGCGCGGGCGACATCTATGCGATCGCGCAAGGCATCGTGGCACAATAGGGCCCTATAAGACATTCAAGCAACCCAAAAATGGGTTGCTTTTTGCTTTCAAAAGACATGGGGTCGAAGATAGGGGAGGGGCGGGTAAAATTTGGATAAAAAATTTTTGGTTTGAGAGAAAATTTTGGGATTTGGTCTTGAAAGTCGCGGCAAAATATAGTATAATAGAAGAGGTTTGAAGCGACAGACAAAGGAGGGCGCGTCATGGAGCACCGCACAGACGAAAGAGAGACGGATTTCCCGCTTCACCTCTACCATCACGGGAACAATGATCGGATCTATGAGATCTTCGGAGCACATAAGACAAAGGTTAACGGCAAGGAGGGCTATATCTTCCGCGTATGGGCGCCGCATGCCGTCAGTGTGTCTGTCGTCGGCAATTTCAACGATTGGGACGCCTCCCGTCACATCATGGAGCGCATGATCGACGGCGAGAGTTTCGAGCTCTTCATCGAGGGCCTCAAACAATACGACCTCTATAAATATGCCATCCGTACACAGGACGGAAGATTGATCCTGAAATCCGATCCCGTGGGATTCCACACCGAGACGCCGCCCGAGACCGCCTCAAAGCTCTATGACCTCGACGGCTATCAATGGGAGGACGGCGACTACCTGAGAGCCATCTATCAGAGAAATATTTTCAGCTCGCCCATGAATATCTATGAGGTCAACCTCTTGTCGTGGAAAAAGCATGCGGACGGCAATTATCTCTCCTATCGGGATCTGGCGGTCGAACTCGTCAATTACGTGAAAGAGATGGGGTATACCCACGTGGAATTCATGCCGGTGACGGAGTATCCCTATGACGGTTCGTGGGGATATCAGGTGACGGGATATTTTGCGGTCACCTCCCGTCTCGGAACGCCCAAGGACTTCATGTATTTGGTTGATTGCTTCCATAAGGCGGGGATCGGTGTGATCGTCGACTGGGTGCCGGCGCACTTCCCCAAGGATGCCCACGGGCTCTACGAGTTCGACGGACAGCCCCTCTATGAGAGCAGCCAGTGGGATAGGATGGAGCACAAGAGCTGGGGGACCCGCCGTTTCGACTATGGCAGGAATGAAGTTCTCTCTTTCCTCATTTCGAGCGCCTGCTATTTCTTTGATAAATTCCATGTGGACGGCCTGCGCGTGGACGCGGTCGCCTCCATGCTCTACCTTGACTATGACAAGCGCCCCGGTGAGTGGGTGCCCAATATTTATGGCGAGAACAAAAATCTCGAAGCCATTGCTTTCTTGCGCAAGCTCAACGAAGCCGTGTTCAAGCGCTATCCGCATGCGCTCATGATCGCCGAAGAATCCACGGCGTGGGGGCTTGTCACCAAACCCGCGAGCGTGGGGGGATTGGGTTTCAACTTCAAATGGAACATGGGGTGGATGAACGACATGCTCTCCTACCTCGCCCTCAATCCGTTCTTCCGGATGGGCAGCCACAATAAACTTACTTTCTCCATGATGTACGCTTTCTCGGAGAACTATGTGCTTCCCATTTCGCACGACGAGGTGGTGCACGGGAAGTGCTCGCTCATCGGAAAAATGCCGGGCACCTATGAGGATAAGTTTGCGGGCGTTCGCTCTTTCCTCGGCTACATGATGGCACATCCCGGCAAGAAAATGCTCTTTATGGGACAGGAATTTGCACAGCGCAACGAATGGAATTATCAGACGGAACTGGACTGGCAGCTGCTGA
>CANQJF010000044.1 GCA_947624225.1 uncultured Clostridia bacterium
ATGCTCGGCGGCGACGACTTCGATAAGCGCCTCATGGACTACATGGTGGGCGAATTCAAGAAGAGCCACGGCGTGGACCTCTCCAAGGACAAGATGGCCATGCAGCGTCTCAAAGAGGCCGCAGAGAAAGCCAAGATCGAGCTCTCGGGCATGAACCAGACCTCCGTCTCACTTCCTTTCATCTCCATGACGGAGGCGGGCCCCGCGCACCTTGAACTGGACATCACGCGTCAGAAGTTCGAAGCGCTCATCTCCGACCTCATCGAAGAGACGGCCGAGCCCATGCGTCTCGCCATGAGAGATGCCGGCCTTTCCTATAACGACATCGACAAGGTCATTTTGGTCGGCGGCTCGACGCGTGTCCCCGCAGTCGTTGCAAAGGTCAAGGAGATCACCGGCAAGGAGCCTTTCAAGGGCATCAATCCCGACGAGTGTGTCGCCATCGGCGCTGCCATTCAGGGCGGCGTTCTGACGGGTGAAGTCAAAGACGTCCTGCTCCTCGACGTCATGCCCCTCTCCCTCGGCATCGAGACGCTCGGCGGCGTGTTCACCCGCCTCATCGACAGGAATACCACCATCCCCGTCAAGAAGTCGCAAGTGTTCTCCACGGCGGCGGACAATCAGACGAGCGTGGAGATCCACATTTTGCAGGGCGAGCGCGAGTTCTGCCGCGACAACAAGACGATGGGTCGCTTCATGCTCACGGGCATTGCGCCCGCGCCCCGCGGCATCCCGCAGATCGAAGTCACTTTCGACGTCGACGCCAACGGCATCGTGCACGTGGAGGCCAAGGACCTCGGCACGGGCAAATCCACGGATATCACCATCACGTCGTCTACCAACCTTTCCGAGGATGAGATCAACAAGGCGGTGAAAGAAGCGGAGCAGTATGCCGAAGAGGACAAGAAGCGCAAGGCCAAGGTGGATGCGCACAACAAGCTCGACGGGCTCATCTTCTCGGTGGAGCAGACCATCAAAGACAGCGAGGGCAAGCTCTCCGACGAGGACAAGGCGACGTTGCAGTCGGCCGTGGACGAGGCCAAGAAGGATCTCGAAGCCGACGACGAGGAGAAATATAACGCGGCATTCGAGGAGCTCTCGAAGAAGATCCAGCCCGTGATCGCCAAATTGTATCAGCAGGGCGGTGCACAGGGCGGCGGCGAAGATCCCAACGCCGGCGGAGACGAGTTCCATCAGTAAAAGGTTTCGTAAATAGGCTCACGAAATTTGTTTTCTGAGGATGTCATACCGTCCGCCCGAGGCTTCTATTGTTGTCTAAGGGCGACACGAGGAGCGCGAGCGACGAAGTAGGGCAACGGGCCCGAGTGTATCCCCTTGGGAGAACGCTTTTGTGGAGGGCAGAAAACAAATTTCCGTGACGGAAATGAGTGTTGGTGTCTTAACGACTTTTGTCTCTCAACTGTTTCATTAAACAACAAGCCGACAGGGCTCGGCAAATTGAGTCGCCCACGCCCGAAATAAATTCGGGCTAAGGCAAGAGATTGGAGAAGCTCGTTGGAGCGTTACGATGCCCCCTCCATGGGGGAGGAACGGCGCAATTCTCATTCAACAGCCCGGTGGGCTGTGAATGGCGCCGTGACAGGAGGCGTGGCCTCGCCGACGGGGTTGCGGCGGTCCCTGCCGCCGCAACGGACTAAGGGGGTGGGGTGGCGAACAGGCTTCGTCGAGGCCTTGCCTTCCCCTTTGGGGAAGGTGCCCCGAAGGGGCGGATGAGGTCACTGCATTTTCAGAATGCACCTCATCAGTCTCGCGTTGCGCGACAGCTTCCCCCAAGGGGAAGCCGAGAGTCGGACTTCGTTTGAGGGGATACACTCAGCCCCGCCGGGGCCTCGGTATGACAGCAAAAATCCAAGCACCCCTTTTAGGGAAGCCGAGGAACATGCCCTCCGCAAAAACAGAGCGGCAATTTTCACACCGAATGCACCAAATTCATAAGGTAGATTTATGGCAGAAAAAAAAGACTATTACGAAATTCTCGGCGTCAAGAAAGACGCTTCCGAGGAAGAGATCAAGGCGGCCTATAAAAAGTTGGTCAAGATGTACCATCCCGATCTCCATCCCAACGATCCGCTCGCGGCGGAAAAGTTCAAGGAGATCAACGAGGCCAACGAGGTGCTCTCGGATAAGCAGAAGCGCGCCGCTTACGATTATGAGCGGGAGCATCCGGGCATGGGTGGCCCCGGCGGCATGGACGGGTTCGGCGGTTTCAGCGGTTTCGGCGGGATGGGCGGAATGGGCGACATCTTCGAGACCATCTTTCATGGCTTTGGCGGCGGGGCTTCCGTCCAGCGCGATACGTCCGGCGAGGACATCCAGCTGAACATGAACATCTCCTTTATGGATGCCGCCAAGGGCTGCCATAAGGAGCTGACTTACACGCGCAACGAGCCCTGCAAGGATTGCCGCGGTACGGGTGCAAAAAACGGCACGGCCTATAAGCAGTGTGCCAAGTGCGGCGGCAAGGGACAGGTGCGCTTTTCGACCGAGACAATGTTCGGCAGAACTGTTCGGGTGGGGGCATGTCCGGATTGCGACGGCAGAGGGAAGATCGTCACGGAGAAATGTCCCGCCTGCCGCGGCAAGGGATACCTCCGCCGGGAGACGACGGTCTCTTTCGATATCCCCGCGGGTGCGGACACCAATTCTTACATCATCAAGCGCGGCATGGGGCATGCAAGCACGTTGGGGGGCGACCCCGGCGATCTCGCGATCGTGTTCCGCGTGGAGCCGCACAAACTGTTCCAGCGCAAGAACTTGGATCTCTATGTCGACCTGCCCATTCCTTTCTACACGGCGGCTCTGGGTGGAAAAGTGAACATTCCCACCCTTGACGACACGGTTGAATACGACATCCCCGAGGGGACACAGACGGGCACCGTCTTTACGGTCCGCGGCAAGGGGATCAAATCCCGAAACGGCACGGGCAATCTGTATTTAAAGGCCGTCGTGGAGGTCCCCACCAAACTGAGCCGCGAGCAAAAAAAGGCCTTTGCGGACGCGGCCGAGGGGCTCGAACTCAAACAATACGAAAAATCCCGCAAGTATTCCGAGACGCTCAACGCCCTTTACGGCAAAGACGGCTACAAGAAGAACCCCTAAAAGCAGGCGGCCGAGCGCGGCGGGATCGCATGCACCGATGCCCCCCACGGCGGCGGTGGCGTGTTCGATAGCAAAATTGGATAGCATAAAAAAGCGGTTTGACAGATCATCGTCAAGCCGCTTTTCATTCCTTGCCCCACAATGGGGGCCGCCGCGGGACATACTAAATGTCATTTCGAACGGAGGCGAAGCAGGAGCCGAGAAATCTCTACCTTATTACTCGTTCTGCCTTTGCTTGGTCGAAGTAAGATTTCTCGCGGAAAGGCAGTTCGTTGAAAGCCAAGCCTTTTTGGCTCGAAATGACAGACGGCTACTTCGCGCCGTTGGCGCTCGTGTCGCCCTTAGATTACAATGGAAGCCTCGCGCGGGCCAGCTCCCCTTTCAGGGGCGCCGAGAACCTGCCCCACTCCATGGGGGTGGGGTGGCGACGATATTCACGAAATTTGTTTTCTTACGCTGTCATACCGACCCCAAGGCGAAGCCGAGCGGGGAGTGTATCCCCTTGGTAGAACGCTATGGTATGGTTCAGAAAACAAATTTCCGTGACGGAAATGGGCTTTGACGTCTTAACGACTTTGGTCTCTCATTCGTTTCAACGGACAACAAGCCGACAGGGCTCGGCAAATTGGGTCGCCCACGCCCGAAATAAATTCCGCCTAAGGCAAGCAAATGGAAGCTATGAGCCCCCTCCATGGGAGTGGAACGGCGCATGAGCCCCCTCCATGGGAGGGGGGGTAGGGGGGTGGGGTGGCGACTAACCGAGTAATAAGGTAGAGATTTCTCCACTTCGGCTTCGCCTCCGGTCGAAATGACAATTGGAATGCTCCGCAATCATAAGGCCTACCCCCAACGGGGGGAGGCTCCGCCTGCAAGGCGGTGGTGGGGGGGATCAAGGCGTTCTCCAAGGGACAGTAAAAACCCCATTGCCTCGGGCGGGCGAAATGACAGTCGCACGAATTTCCTCAAAAAAAATTCACGGAGAGCATTAAAAATACTTGACAGGGGGGCCTGTGTTATAATCCCCTTAATTGGGATGGCCCAAAAATTATACGGAGGAAGTATATGAAAAATTGGACACGTTTGTCTGCACTCGTTTTGACGCTCGCGGTTGCACTGTGCTTCGCGGGTTGCGGCGGCGAAACAGACAAACAGCAGGAAGAAGAAGAGACGGCGACGTATTCCGTCACTTATGTCGGCGGCGAGGGCGCCACGGGCACCGCGCCCGAAGTCAAGCGCTACAAAGAGGGCGAGACCGTGACGCTCGCGGAGAATCCTTTCACAAAAGAGGGCTACACTTTTACGGCGTGGAGCGACGGCACAAAGACCTATGAGTCATCATCGGCCTATACCATGCCCGCGAATGACGTTACATTTACGGCTCAGTGGGAAGAAGTTGTGCCGCAGCTTCTCGGTGTTTGGACCTGCACGATGGAAGTGAGCGGAAAGACCTGCAATCAAAAAATCATCTTTACGGAAGGGGATGAAGAATACGACCTCTACTGTCTGAGTATCATGACAATCGGAGAGGATGAAAAGAACGGCTATGCAATTTTTGAAGGAATGCATCGGAATCCGGATGAAGAAAATGTTGATGCAGAAGAAAGTGATGATACAGAAGAAAGTACATATAGAACAGCGTACGGCACGATAGTTAGATGGTCTGAGACGGATAAGACTTTGCAGTACATTGACCCCAATAGCGAAGAGCCGACCTACAATTACACTTACAGCCCGCTGTCTACAACGACGCAGTATGTCGAAGATGGCGACTATGTGTGGACAGAGGGATTTTCGCCGTATGCCCGAGCCACGATAGAGGGGGAGAAGATGACGCTGTATTATGCCGATTGGTATATGGAACAGGTGGGCGGATCGGAAACGTCGGTGGAGTGTGAATTGCGTCATGTCGGCCCCCACACTGTCTGGATGGTCATGCCCCCGGCGCCGATGGGTTTCATCTTTTTAAAAACGGAGGATGGCTTTAAAATGCCGCCCGCGAGCGGGACGGAATTCGCTTTCTTTGCGAAGGCCGCCGAATAAATTTATCGAAAAAAGAAGCTCTCTCCCGCGATTTGGGAGAGAGCTTTTGTCTTGTCTACCGACCGAGGCGGGGCCTTTTCAAGCGGGGATGAAGCCCCAAAAGGTCTTTTCCTGCGGGGGATCGGCAACGATGTCGGCGGGCGCGAGGGCGCGGATAAAGGTCTCGCGGGTGAAAGTCACAAAGCTGTATTTTTGGCTCATGGATTCAAAGAGCACATACAGTTGCCCGTTTTTGAAGCAGATCTCCTCGCTCATGCAGGGCATGCGGATTTGCGCGCCCGCCCCGTCCTCAAAGGTGTAGAGGGGGACCGCATGGCCGTCCACGTCGAAAGTCCCGTCGGGCGCCGCCGCAAGTTTGTTGGGATAGGCTTTGAGCAGCGAATCGGCAAGTCCGTATGAGCAGGAGAGGAAAATGTTGTATTCCGTGAGGGCGATTCCCTGCACTTGGTCACACACAGAGAGCACTTTGGTAGGTACCATGTCCGCGATACCCCCCTCACGTGTCTCGTCGAGCGTGTAGCAGTAGACGATGGCGCGGTTGGTGTGTTCGCCCACCTGCATGTGGTGGGAAGCGGGCGTCTCATAGTTGCCGGGGCGATAGAACTCGCCCACATAGAGCATGCCGTCGAAGAGGTAGCAATAGGCGTTGTTGAAGCCCGTCGAAAAGCTGTCGTCGATCTCGATGCGCGCGGCATTATCGGCCGAGAGCACCTTTTCGAGCGCGATGCGGATGATCTTCTTCCCGCTGGCGATGTACATGTAGTCGTTTGAGCAGGTCACGCCGCCGAAGTGCGTCTTGATGTCCTCGCCGTTCTCCGTAAAGGAGACATAGCGCTCCACCCTCTTGATGTTGGCGGCGACGGGATCGGAGGGGATGAGGTAGACGCGCGAGGGCTGCCCGCCGATATAGCCGCTCATGGCAAATTCATACGCTCCGCCGTCGGGCAGTGTGCACAGCCCCTGCGGGGAGATGCCCGAGGCGAGCCCCGGGATGCGCTTTTCCTGCGTGGCGTTGCTGTCGAAGTAGGGATAGGAGAAGCCGAACCACCATGACGTGAAGAACAAAAACAGTATGACAAAGATGACTTCCAAGACGATCAAGGCGACGGGCACGGCCCGTTTCTTCTTTTTGGATTGCATGTTGACCTCCTAAGGTTTATTCTCATGCGGGGCGTCGAAAGAGGAGAGAACCCGCCTAAGAGGTGGGATCTTCTTCACGATTTTCGATGGCCGCAACGATGGCATAGGCCAATTGTATGGAATGCAGATACTTTTTGACTGCCGCGGGGATGCCCATTGCGGCGGTGCGGTGCAGAAGGTCTCCGGCGGTCTTTCCGAATGCCCCCGGCGAGAGGGGCTTATATTTTCTGTTTTCGGGGTCGTCATAGAGGCGCACGAGGCCGAACATGCCCATCGGGTTTCCCTTTTCCGCCGCGGCAAGATACCAGCGGTAGGCGGAGCGAACGTCCTGTTTGACGTCGGAGCCGAGTTCGTAACGGCTGCCGAATTCTACCATGGCGGCAATATCCCCTGCCTCTGCCGCCATCCGCACTGCCTCCGTTGTGAACTTAGGCTTTCGGACACGGTATGCCTCTACGTTGTCAAACCCGTCTGCGGTGAACTCCGTCAAGAGGGCATAGTCGGCCGCGATGCTCCCCGCTTTTGCCGCACGGAGATACCATTCGGATGCCGCCTGCCTGTCCTCTTCCGTGCCGCGGCCTCTGAGATGGCTGTCTCCGAGAAAGCACATGGCGTCGGCGTCTCCCTCCCATGCGGCGCGCAAGAACCACCGATAGCCCGCCTCCAAGTCATACGGGACACAGCAGCCGAAGTAGTGCATGCGGCCAAGGTTGAACATCCCGTGCGGCGCTCCGAGCGCGGCGGCTTTTTGGTATTGATCGACGGCATTTTTCCAGCTTACATTGCAGCCCAAGCCGTATTCATAGCAACGGCCGAGCGCGTCGAACGCATCGGCATGTCCGAGTTTGGCTGCACGGGAAAAGCATGTAAATGCCTCCCCGGACGCGCGGTCGAGTTTTTCTTTTCCCTCTCTCAACGGCTTTTTTGCGAGCAGCTCCATGCCCTTGATATAAAGTGTGTCTGCGTTTTCAGATGCTTTGCCGCGGTTGTCCGATGCCATAGATATACTCCTCGCTGTTCTTATCAATATTATAAACGGTGAGAAAGCGTCTTGTCAAGATATCGTTTGCATCCCGAACCATCTTTTCCGAAATTTTCCCGTGTATATCTTGCGCGGGGCCTGCACAAAATGCAGTCGTAGGGAGGAAAACACGATGGACTTTACCAAGACGCAGACCTTTCACAACCTTGCAAGAGGCTTTGCGGGGGAGTGTCAAGCGGGGATGCGCTACCAACTCACGGCGAAAATGGCAATGAAGCAAGGATACGAGGTCCTTGCGGATACCATCCGGACGATTGCAAAGAACGAAACCAACCACGCAAAAGTTTTTTTTGAGGCTATTTTGAACAATGCGGGCAGTCAGGATGATATCCGTATCGACGCAAGCTATCCCTTTCACGCGGGAGAATTGGAGGACAATTTACGTTTTGCGGCGATCGATGAACAGGATGAGGCGGAAAATCTCTACCCCATGTTTGCGAAGATCGCACGGGAAGAGGGGTTTGGGCAACTCGCGCTCAAATTCGAACAGGTGGCAAAGGTAGAGGATAATCATAGGATCATCTTCGGCTATCTTTACGAGGCGTTCAAGGACGGCTCTCTCTACAAAGCGGAGCGACCCATGCTGTGGATATGCAGTGAGTGCGGTTATATGCACACGACAAAGGAGGCCTGGAACATTTGCCCCTTGTGCGGTGCATCACAGGGTGAAGTCGAGCTGCATCTTCCCTTCAAAAAGGAGAATCTATGAAAAAGACAACGGAAAAGACCAATTCGCGCAGCACGCAGAATAAGACCGAAAATGCGCAGAATACGCAGAACGCGAAGAACAAGACGAAAGGCGGCTGTTGCGGCAAGAGTTCGACCAAGAGCGCAAAGGATTGCTCTTAATGGGCGATAAAAAGGCGCTGAAAAGGGGCGCGGACATGCGCTCGGATGAGGATGCGCTCGGCAGTTACACGGGAACTCCCGCCGAACGGGAGGGAGAGCCGGTGCAGGATGCCGACGATCTTTGAAAAGAACGGGGAGCGGAAAGAAATTTCCGCTCCTTTTGTTGTAAATACAATCTATTTGTGGTATAATAGACACATAGCAAAGGGGATCATGCCCGATTTTGCGATATTGCCCGGGACCGCAGTGCCCGTGCGGGGCGTTTTCGGTGCGGTTCAGTTGCCAAGAAAGAGGTATCTCATGAAAGGAAAATACAAAATGAAGAAAAAGATCACGGCGATTCTCCTCGGTCTTGTTTTCGCGCTCGCGCTTTTCCTGCCCGCGGGATGCGGGATCTTTCCGCTGTATGAGGCGGATGACAGCTTCCCCTATGACGCCGCCGTGGCGCGCGGGGAGGAGGGCTCCCGCGAAAGCTGGCTCGCGAGCCTCGATACGCCCTCCACAGAGCTTCGCCGCGCCTATGAGGAGGCCAAGGCAGACGGCAGTTTTACGGGCACCTATTTTGAATTTTTGAAGGAAGTGGGAGCGGAGAGCTCGGGCGATAAGATCCAGAGTGCGCTTTTCTCCGTCGTCAACATTTATGCCTACTTCCAATCCTCCAACGGTCACTACTATGTCGTGGGGGCGGGCGTCATCTATGATTTGGATGTGCAAGAGGGCAACGCGCTCATCGTGACCAATTACCACATCGTTTACAGTGCCACGAGCACGGGCAAGGAGAACGTTGCGCACATCAGCGACGACATCACCCTGACCCTGTATGGGGAATCCAAGGAAACGCGCCCCATCAAGGCCGTGTATGTGGGCGGTGCGATGGAGTATGATATTGCCGTCTTGCGCGTGGAGAATTGCGAGTATTTGAAGCAGTCGGAGGGCGCCGTCTATGCGCGGCCCATCGTGGCCGCCGACTCCGACAGCGTGTGCGCGGGAGAGCGGGTCTATGCCATTGGGAACGCAGACGGCGAGGGCATGTCCGTGACAGAGGGCGTGCTTTCGGTGACTGCTGAGTATATCGACATCACGGCGGCGGATGAAGTGACGCACATTGAGAGCCTTCTCGTGATGCGTACGGACACAGCCGTCAACCATGGAAATTCGGGCGGCGGGCTGTTCAACGCGCAGGGCGAACTCATCGGGATCGTCAACGCGCGGGATGAATCGGACGGCATCGTCGGCTTCGGATATGCGCTTCCCGCAAACATCTCGCTTGCAATTGCGCAGAATATTGTGGATACCTGTGCCGCCGACGCCCGCAACCGCGGCGCCGCCGTGCCGCGCCTCGGCATTACCACACAGGTCCAGGACGCACACTCCGTGTTCGATGAGGAGACGGGCAAGGCGTATATCGAGCAAAAGCTCGTCATCGCGGAGGTGGAATACCGCTCGGCCGCCGATGATGCGGGACTGCATGACGGCGACACGTTGATATCGGCGGCGCTTGCCTCTACCCGCGAGGGGGAAGTCCGCACGCGCACGATCTATCTGACGCGCTTGCACATGCTCGGCGCGCTACTCTTCGAAGCGCGTCTCGGGGACACCTTGACGCTGACGGTCTCCCGCGACGGACAGCTCCTGGATGTTGAATTTCATTTCACCGACAAGAGTAACTTTAAATTGTACGATTGACCGGCGCCCGCCCCCTCCATGGGGTTCACGAAATTTGTTTTCTGTTTAACGATGTTATACCGAGAAGGGCAATACCGAGGGTCCGCAACGGACCCGAGTGTATCCCCTTATTAAACCGCTCCCCCATGGCACAGAAAACAAATTTCCGTGACGGAAATGGGTGTTTCTGTCTTAACGGCTTTGGTCTCTCAACTGTTTCATCAAACAACAAGCCGACAGGGCTCGGCAAATTGAGTCGCCCACGCCCGAAATAAATTCGGGCTAAGGCAAGTAATCAAAAGGCCTACCCCCAACGGGGGAGGCTCTGCCTGTAAGGCGGTGGTGGGGGGCTTGCTTTCCCCAAAGGGGAAGCCAAGAAAACCCCTCTGTCTCGGCTTCGCCTCAACATCTTCCCTTACAGGGGCGACAAGAACAGTGGACTTCGTACAGGGGATACACTCAGTCCCGTTGGGACTTCGGCATGACAGCCTAAGAAGCCGAGAAACGCTTTCGTCTCGGCTTCACGCGCCGCGGCCATCTCTTTTCAATAAAAACAAACAGCGCCTGCATGGGCGCTGTTGAACTATGGAGCAGGAAACGGGAGTCGAAGCCATCGGAGACATACTTGATACACAATATATAGTTCCAATATTTTATATATACTACTACATATTGCGTATTTTTCTTTATTCCCCAATTCGACCCCAAAACGTTTGTCTATTTCAGGTTTAAGAGTTGTAATATGGGTCTAATTATCCTTTTTCCCGAGCAAGTGAGAAGTGTCGATCTGTTGCAACACACGCAGTTGCGAGCGCGCCATATCATTGAGTTGTTCCAAACGTTCCGTTTGCGGAACGCCTTGCTCAATCAAAATAGCGTTATAGCTTTCCATGTTGGCAATCACAAGCAACTGCTCGATAGTAGCGTAATCCCGAATATTGCCCTTGAACGTCGGGTTCTCCTTGCGCCACTCGCCGGCAGTCTTGCCGAACAGTGCAACATTAAGCAAATCGGCTTCGTCGGCATAGACGTATTTGAGTTGTTCCTCGGTGAGCGTGGGGACGATATTTTCCTTGATGGCGTCCGTGTGTATGCGATAGTTGACTTTGGCAAGTTCACGCTTTGCCGACCATTCGAGAGCTTGCTGTTCTTGCGCTTTGAGTCGCTGGAACTCCGTGACTAAATACAACTTGAATTCAGGACTCAGCCAACTTGCAAACTCAAAGGCGATGTCACGATGCGCGAACGTTCCGCCATTGTTTCCCGACTTGGAAATTATGCCGATCGCGTTGGTGGCTTCTATCCATTTTTGCGGCGAAAGATAGAAACTGTGTCTGCCTGCCGCGTTCTCAAAGGTCTCGAATTCGCGTCCTTTGAAATCGGGGTTGTGCAATGTCTCCCACAGTCCGAGATAGGATATGACGTCTTTGCTACGCATCCATGTGGCAATCGGAACTTTCGGCTCGGTCGGATTAGCATAGCGCGCCAAATCAGTAAGAGATATGTAATCTTCTTTGTCTATCTTCTTGTATCTGATATCTAAACCTTTGACGGTAATTTCTTTGTTTGTCATACAGGATAATCCTCCATAATTTTCTCAAATACGTAATGATATCATTTCATTATCGAAAGCAGTCTGTCAAGTAAGCTTTTTCCATCGCAACCTATACTCCAAGCACTTCATTGATGATTTGCCGCATTTGCTTGTTACCAAGCTGTGTACGGAAATGCACCTTATAACCATCCGCAGCGAGAGTATTGAAGAATACTTCCGCACATTTGATTTTCACTTCTTCAATGCCGCGAAGAGCGGTTTTGCCTTCCGCATCCTTCGTTTCAACGACGATATACAGGACTTTTGTGCCGTCTTTATGCTTTACCACATACATGAAATCGGGGCTGTAAGTGCCACCCGCGATTGTTGGTATGGCGATGCTGTTACGGGGAATTTTCCCATAGACAACAACTTCGTCAATATCCGCGAGTAAATTGTCTTTTTCAAGCGAATCGTAAGCATAGGCATCATAAAGATACTTTTCGCTCGGCGTTCCCTCTACAAATTTAACCCCAATTCTTCCTTGCGCGATTTCAGAGAGGGGCGTGCCGTCAGCATGAGTTAGAGCCGTAGCACCAATAAGGCGTCGCGCTTGCTCGGTAGCTGAATCTTCCCGCAAGTTTCTTTACTTTCCATTCCGCAAATTTCCCGCAGAACGCCGCGACCGAACTTTCATTGAAAAGTTTTTGCTCTATCGTCCCATGTTTTTTGGCGTATGCGCATATCGCGGAATGAAGTATTTCGATGGGAACGCCCGTTACATTGGATATTCGCTAGGAGATATCGTCAAACTCATTTCTGCCGAACCTTTCCGCAAAGAACGTGTTTTGGATAATCGTCTTTCTCTTGCCCGTCTTTTTGTTGTAGTCCGTCACTTCCTCGAAACTTCCTACCATTTCTCCGTCTGGGATATTATAACTTTATAAATAAAAAATTCTATAAACGAAAGGGAGGCAATTTGAATTGCCTCCCTATAATTTTGCGGGCTTACATATAGCGCATAATGCTTGCTTTATGAACCGTTTACTTTTGTGCAATCAAATTTGATTTCTCGTGTGTTTCTCGGCAAGAAATTTTGCTTTTTCTTTCCAATCGAGCGATTTCGTCCATTCGTATGTTGTGGGAAGAAATTCTTTAATGTTCCCCTTCATTGCCTTAAACGGTTCATCATAACATAGAATTTTCCTTGGTTGAATGACTTCGAGCATTTTGTTGTAGCCGAACATAAAGCTCTCCTCGTCGTTCTCCCGATAGTAGGTGCAAACGGCAACGGTAGAGCACTGCTCCACGCCGTCAAAGCAGAATTCAAAGCTGCGTTCGTCTCCCCAACTGATCGTGGGAATCACACGAAGTCCCAAGCTTTGCCAATAGGCGCCGCACCAGCGGTTCTTAAATACGCTCATGATTTGAAGCGCGAGCGGCATATCGGTAAACATGCTGAAATCGGGTGAAAGAAGCGCATAATACTGTTTGAGCTTTTCGGCTTCGTCAAATGCTTTGTCATAGACCTTATCGAACAGCCAATCGTGCGTGAAGAAGTGAACCGTTTTATAGGCGTTCTTTTCGTCGTTCGTTTTTGTATCGACGTAGCTTAAAAGGCTGACCGTGTCGAAGTCTATCTCCTGCTTTTTGATGAGCGGGATCTGATACTTTCCCACTGTTTGAAACTCGTTCCGCACGAGTTCGCGCTTCTTTTGTGCTTTCTGTTTTTCGTATTCCGTAAGTTCTTC
>CANQJF010000045.1 GCA_947624225.1 uncultured Clostridia bacterium
TTTTCGGTAGGGTTTGAACATTCGACCAAATAATTACGAATCAACTGCTCTACCGACTGAGCCACAGTAGCATTTTTACCCGTTTTGACAGGTGTTTTTTACAGAAGTTTTACAGCACTTTTCCGCTGATTGCCGAAAACCCGCGAAAACTTCGGAAAAAATCGGGATTTCGGTGGTTTTCGGTAGGGTTTGAACATTCGACCAAATAATTACGAATCAGCTGCTCTACCAACTGAGCCACAGTAGCATGCAAATGCACTCGCGCAATGCTCCTATATTATATGGGAATTTGTCGCAAATTGCAAGCAATTTTCATGGCTAATTTTATTTTTGCGGGAATTTTTTTGTGATCGCTCAAATCTTCTTCTTGCGCGGAACAAAGAGCTTGACCCTGTTTCTGAGGACCTCCACGTCGATATCGCCTTCGAGACCCTCCTCCCCGTCAAAGTCCCAAACGAGCTCCCGATTGGTATGGATGCGGACATGGGCCCCCCGCATGATGTCTATGTCTTTCTTTTTTACTTTCATACCGACGACCATAAACGTCACAAGCGAGAAATATGCGCCGATTTTTTGGAAGAAATTCGGGCGCTTGGCCTGCTTGATCAACACGAGTTCCAAGGTGCCGTCTTGCATGCTGGCGTCCTTATTGACAGGGAATCCCGCAAGCGAGCGTCCGTTTAAAACAAATGCAAGCACTCCGTCCGTCGCAAACTGCTTGCCGCCGCACTCCCCCTCGAGCGGAAACACTTCAAGCTTCATGTTCTTTGCAAGCCCGCGGAAGAAATACGCAAACCAACCCAGCACCTTTTTTTGGTTTTGCGGCGTTTGATAGGTGACGCATGTCAACGACCCCGCCGCCGCGACATACATCGCATACCGCGCGCCGTTGATGCGCATGCAGTCCAACCGCTCGCTCCGCCCCTTTAAGATGACATCGAGCGCGCCGCGGACAGAGCGCGGGATCCCGAGAGAGCGCGCCACATCGTTTGCCGTTCCCGTCGGCAGATACCCAAGTTGAACGTCTTGATCCCCCAGCCCCTGCAAAACATTGTTAAATGTGCCGTCACCGCCCGAAAAGACGATGAGATCGTATTTTAACGCCCCCTCGCGGACGCGCGTCTCCATGTCGTTCGCGCTCGATGTCGCGACGATGTCCACCGTCTCATATGCTGAACCCAGCCGCTTCCCGATATATTTGAGCTTGCGGCGAACGACACCCTTCCCGCTGTTCGGGTTATAGAGAAAAAGACACTTCATTCTTTCATTATAGCCTTTTTGGGGAAAAATGACAAGAGATTTCAGCCGAAATATGCGGGCGCGCGCAAAATTGTAAACAGGAGGGATACTTGCAGATACCTGAGCTCCTTTGCAAAGAGGATCCCCGCGTCTGCCTCCCTCGCCCGCCGCTTGATCCGCATGAGCTCCACATTCCACAAACTGTAATAATCCCTCCCGTTTTTCTCGATCAGGCCCTCCAACGACCCGATTGCGCCCTGCACGGCCGCATGGGCCTCCGCCTGTGTGGCGGTCGCCCTTTCCAGCCCGTTGGCCGCGTCGAAGAGGAGGCGGGAGACGGTATCAAGCGTGGCGAGATTGCCCTCCACCTGCTGGCGCTCCTGCATGTTTTCCCGCCCCGTCGAAAACTCGTTCAATGCGCGCGTCAGAAGATTTACCTCAACCCCTCTTTCGGACATGGTACCCTCCACTTTGATCGCATCCTCTTCGCGGTAGTACCCGGCGAGGACGACGAGGCCCTCGTTTTCCAGAAGATATCCCGCACCGCCTGCCGCATAGGAATCGCCCGCGACCGCCGCGGCAGTGGCTGTCTCACATGGGCGCACGAGAAAATAGTAGGCCAGCGACATCTTCACCGTTCCCCTCCCGCTCCACTCGAAAACGCCCACGAACAGGCTCAAAATTGTGATGAAGATGAACAGGAGAGCTACGAATACCGTCCCTCCGTAACGAAATCTTGTTTTCATACACTATCTTATGCGCGCGGGCGCCCGCAAGAGAACACGGCGCAAAGAAGCCTCGGGGGAGGCGAAGTCGAAAAATTTCCATTTCATTTTGATTCGCTCTTCCGCACTTGGTCGTAATAAGATTTCTCGCGGATGAGCAATTCGTTGAAAACCATGCTTGTTTGACTCGAAATGACAGTCGGCTAATTCGCCCTTAGACTACAACAGAAGCCTCGGGGGAGGTGACATTGGAAAAGCGGCCGCGGGATGAAACTCATCCCGCGGCCGCGTAAGACATATGCCGCTGTCATCAAAGCTCAGATGCGCGATAGACGATCTCCCCGCCGACGACGGTCATGAGCACGTTGTACGAGGCGTCCAGCACCGTGAAATCTGCCCGCTTCCCCGTGCGGATGCTCCCCGTCTCGGAGAAAATGCCGAGGTCGGTCGCGGGGACTTTCGTGGCACAGTCGATGGCATCCGTGAACGGGACCCCCACCTTTTCGACCAAATTTTGCACGGCGCGGTTCATCTTCAAAACGCTTCCCGCAAGCGTGCCGTCTTTAAGGCGCGCCTCGCCGCCTTTCACATACACCGTCTGCCCGCCGAGTTCGCTGATGCAGTCCCCCAGCCCCTTGGCACGGATGGCGTCCGTGATGAGAATGCGCTTGCTCGCGGGCTTGTTCTTCATCAATAATTTCATCGCGGGCACGGAGACGTGGATGCCATCTGCAATCAGCTCACAGGACAGTTCGTCGAAGAGCATTGCGCTGCCGACAACGCCCGCCTCCCGATGGTGCAGGGGAGACTGCGCATTGAATGTGTGCGTGACGTGAGTCGCTCCGCATGTGATCGCGCGCGCAACATCGTCGTATTTTGCACCCGAATGCCCCACCGAGGCGATCACGCCCCCCTCTCTCAGATGCTCGATGAGTGCGGAAGCGTTCTCCTCCTCAGGGGCGAGCGTCACGATGCGGATGCACCCCTCCGCCGCGCGCTGGTAGCGGTCAAACACCTCCACCGACGGCTTGGCGACATACTCCAAAGGCTGTGCGCCCTTGTAACGGGCCGAGATGAAAGGCCCTTCGAGATGCACACCGAGCAGCCGCGCACCCTTGCCGGGGCACCTTTTGTATTCTGCCGCCGCCCTGACCGCGCGCTCGATATTCTCGGGGCTCTGCGTCATCGTGGTGGCGAGGAATGCCCCCGTTCCCTCGGCGGAGAGCGTCTTTGCGATGGTCTCGATTGCGACATGGGTGCCATCCATTGCGTCTGCGCCGCCTGCACCGTGGATATGTTCATCGATGAATGCGGGGACGACGACCGCCCCTGCGGGCAGCGGGATTTGCTCTCCCTCCGCCCCATCTCCGATAGAGAGGATCTTCTCCCCGAACGAAAGACTTGTCTGTTTGAGGCCATCTTCAAGATAGATGATTGCGTTTATAAATGATTTCATAGTCACCTCACAGAAGAGATGCCGCCGCCTCATCGACGATCAGCGTGCAATCGGGGTGGAGCTGCAAGACGCTTGCGGGGAGCTGTTCGGTGACGGGGCCGCACACCAACCCGCGCACCGCATGCGCCTTGTTCGCGCCGTTGGCGAGGATGAGGATCTGCTTTGCGTGCATGATGTTTTTGAGCCCCATCGTAAGCGCCTTGCGCGGGACGTCCTCCTCGCGCGCAAAGAGACGGGCATTGTCGCGGATGGTGCTCTCGGCGAGCGCGACCACATGCGTCTCCGCGCCGAATGGAGTGCCCGGTTCGTTGAACGCGATGTGCCCGTTGGAGCCGATCCCGAGCACTTGGATGTCCTGCTGCATCCCCGCGAGCAGGCGGTTGTAGCGCTCGCACTCCCTTTCGAGATTTTCCGCCAGCCCGTTGGGGAGGTTCGTGTTTTCGCGCGGGATGTCGAGACGGTCGAAGAGGTTCTTGCGCATGAAGTAAATATAGCTCTGGTCGCTCTCGGGGCCGAGGCCGACGTATTCATCGAGGTTGACGGTGCGGATATTCTTGTACGAGGTGCCCCTTTCGCGATGGTCCTTTACCATGCGCTCATACAGCCCCAAGGGCGTGGTGCCCGTGGCAAGGCCGAGCACGGCTGCGGGATTGCGCGTGACGAGCTCCCGCATCATCTCAAAGGCGGCCTCGCTCATTTCCTCATACGTTTTTTGAATGACAATTTTCATAATTATATTCTCCTTATGTGTTAAAATCAAGCTGTACTCTTCGGACATGGTATGGCTCTTTTGGGTTATCCCGTAAAAATGCGACTCAGAGCGCACAGAGGGAAGCTGCCGCGACGGACTGCCCCACACGGCGGGACTTCTCGTCGGGGGTGGAGATATTCAGCCCCTTGAAAGCGGGGTGATCGCTTTCGAGCACGCGCTTGCAGGTGGCGAGCACGATGTCTCCCCCGCGCCCGCTCATGACCCTGCCGAGCAGCAGCACGTGCTTGATGTCATAGAAGAGGGCATAGAAAGGAAGCGTGTGGGCGAGGTAGACGCCGATATCTTCAAAGACTTGCAGGGCAAGCGCATCCCCGCTCTCCGCCATCCGTTGGACGGTTTTGAGTTTTTCCGCGGGTGTGCCCTCCTCAAACACATATCCGCCCGCTTCGGCGAGTTTGATGACGGCATCCTGTGAGAAATACTTGCAGCCCACGCCCGTATCCCCGCTCCATTCGTCGCGCATGGCGTCCGGGTTGAAGTCCACCGGGGCAAACGCGAGTTCCGACAGCCAGCCGTTCAAGCCGCCCGCGGCATTTATGTAGCCCGCCGCCTCGCTTGTCCCCATGGCAAGTCCCAAAACTCTGCCCTCACCCAGCTCCATGCTGCCGGCAAGCGCGGTGACGTCGCCGTCGTTTGCCACTTCGATGGGGACGCCCATCTCTTTCGCGATATTGAGATACATGTTCTTGACATAGTCGCCGTATACGGACTTGTCCACTTTGAGAAAGAGCGAGGCGACCATGATCTTGTTCTCGATATACACACCCGCGGAGGAAACGCCGATGCAGTCCACGCGGGGCATCTTGGAGGCCGCCGTCTGCATGGCAGACAGGATCTCCCCGTAATGATAGTGCGGATCGGAGGTCGTCTTGGGGTGCCAAACGATCTCCTCGCTGTATACGGCCTCCCCGTCGATGACGGCGCTCACTTTGCGGTCGCTCCCGCCCGCATCAAAGCCGATGCGGCATCCGCTGAGATGCCCGCCGACCTGCACCGAGGCGCGCTTTTCGGGGGGCACCCGTTGAAGTTCCACGACCTCGAATGGCCGCTCATAGACGCCCGCCATAAAGTCCTCGTCAAAGGCGCGTGCCCCCGTCGGGCTGTAATCCGCTTTCAATCTCTCATAGAGCGTGTGCGAGCCGTGCACGCCGATGCGATAGCCGCCGCACACCCACAGCATGGTCTTGACGAGGCGCTCGACGATGCGGTAAGTCCTCTCATCCTCCTCGCTCGGCACATCGAGCGCATAGAGATGGTTGTAGCCGCCGTCGCGCTCGACGACCAGCGTGACCCGCTTCACCGCCTGTCCTTTCAATGAGGCCTCATAGTCGGCAAGCGCCGCGATCATGGGATAAAAATTCTTGTCTAATTTGGGAAGCGTCATGGCATCTTCCTCCTTTGCGTCTATTATACACCCGCCCCGAGAATTTGTGATCAACATTCTTTCTGAATCATGTCAAAATATTTCATTATCAATTTTTAAAGAAAGATTCTGAAATGATTGCGCGATTTTCTCAAATGTGCTATCATAAATTCATGGCGGATCCCTTTTATCGGAGAAAGATCGTAAACCTGATCACGGTGCAAAAGATCGTGACATTGCACTATCAACAGCTCACGGCGGGCTACCGTTCCCAAACGGAGGCGCACGACTTTTGGGAGATCATCTATGCCGACCGGCGGAGCGTGACGGTGGAAATGGGCGGCGCGGACCGGTTGCTCATGCAGGGGGAGGCGGCATTCATCCCCCCCGATCTTCCGCATGCCGTCAAGTGCCCGGAGGATGCGAACCTCTTCATCGTCTCCTTTGAATGCAACTCGCGGAGCATGGAGCGCTTTTCGGGCGCGGTGCCCGTCCCCCCCTCGCGGCGGACGCTCTTGCAGGCCATCATGACGGAGGCCTATGCAACCTACCGGATCCCCGACTTCGACCCCGCCCTCAGACGGTTGGAGCTCCTCCCCGCCCCCGCCCCGGGCGGCCAGCAGGTCATCAAGAACATGCTCGAACTCTTTTTGATCTACATGCTGCGCAAGGAGACGGAGCACACCGAGCGATATTTTGTCTCGGAGTTCGAGAGTTCGGAGAATTTGGAGGAGGCCATCGTGCGCTATCTCTCCGAGCATCTCTATGAGCCCTTTTCGCTCGACGGCCTGAGCGGAGAGCTCCATTACGGAAAGACACGGCTGTGCACCTTTTTCAAACAGCAGACGGGGAGGACGATCTACCGCACCTATCTCTCCATGAAGATCGACGAGGCCAAGGTGCTCATCCGAAGAGGGCTCTCCCTCTCCGAGGTCGCCTATCGCCTCGGCTTCTCCTCCCTTTCGCACTTTGTGAGCACGTTTAAGCGCTTTGTCGGCCGTACTCCTCACGAATATGCGGAGAGCATGCAACAATGATGAAAGAACGGCGGACCGAGCACGGTCCGCCGTTCCCTTTTCGAAAACGGAAGTAAGAAGTAGATTTATGAAGCGGAGGCCGTCAGATGGAGCGGATAGCCTCGACGGGCTTTTTCTTGACGGTCAGGGCAACGGGCACCGTGGTGGAGACGACGGCCGTGACAAAGGCAATCGCAAACACGATGAGCACGTTGACCATGTCGAAGAGAAACATGCGGAAAGTGAAGATGCCCTGTGCCATCAGGATGTTGTTGGCGACGAGGCAGGCCACATAGCTCAGCGTGCACCCGAGCGCAAAGCAGAGCAGGGTGATGGCAATGCCCTCCACCATAAAGATCTTGTAGACGTCAAAGCCCGTGGCGCCCACGGCGCGGAGGATGCCGATGTCCTTCTTCTTGGCGTTGATGCTCGCCGAGATAAAGTTGAAGAGAAGCAGCGCGGCAAAGATCGCCAAGACCACCGCCACCGCCCCCAAAACGCCGAAGATCCTGCCGAAATCTTTCTCGCTCTGGCGGATGGAGATCATAAAGTCATAGGGCGCCTTGTAGAAATAGCCGAGCTCGCCGTCGACGCGGTAATCATAGGAGAAAACAGAGGAGATCTTCCCCTCGCGGTTGGAGGAGAGCGGCGCAAAGAAGAACTCGATGTAGCTGCCCTCGGGATCGGCATCCGGATTGACGAGATAGTATGTCCACGACGCTCCAGGGCGGCCGAAGCCCCACGACTGCGTCTCGAACTCGCCGTTCTCATCTTTCAAGAGGAAATCCGACTTAAACTCCGACCCCTCGTTGTAGCGGATGAAGTCCCCCACATCGTTGGAGAGATTGGTGATGTAGTAGAACCGTGTATCGGTGGGCTTGTAGTAATCGTAAAATCCCTCCCCCACCCAGCAGAGCGAGGACATGGAGTATTCATAGACAGAGCTGAATTCATCCTCGAAGTCGTTCCACTCGGAGGCCGACATGCCGCTCGCCGCCTGTCCCGCTGCGAGGGCCTCATAGTGCGAGAAGTCCTCCCCCGTCTCCACGACGCCGACGATGGTGAGCACAATGGAGGATTTATAGTCATCCGACCCGATGACGCTCGTGTTGTGGCGGATGGAGAGAGTCTTGCCGAGCAGATCTTCATACGTCCCGATGGGGTCGGGATCGCTGTAACTGCCATAGCCATAGTGACGGAACATCTCAAACACCATGGAGGAGATGAGGCATTCCTGCCTGCCTGCGGGCATTCTGCCGTGCAGCGTGAACTCATCGGGGAGATCGCTCGCATCCGCAAAGGCGGTAAAGGAGCTCTGCGGCCCGTAATAGGGATCGCTCGTCACCGTGAGCGAGCCGACAGCTCCGCTCCAAAAGGAAATATCCACGATTTCGAGCGTGTATGCGGGGACAAAGCCGGGATTGGCCGCGAGGAAATTCTCCACCTCTTGCGGCGAGAAGTGTGAACGGGAGAGCCCGGTGTCGATCTCCTCGATGCGCGTTCCGCTCGCGCTCTCGATATACAGCGCCCCGTGCTTTTCGAGAACGGCGGCCTGATAGTAGGAATCGCCCAACGTATCCGCCCCCACCTTGGCCGTCTGGTAGGTGATGAGCGTGGAAAAGACGCCGAACACGATGAATGCGACGGTCGCGAGAAGCGTTGTGAAGATGAGGCGCAAGGGCTTGGCTTTCAAGCCGGAGAGCCCCATTTTGAGCGCATAGCGGAAAGGAAACTTGGAGCGGATGAATTGGCAGGTATCCGCGGGAATGGGGACCTCCTCGGGCGTGTGCTCCACAAAGGAATATTGCGAGACGCGCTCCTCGGGAAGATTTTTCAGGTCCTCCTCTTCCGCGGAGATGACCACGCCGCCCTTGTGGCTGCGCACAAAGTTCACCACCCGCATCTCATCCTCTTGCGACATCTCCGCCCCGCTCAGAAGCGAAATCTTTTTGTCGCTGACCGTGTTGAGATTTTTGCGCTCGTGCACGATCTCCTCCCCGCGGGTGACATCCGAGATGATATTGCCATCCCGAAGCTCGATGATGCGGTCGGCATACACCTCCGCGAACTCTCTGTCGTGCGAGACGATGATGACCAGCTTGGAGGCGGACAGCTTTTTCAAGGTGTCAAAGACCTGTGCGCCCGTCTTGGAGTCCAGCGCGCCCGTGGGTTCGTCTGCCATGATGATCTCGGGATCCTTGACGAGGGCGCGCGCAATGGCGACGCGCTGTTTTTGGCCCCCCGAAAGCGTGTTGGGACGGCGGTCTCCCATGCCCGCAAGGTCCACCTCCGCAAGCAATTGCTCCACCCGCTCCACATCGTGCGGCTTGCCCTGCAATTCCAGCGCGAGCGCCACGTTCTCGGCCACCGTCAACTCGGTGAGGATGTTGTATTCCTGAAAGATGAAGCCGAGATATGTATTTCTGTAACTGTCGAAGTCGCTCTTGGAAAAATTCTTGGAAGATTTTCCGTTGACGATGACCTCGCCCTCGTCCGGTTCGTCGAGCCCGCCCGAGATGTTTAAAAGTGTGCTCTTGCCGCTGCCCGATTTGCCCAAAAGGAACACCATGCCGCGCTCGGGGAAATCCAACGAGACCCCGTTCAGCGCCGTCACGGTCTCGCCCTTTGCGACATACCGCTTTACAAGATTTCTGACCTGTAACACTGCTTTCCTCCCCTAACTTTTAATATGATGAATGATTTGAAAGCAAATTCCGTGAAACGTCTGCCCCCTGTGCCCTTGCCTAAAAATCCGTTGTCTCAAATGTGAATCCTGCCCGCATCTCAATCGAGCCCATAGCGGGATGCTTTCTCCGCAAGATAGGCATAGCTGTCGAAAAGCTCCCCGATGTCATCAAACTCGTTTGCATAATTTTCGATGAGCACGGGACCGCGGAAGCCGACATCGGCAAGGCGGGCGAAGAGCTCGTCAAAATCAAACTCCCCTTTCCCGGGCAGACACCCTCTGCCGCAAAAATCGCTCACGTGCACGTGGGAGAGATCGCTCCCCATCTCGGTGAGGTATTCCCGGTAATCGTAACCGGAGATCCTCGCCTGTTTGATATCCAAAACGCCCCCGAGATCGGGGCAAGCCGCTTTCAGTTCCTTGAAGATGCCGGGGCGGTTATAGAACGCCCACTCCACGTTTTCATAGCACAGACGGACGCCGTATTTTTTACAAAATTGTGAAATTTCGAGGGTCTGTTCCGCGACATGGGGTACATCTTCGCGGTATGTCCGCTTTAAACGGGCGATCCCGTGAAAGGTGTAGGCCGTGGCGCCGAGCAGCTTTGCGCTCTCCATGACCTGCCCGAGAATGCCGAATGCGTCGTCTCTCACGCGCGGGCTGGCATTGTAGAGCTGGGGCTCATATTGCGTGTTGATCGTGTGCACGGAATAGACGTTCACCGCGCCCTTGCGCGCTTGGAGCATGCGCGCGAACTCCGGGGTGTATTCGCAAAAGGAGGACAAAAAGACCTCCGCCACCGGGATGTTCCACTCATCGAACAGGGGGAGCGCATCTTCGTTATATTTTCGCATAAATAGCGAGGCCGTAGAAATGCCGACGCGCATCAGTAGAACCTCTCCATGAGCTCGTCGACCGTCTCCTCCGTCATGAGCCCCCGCGTGCAATAGAGGGTGAGCACGGTGAAGCGGTCGCGGATCTTGTAGGCCTCCCGGAACATGGCGCGCACCGTCTCCGGGGGGATGTCCAGCCGGGAAAAACGCGTGGGGCAGCCCAGCGAGGCGAGCTTTTCCTCCACTTGCTCCGGCTCGGGGAGGTTTGCCGCCTCTTCGTATACGGATGCGGGGAGCGAGAGCGCGCGGCCCTTTAACGTGTGGTAGAGATAGAGGGAGACCAGCGTGCCCAGCCCCACCTTGACGCCGTGCAACGGGATGCGCTTCCCGCGGCGGAGGAAGTCCATTTCGAGGTAATGGCTCATGTGGTGCTCCGCCCCCGAAGCGGGACGGGAATTGCCCGCGATGACCATGGCATAGCCGGAGATGAGCAGGGCGTTCATGAGCTTCTCCACACCGTTTGCCCGCTGCGCAACGAGATCGGGGATGCTCGCGTCACAGGCGCGCACGGCCTCATCCATGAGCGAGGCGGCCTCCTGCCCATAGGGCTCTCCCGTGAGGATGTGGGAGATCCGCCAATCGGTGAGGCAGCAGTACTTTGCGAGGATGTCCCCCACGCCCGCCCCCACCATGATGCGCGGCGCATGTGCGAGCACATCGGCATCCATCAGGACGTCGTGCGCGACTTGGGCGGGATACGTGACCTTGGCCCCGTTGACAATGAGGGGCGTGACGCCCGAAGTAAATCCGTCCATGGAGGGCGCCGTCGCATAGACGCCGCTCGGCTTATTGAGCAAAAACCCGGCATACTTTGCCACGTCGTTGAGCGTCCCCGCCCCGACGGCGAGAAGGTAGTCGGCCGCCGCGCCCCGCGCTCTCGCCTCGTCCACCGTCTTTTCGTCGGCGATCGGCTCTTCCTCCGCAAAGTGACAAAAGATCAGCTCGTTCCCATTCTCCCGCAAAGCGTTTACGATGGGCTCACTCATGGACATGGTATGGGCGTCGGTGATGACAAGGACGCGTTTCCCCCTGATATAGGACAGGAATGCGGGGAAATTTCCGCCCTGTCCCCACTCGGCATTCACGCCGAATTTTTTTGATAATTTCCCGATATCGACCATATTATTTACACACAAAATTGCAGGTGATCCCCTCGTCGTAATCCCCGAATCCGCGCCCGAACACCGTTACGCCGCCGCGGTGGACGGCATCGGCGGGCACAAAGATCCGAAAGCGGATCTGCTCAGCGGGACAGATGTCGAGGTCGGCGAGGGTGACTTCGGAGATCTTGATCCCGTTGATGAAGGCGCCGTCACTGTTGATCGCGACGAGGATCTTCTTGCCGTATTGCCCCAAATTTCCATACCACCACGACGGGTTGTGCGTGCCGGGGCGGTCGTTGTATTCGCCCTTGCTCGTATAGTATCCAAGCGTGTGACCGTTTACGGAGAAATGGATGTCGCTCGGATAGTAGGCCGAATAGCCGGGCGCCTCCGAGGCGACCTCCAAGGTGAACTGCAACTCCAAGAGCTCTCCGCTGTCCCGCAAGTAGTTGGGGATGAGGTATTCCACAAAGCCATAGGAGAACCACAAGATCCCCGCCTTGATGCGCTCGGGATAGGAGAAACAGTTGGAATCGTCGAACTGCCCGATGATCTTCTCCGTCGTTGCCATGCCGCACGTGGGGAACACCTCATAGTTGACATAGTGCCCCACATCGATGTGCGCCGATTCGATCCTGCCCTCCGCCTGCGGATGGCCCGTGAAGTCGATGATGAGTTTGTCCGTCGCAAGGCTGCAAATTTTTCGGGTGCCGCGGATCCCGGACGCCGTGGTGATCTCGATGAGCCCCGCCTCGTGCAGTTTGCGGATGTGCGCGGTGATCGCTCCGTTTGAGACATCGAAGCGCTGCGCAAAGTAGGCAAGACTGAGTTCGCCGTGCTTTAAAATCTCTTCGAGAATGCCGATCCTAATGTCCGAATCCAGCGCCTCATAGATGAGCTTCCCCTTTTTGAAATCTTTTAGGTAAATCATAACTTAATTATAGCTTTCCCCCCATAATGTGTCAAGAATTTGCGGCTTTGGAATAAAATATTTCACCAAAATTTAAAATAGACCACTTTCGCGGCTTCCCCTCTGGGGAAGCTCCCGCGAAGCGGGTGATGAGGCCTCATCCGTCTCACTCCGTTCGACACCTTCCCCAAGGGGGAAGGCAAGAATAGCGGACTTCGTTTGAGGGGATACACTCAGCCCTGTTGGGGCTTCGGTATGACAGCGGGGAACAAGGCCCCCTCCCATGGAGGGGGCAAGGGTCTGCCCTTTTCCTAAAAGAAAACCGCACCCGAGGGTGCAGTTTATCATCAAATTGTTGGGAGCCGACGGGCGTGAGACAACCTTGCCTTAAAAGGCCGTGCCTTAGCCGCGCTCCCCGCCTTTTGCCGATCAGTCTTTCGAGAGAAGATTGTCGTCGGCGTCGCTTCCGCTCATCGTGGAGACGTTGTTCATGAACATGGCCATGCTGCGGTTGTTGGCATAGTCGGTGGGATCCTCATACTTGGTGGCGCCCATGCAGGTGATGGTGAAGCCCGATCTGTTCTGGTCCTCCAACCATGCGGGACGCACGACGCCATAGAAGGTCGTCTCCTCGCTCGCGTAAAGCATGTCCACGGCCTCGGTATTGGTGA
>CANQJF010000046.1 GCA_947624225.1 uncultured Clostridia bacterium
ATCATATAGAAGCCCTTTAAGACTAAGGGCATAGAAATTTACGAGGCGAATGCGCTCTTGCGCTTGAAGAGCTTGGTCCCGATTCTCTGTTCAACGGACAACAAGCCGACAGGGCTCGGCAAATTGAGTGCGTTCCGCCGAAATGAATTCGGCTGCACGCATGGGATTTAGAAGCCCTACCCCTTTTTGGGGGGGAGGGTGGCACGGCAAAGCCGTGACGGATGGGGGGGATCGACTTTCGATCATGCTTGGTTGCCACCCCACCCCCTTACCCGTTGCGGCGGCAGGGACCACCGCAACCCCGTCGGCGAGGCCACGCCTCCTGTCACGGCGCCATTCACAGCCCACCGGGCTGTTGAATGAGAATCGCGCCGCTCCACCCCCATGGAGGGGGCAGGTTTGAGGGCGGTTGGGGGCCCAAAATGGGCTCGGAAAAATTTTTTAAAAAAAAGTGTCAGATAAGCTCCCTCACCGCCATATTCTGTGTTATAATAAAAATACAAACAAACGTTCGGAAAATTTTGCGAACCGTCGGGAGACAGATCGCGGAGGAGGTAACATGCGAACGATTCTTGTAAAGGCCGTGCTGTATGCGTATCCGCACTTGCGGGCGCTTGCGGAGGCCTCGGAGGTGGCGGCGTGCAACCGCGCCGTGCTCTCCTATAAAGATCCGCGTCCGCCCGAAGAGGTTGCGGAGCGGGTTGCGAGGGAGGCCCTTCTCGCCTGCGGGCTGAAAGGACTTGCCGACGACGTTGCAAAGGCACTCGGCCGTCTCACGGCCATGGAGCGCGCTTTTGTCGCACACAAGTATTTCAAACGCGGCGAGGCGCCCGTCGATTCGCGTGCCTACTACCGCCGCCAGCGCTCTGCCATCAAGCGCCTCTCGCGCGAGCTGCTCTCTTTGGGCTGGACGGATGAGCGCTTTTTCGAGCTGTTCGGCACCTATGCGCCCTTTGCACGGCTGCTCAGGTTCATCGCCGAGGGGGGTGACCGCGGTCTTTTCAGGAATCGCCGCCGTCCTCCCGTTTGCGTCCGCGAAGCACAAATGCCGCGACAATGACGGCCGCCGCACAGATGACGCAAATAATAATAATTTGAACAACAGAGGGGCTCTCATCGGGCATGGGTGGCTCTGTTTCACCCGAGACGGGCGGTTCCTCCACATTGAGCCAATCGTCGTTGCGCTCGAAATCGATGGGGGATTCGGCGGGGATATAGCCGAACGAGGTGCCGTCGAGGACATAAAAATACAGCTGCCCGCTCTCATAGCGCATGCCGTAGTAGACAAAGGTCTTTTGCACGCTCGAAAACTCCCCGCCGAGCAACCCGGCATCGGGGAGGGAGTAGGAGACAGTGATCGTCTTGCGGAGAAAGGGGCGCGCGGGGATGAAGCTCACGAACGTGAGCGCCGATGTGCGGCAGTAGCCCATCACCTTTTTGTAGGGCGCATCGTTGACGAGATATTCGACGGCCGAAAAGACATCCCCCTCGCTGAGCACGCGCACATAGTACGTCTCGGGGATGAGAAAGAGCTTGCTGTCCTCGCTCTCGGAGGAATAGAACCACACGTTGGAATCGGCGGCCACGGCATAGCGGAGAGGATCGGCGCCCACGGGCAAAGTAGCCGGGGCGGAGAGAAATGCGGCTGGGGCAGAGAGCAGGGCACAAATTATGAGGACGATCGAAATAAATCGTTTCATACGCGCTATCATACCGCAGAATGCGGGGCGGAGCAGGCAAACTTTGGTCGAATATGGACGAAATTGCGGAAAAAATCAAGAGGATCGAGGCAGAACAGAAAAAACGGGCGGAGCGGGACAAGCTCGCGCACTACAACACGGGCAAGAAAAAGCACAAAAAACAGCTCGCATTTCACCGCTGCAAAAAGCGCAACCGCTGGGTCTTTGGCGGCAACCGCTCGGGCAAGACGGAGTGCGGGGCAGTGGAGTGCGTCTACCTCGCCCGCGGGACGCACCCTTACCGCAAGAACAGGCCCAACACGTTCGGATGGGTGGTCTCGCTCACCTCGCAGGTGCAGCGCGACGTGGCACAGCGCAAGATCCTCTCCTACCTCCGTCCCGATTGGATCGCCGACATCATCATGTCGAGCGGCAGGAAAGATGCCCCCGCATCCGGCGTCATCGACCAGATCTTCGTCAAAAACGTGTTCGGCGGCATCTCGGTCATCGGCTTCAAGAGCTGTGACCAGGGGCGGGAGCGCTTTCAGGGCAGTTCGCTCGACTATGTCTGGTTCGACGAGGAGCCCCCCGAGGACATCTATGACGAGTGCCGCATGCGCGTTTTGGACAGGCGGGGGGATATCTTCGGCACCATGACCCCCTTAAAGGGGCTCACCTTTCTTTACGAACGCATCTATCTCAATCCCAAAAACGATCCCGAGGTGTGGTATGAATTCATGGAGTGGGCGGACAATCCCTACCTCTCCAAGCGGGAGATCGCCCTCCTCGAAAGCACCATGGACGAGACGGCGCTCCAATCCCGCCGCTATGGAAAATTTTGTGCGCGCGAGGGGCTGGTGTATCCCGAATTTGACGAGAGTGTGCACGTCATCCCGCCCTTTGCGGTGCCCCCGTCGTGGCAGGACACCGTCTCCATTGACCCCGGCCTCCGCAATCCGCTCTCGGCGCATTGGTACGCGGTGGACTTCGACGGCAACGTCTATGTGGTGGCGGAGCATTACAGGGCGGGCGCCGACGTGGACGAACACGCCGCGGCCATCCACGCCATCTCCGAGCAGATCGGATGGAAGCGGGACGCCAAGGGGCGCATTGCCGCCATCATCGACCCCGCCGCCGACGCGCGCACCCTCGCCTCGGCCAAGAGCGTCACCGAGCTGTTCGCGGAGCGGGGCATCCTCGCCTCCACGCGCGTGGACAAGGACGTGTTTTCGGGCATTGCACAGGTCAAGAGCTATCTCTCGCGCAAGAACAACTTCCCCGATCTCTACATCTTCTCCTCGTGCGTCAATCTCATCCGCGAGTTCAAGAGCTATTTTTGGGGAAACGGGGACAGCCCCGTCAAACGGGACGACCATGCCATGGACGAACTCCGCTATTACCTCATGACCAAGCCC
The DNA here is from genome assembly GCA_947624225.1 of uncultured Clostridia bacterium. Lineage (GTDB taxonomy): Bacteria > Bacillota > Clostridia > Christensenellales > Borkfalkiaceae > Gallimonas. Next base: position 3,095 of record CANQJF010000046.1, read on the forward strand.
AAAAACATGCACACGGCGGAAAAGACGGCCATCGAGCGGGACAAGGAGCGGCGCATCCGCAGACTCAAACGGTAAGGAGGAATATGGACAAGATCAAGGAGGCGATCATGAAGGTGGCACTCGGCTATCGCATCGAGGAAGTCACCGAGGAATACGACGCCAAGGACGGCGAGCTCAGGCTCGTCAAGCGCAAGGAGACGCGGAAAGACGTCCCGCCCGACTTAAAGGCGGCAAAGCTCTTGTTCGAAGAGCAGGACCTCTCTTCCCTCTCCGATGAAGAGCTGGAACGCGAACGCTTGCGGCTCCTCAAACTCTCCGCAGAGCAGGCGGAGCAAAACAGCCAAAATAAGGAGGACATATGACGGAACAACAACGCAAACAGGAACAGGAGGACAAGCGCCGCCGCGCCGTTGCCGCAGAGGTCGCGGCCGATTTTGCCGCGCGCCGCGAGTTGCGGCGCTCCCTCGAACAGGGCTGGGAACTCAACATGAAATTTTTGAGCGGCGACCAGTTTTGCGAGCTCGCCCCCGGCGGCGAGATCGAGGAGGAGGAACGGGACTTTCTGTGGCGCTCGCGGCAGTGCTTCAACCACATTGCCCCCACGATCGACGCGCGCCTTGCCCGCCTTGCAAAGGTGCGGCCCTCGCTGGAAGTGCGCGCCTTTTCGGACAGCGAAGCGGACATGCAGGTGGCGCGGCTCTCCTCGGACATCTTGCGCTCCGTCAAGGGGCGCCTCGACCTCGACAAGATCGTGGCCGAGGCAACGCTCTGGTCGGAGGTGTGCGGCACGGCCTTTTACAAGGTGGTGTGGAACTATGACGACGGCAAGGTCATCGGCAGCGATACGGCGGGCCATCCCATCCGGGAGGGCGACGTCAACGTGGTGGCGCTCTCGCCCTTTGAGATCTACCCCGACACGTTAAACGCGGGGAGCATGTCCGAGGTGAAGAGCATCATTCACGCAAAAGCGGTGTCTGTGGAGGACATCTTCGAACGGTTCGGCGTGGAGATCCCCGGCCGCACCGTGAGCGAATTCTCCCTCGCACCTTATTCCTCTCCCTGCAACCGGAGGCACGTCTCCGGCGGCGAGCAGCGGCCCGCCGTGGAGCGGGGGGAGATCCTCATCGAACGGTATACCCGTCCCTGTGGGAAGTATCCCGAGGGGCGGTTGGAGATCGTAGCGGGGGACAAGCTCCTCTTCGAGGGGCCCCTCCCCTATCAAAACGGCGACCGCGGAGAGCGGACGCTGCCCTTTATCCGCCAGACGTGCATTGCGCTCGCCGGCGCCTTTTTCGGGACCTCGGTCATCGACAGAATGATCCCGTTGCAGCGCGCCTACAACGCCGTGCGTAACCGCAAGCATGAGTTCTTGAACAGGCTCACTTCGGGCGTCATTGCGGTGGAGGACGGCTCCGTCGACGCGGAAGCGCTGGCAGACGAGGGGCTCGGACCCGGGAAGATCCTCGTCTATCGGCAGGGTTCGGCGGCGCCCGCCTTTCTCGATTGCGGCAAACTCCCCGCGGAGTTCGCACAGGAAGAGGAGCGCATTGCGGGAGAATTCGTGCTCGTCTCGGGCGTGAGCGAGATCTCCCGCAACTCGGCCACCCCCGCCAATGTCACGAGCGCCGTGGGTCTCCAACTTCTCCTCGACCAGGATACCAACCGCATGCACATGACGGCGGAGAGCGTGGAGCGTGCCGTAAAGGAAGTGGGAAAACAGATCCTCCACCTTTATAAGCAGTTCGCGCACACAAAGCGCCTGCTCCGCATGACGGGCACGGGCGGGGAGACCGGGGTCGTCTACTTCGACGCGAGCGATATCTCGGCGGACGACGTGGAATTTGCATCGGGATACGACCGCACACCCGAGGAAATCAAGGAGGACATCTTAAAACTTCTCGATCTCGGGCTGTTGAAGGACGACGACGGAAACATTGCGGGGGAGGTCAGAACGCGCGTGCTCGACGCGCTCGGCTATGGCTCCCTCGAAAACGCGAGGGACATCTCCTATCTGCACATCCGCAAGGCGGAGCGGGAGAATGTCCGTCTGGCGCAGGAGGATGTGGAGGCGGACAGTTACGACGACCATGCCGTGCACCGCGCCGAACACCTCCGGGCCCTACTTTCGGGCAGGGAAAACGACGCGGCGGCAAAGGCGAGGATCATGCGCCACCTCGAAAGCCACCGCCGCTTAGGAGGATAACGTGGAAGAGGAAAACAAGACAGAGACTCCCGCACAGCCGCAGGCCGAAAGGGGCGAGCTGCTCGCGGGGAAATTCAAGAGCGTCGATGCCCTCCTGCATGCGTACGGGGAGCTCGAAGCCGAATTCACCCGCCGCAGTCAACGGCTGAAAGCACTCGAAGACAAAGTTCCCGAGAAGCCGGAGGCGCCTTCCGACCCTTCGGACGGGCAAGCGGAACCGCAGGCAGCGCACAATCTCCACCCTGCCATCTCGCAGGAAGCGCTCTCGGCCGCCGTCGGAGAATATTTTTCCCGGCGCGGCGTGCCTCTCATGGGGGCGGGCGGGACAGGCGTCGTCGCTCCGCACCATCGGCCGGCGACCATCGCCGAGGCGGGCGATCTCGCCCTCGGCTACATCCAGCGGCAGAAGCCGTGACCGCGGCAAGAGCCGTAAAAATGGGGGGAGGTCCGCGGCATGCCCGCGGCGCCCTTTCCCGAATCTTTAAAAAACATCATCTGAAAGGAGAAAAATGATCCAATGATCACAACGCAGACAGCAGACAACGTACTCAAATCCTATTACCTCGAAGCGGTGAGCGACCAGCTCGACAAGTCCGCCAACCCCTTGCTCGCCCAGATCAAGAAAACGACCTCGGACGTGTGGGGCAAGGACGTGCGCAAACTCATCCGCTATGGCATCAACGGCGGCATCGGCGCGGGCTCGGAATCGGGCACCCTGCCCTCCGCGGCGGGCAACACCTATGCGCAGTTCGTCGCGCCCCTCAAAAATTTATTCGGCTACATCGAGATCTCGGATAAGGCCATCCGCGCCTCCCAAAATGCCGAGGGGGCCTTTGTCAACCTGCTCAACGACGAGATGGACGGGCTCGTGAAGAGCTCCTCCTATAACTTCGGCAGAATGCTCTTCGGCGACGGCTCCGGCCTACTCGGGAAGATCACCGCCTCCGAGAGTACCGTCTACACGGTGGACTCCGTGCGCAACTTTGCCGAGGGCATGATCGTGGACGTCTACAACGCGAGCAGCTCCGCCGCAACGGGCCGCACCGTGGTCTCCGTCGACCGCAACAAGAGCACCGTCACCCTCTCGGGCAGCGCCATCTCCACGCCCACGGGATACAGCATCTACTTGCAGCACTCCAAGGGCCTCGAAATCACGGGGCTGGGCGCCATCTTCGGCGAGGGAGACCTCTATGGCGTGACGCGCGAGGGCAACGGCTGGATGCAGCCCTACATCCAGACGGAGGTGGGGGATCTCACCGAGCTCGCCATCCAAAAGGCCATCGACGAGGTGGAGGCCCGTTCGGGCAGCAAGATCAACTTCATCATCTGCTCGTGGGGCGTGCGCCGCGCGCTGTTCAACCTCATTGCCTCGCACCGTACCTGTGAGACGCTCGAACTCGAAGGGGGCTTCCGCGCCCTCAGCTTCGACGGCATCCCCGTCGTCGCCGACCGCTTCTGCCCCGAGGGGACGATGTATCTGCTCAATACCGACGACTTCGGCCTGCACCAGCTGTGCGATTGGCAGTGGTTGGAGGGGGAGGACGGCTCGGTGCTGCACCAGTCCGCCAACAAGCCCACGTTCACGGCCACGCTCGTGAAATATGCCGAGTTGCTCTGCTACCGTCCCGCGGGACAGGCCATGCTTGCGGGCATCACGGAGTCTTAAAGGAGAGATATGCCGACACGGGTCAAAGAGATTTTGAGCGCGGCCGCAGATCTGATCGGCCGCAGCGACCTTGCCCGGGAGGCGGAATCGGAGAGTTCTTCTTCGGAGGAACTCTCCCTTCTTCTCCGCTGCTTCAATATCATCCAGAACGAGGTCGCGCTCGACTATTTTCAACTCAAAAGACAGGATAACTTCATCGTCCGCACCAACAAGATCAGCTACACCGAACTCTATGAGACGCCCACCGCCATTCTCGGCGTCACGCGCGCGGAGACGGGGGAGCCCGTTCCCTATGAAGTCTTTCCCGACTACATCGCGCTCAACGTGCAGGACGTGCTCACGGTCACCTATACGTACGCCCCGCAGGACAAAAAACTCACGGACAGCGTCGTCAAGGCCCCGTGCGTCTCGGTGCGTCTGCTCGCCTATGGCACGGCGGCGGAATTCCTCCTCGCGTGCGGGCGGTTCAGCGAGGCGGCGGTGCTCGATAAGCGCTACCGCGAGGCCATCTCCGCGGCGGCAAGCGTCAAAACGCCCCTCAAAGTGCGGGCAAGGAGGTGGTCATGATCCCGTTTAAGGAGCTCGTTCCCCCCAAACGGCGGGAACGGGTGATGCGCTTTTCCGCCGACGTCTTGGCCAATTCCCGCGTGAAGAAGTGCGTTCTTCTCTCGCTGAGGCGGGAGGGGGAAGCGCTCGTGCCGGCCGCGGGTGCAGAGCGCATCGCCACGCTCCGTCACACCTATGAGGCGCTGTTCTATGCGGGCGGAGCCGTCTTTGCCCGCCGTGCGGGCGCCGTGGACATGTTCCCGGGGGGACAGACTTTCTCCCTCGGCGAACACGTCCCCCTCGATGCGGCCGCCTTTGCTGCCTATCAGGGCCCCTTGCAGTACTACCTGCCCGCCTCCGACCGCGTCTTTCGCCTCTATGGCACCTCTTACGACGTGCTCGCTGACGCACAGGGGGGAACGTGCATTGCTGTCCACCGCGAGCGGCTCTTTCTCGGCAAGGGCTGCCGGTTGGCCTATTCCGCGCCGCTCTCCTCCTCCAAGTGGGATCCCGCCGAGGAGGATACGGGCGTCATCGACTTCTCCCCCGAGGACGGCGACGTGCTCGCCCTCGCCTCCTTTGACGGCAAGCTCTATGTCTTTCGCGAGAATGCAGTCTCGGCTCTTCGCGCCGACGCAAACGGCCTCAACTTCCGCTTCGACAGGGTGGAGTTCGGCGGTCGGCCCCTGCCCGGCACGGTGCGCTGTACGGGCGCGGGGATCGTGTTCCAAACGAAGCGCGGGCTGGCCTATCTCACGGGTTCCGCCTGCCGCATCGTGCGCCCCGTGTGCATGGCAGAGCTCGGCACGGAGACGGCGGCGTGGGAGGGCCGCTACTATGCCCTCGCCCAAAACGGCGGGAAAAATTGCATCTATGTCTATGATCCCTCCGCCGACGAAGAATATCTCTTAGATGTGCCCGCTACACACCTTGCAGGCGGTTCCGAGGGGGTGTATTTCGTACATGGTACCGCCCTTTGCCGTCTCACGCACACAGGCTATCCCTTAGACGGGGGCGAGGGAGCGGTGGAGATGGAGCTGGAAGCGGGGAGCGAAAACGGCGGAAAACGCTATCTCGCCGCAATCACCGTGCTCGGCGCGGGCAACTTTACGGCGGAGTTTACCGCCGACGGCCGCACCCAGACGGTCGCATTGCAGGCGGGCCGACGGACGCGCGTCATGCGGCTGTTGCGGACAGACGTCTTAAAATGCACCCTCAAAACGGGGGATGCCGACGCCGCCGTGCGTGCCGTGGAACTTCACTTCGAGGAGGACGCCCAATGACCATCGACATCATCGATCTCACCGACCCGCAGTATGCCGACCTCTCGCCCGTACAGCTCGCCATGGTGCGCGCCGCGCAGGCCAAGAAAGACAGCATTCTCGCCAAGGCGGCTTCCGAGTGCAGGGAGCTCTTATACATCCTGCTGCAAAACGACAACGCGCGCAGTTCCGTGCGCGAGCAGGAGACCGCGCGCATCGAGGCGCAGGCGGATGCCGACGTCACGCTCGTGCGGGAAGATCTTCTGTACCAGCTCGCGTATGAGGCGATCGGCTCGGAGGGCAACGAAAACGGACCCTACCGCTATCCCGAGAATCCCAACTACTATCTCACCTATTCCCAGCGGTTTTTGGTGGTGCGAAATTACTATATGCAGGCGACGTCGGACGCAACGGCCCGCCTCGAAGCCTACCGCATGGATACCCTTGCCCGCACCTATCTCGGCGAATTCTATCAAACGCTCTATGATTTGCTCGCATCCTATGTGAGCTGAGGCGCGTGCAGGGCGGGCGGGAGGGATGTTCACGAAATTTGTTTTCTATTGCCCCTCCATGGGGAAAGCGGCGCATGAGCCCCCTCCATGGGAGGGGGACTAAGGGGGTGGGGTGGCGACGGAGGCTCACGAAATTTGTTTTCTTTTTCGCTGTCATACCGAGGCCCAAAGGGCCGAGTGTATCCCCTTGGTAAAGCGTATTTGTGAGGTTCAGAAAACAAATTTCCGTGACGGAAATGAGCGTTGGCGCCTTAATAGGTTCAGCCTCTCAATCGTTTCAACGGACACCAAGCCGACAGGGCTCGGCAAATTGGGTCGCCCACGGCGGAAGTAATTCCGCCTAAGGCAAGTAAATGGAAGCCATGAGCCCCCTCCATGGGAGGGGGTAGGGGGGTGGGGTGGCGACGGACTTCGTTTTAGGGGATACACTCGGCCCCTTACGGGCCCTCGGTATGACAGCGGTAAGCTAAGGCCTTCCCCTTTTTTTGGGGAGGCTCCGCCTGCAAGGCGGGCGAGAGGAAATATAAGGAGAAAAACCATGGGAACATTTGACAAAACAGGCGCAAAAGTGCTAAACTATTTGTAATTCAAAATTCACGAAATTTGTTTTCTTACGATGTCATACCGAGAAGGGCAACGCCCTTTGAGTGTATCCCCTTGGTAAAGCGCTCCAACGAGTAAAGAAAACAAATTTCCGTGACGGAAATAAGCATTGGCGTTTTAACAGTTCTGTCTCTCAATCGTTTCATCAAACACCAAGCCGACAGGGCTCGGCAAATTGTGTCGCCCACGCCCGAAATAAATTCGGGCTAAGGCAAGCAATCGAAAGGCCTACCCCCAATGGGGGGAGGCTCTGCCTGCAAGGCGGGCGGGAGGAAATATAAGGAGAAAAACCATGGGAACATTTGACAAAACAGGCGCAAAAGTGCTAAACTATTTGTAATTCAAAATTCACGAAATTTGTTTTCTTTTTCGCTGTCATACCGTCCGCCCGAGGCTTCTATTGTTGTCTAAGGGCGACACGAGGAGCGCGAGCGACGAAGTAGGGCAACAGGCCCGAGTGTATCCCCTTGGTAAAGCGCTCCAACAAGTAAAGAAAACAAATTTCCGTGACGGAAACTTGCGTTCTCGCCTTAATAAGTTCTGTCTCTTCATCATTTCAACGGACAACAAGCCGACAGGGCTCGGCAAATTGTGTCGCCCACGGCGGAAGTAATTCCACCTAAGGCAAGTAAATGGAAGCCATGAGCCCCCTCCATGGGGAAAGCGGCGCATGAGCCCCCTCCATGGGAGGGGGACTAAGGGGGTGGGGTGGCGACGGAGGCTCACGAAATTTGTTTTCTTTTTCGCTGTCATACCGAGGCCCAAAGGGCCGAGTGTATCCCCTTGGTAAAGCGTATTTGTGAGGTTCAGAAAACAAATTTCCGTGACAGAAATGGACGTTGGCGTTTTAACGGCTCTGTCCTCTCAATCGTTTCAACGGACAACAAGCCGACAGGGCTCGGCAAATTGAGTCGCCCACGGCGGAAGTAATTCCACCTAAGGCAAGTAAATGGAAGCCATGAGCCCCCTCCATGGGGAAAGCGGCGCATGAGCCCCCTCCATGGGAGGGGGACTAAGGGGGTGGGGTGTCGACCAAGCATGGTGGAGTTCTTGGCTTCCCCCCTGGGGAAGCTGTCGAACGAAGTGAGACTGATGAGGTGTGTCTTGAAAATGTGGTGGCCTCATTCGTCACGGCTTCGCCGTGCCACCTTCCCCAAAGGGGAAGGCGAGAGTGTCGGACTTCGTTTTAGGGGATACACTCCCCGCTCGGCTTCGCCTCGGGGTCGGTATGACAGCGGGGACCAGGGTTCGCGCCCTCGGTATGACAGCGGGGGGCCAGGGTTCGCACCTCAGAATGCCGGCGGCAACCCAAGGCATAAGCATTACGGAGGAACAGATATGCAATTATTTGACAGAGTGCGTGTCATCAGCGATGCCTATGAGGAATTCGGCGTCAAGAAGGGGGACGAGGGACACATCATAGAACCGGAGATCCGGGGGGGAACATTCTGCTTTGTCCGTGAGGATCCCGTGACCCTGGCAGATGAGGAGGTCCTTTCCATCAAGATCGAGGACTTGGAACTCGTGGAGGATGGTGGCGCAACGGATGAAATGATCCTTGACTGTCTGCCGCTCAACAATCCCGAGTGGGGATGCAAGGTGATCGACGGCTTCATCTATAACCTGAAAGGCGAGCGCATGAACGAGTATGCCTATGACTACTACCACCGCAGAATCAAACGGTGAGCGGAGTAGTATTACGGAGGTATAAAAATGCAGCTTTACGACAGAGTGCGCGTCATCAGCGACGCCTATGAGGAATTTGGCGTCAAAAAAGGGGACGAGGGACATATTTTGAATGCCGAAATTCGCGGAGGGACATTTTGTTTTTACCGCGAGGACCCCGTGACCTTGGAGGACGACGACGGTACACCCATCAAAATCGAGGACTTGGAACTCGTAGAGGCTTACGGCGCGACCGACGAGATGATTCTTGAAGAGTTGCCGGGCAACAATCCCGAGTGGGGATGCAAGGTGATCGACGGCTTCATCTACAACCTAAAAGGCGAGCGCATGAATGAGTACGCCTATGACTACTACCATCGCAGAATCAAACGGTGAGCTAAGTAGTATTACGGAGGTATAAAAATGCAGCTTTACGACAGAGTGCGCGTCATCAGCGACGCCTATGAGGAATTCGGCGTCAAGAAGGGGGACGAGGGACACATTTTGAATGCCGAAATTCGCGGAGGGACATTTTGTTTTTACCGCGAGGACCCCGTGACCTTGGAGGACGACGACGGTACACCCATCAAAATCGAGGACTTGGAACTCGTAGAGGCTTACGGCGCGACCGACGAGATGATTCTTGAAGAGTTGCCGGGCAACAATCCCGAGTGGGGATGCAAGGTGATCGACGGCTTCATCTACAACCTGAAAGGCGAGCGCATGAACGAGTACGCCTATGACTACTACCACCGCAGAATCAAACGGTGACCCAAGCCCCCTCCATGGGGTTCATGAAATTTGTTTTCTGTTGCCCCCTCCATGGGAGGGGGTGTAGGGGGTGGGTGGCGACCAAGCATGGTGGAGTTCTTG
>CANQJF010000047.1 GCA_947624225.1 uncultured Clostridia bacterium
TCCAAACTCCACAACTTCTCTTTGAACAAAATCTCAAATCCTGTTGCACTTAGTTTGACAATTCACTGCGCCGCTCCTCCCCCATGGAGGGGGCAAGAATCATTCCAATCTCATGCGTGCAGCCGAATTCACTTCGGCGGAACGCCCTCAATTTGTCAGCTTGCGACTTCTTGTCCGTTGAGCAGATAATCGGAGCTATGTTTTTCAAGCACAAGAGCACATTCGCCTCGTAAATTTCTATGCCCTTAGTTTTAAAAGGATTCTATAAGATAGAAATTTACGAAAAGATTCCAATTCCCTTGCCTTAGGCGGAATTTATTTCCGCCGTGGGCGACCCAATTTGCCGAGCCCTGTCGGCTTGTTGTCGGATGAAACGATGAAGAGACAGACCTCGTTAAGGCGCTTACGTCCATTTCTGTCACGGAAATTTGTTTTCTGACCCATGGGGAGCGCTTTATCAAGGGGATACACACGCCCTTGGTCCACAATAGAAGGTATGGCAGTCGAGGGGCACGAGCTCATTTGCCACCCCACCCCCTACACCCCCTCCCATGGAGGGGGCAGCGTAAGAAAACAAATTTCGTGAGTAGAATATGTTGACATTTGGTAGAAATGCCGTTTTGGAGCTGCTCAAAACGGACAAGACAATTGAAAAGATCATGCTGGAAAAGGGCGCTCAGGGCACCCTCGGGCGCATCTTTGCCATCGCCCGCGAGCGTGGCATCCGCGTGCAGTTCGTGGAGCGCTCCGTCCTCGACAAAACGTGTAAGGATCCCCGTCATCAGGGTGTCGTCGCTTTCACGACCGACTTTACTTACACCGACCTTTCGGACATGGGTGGGGGCAATGAGTCGCTCATCGTGCTCTGCGACGGTATCGAGGACGTCCACAATCTCGGCTCCATTTTGCGCGTCGCCGAGTGCGCGGGCGCGGACGGCGTCGTCATTCCCAAGTCCAAAGGGGCGGGCGTGACGGATGCGGTCGTCCGGATCTCCGCGGGGGCGGCCGAGCACATCCCCGTCGCCAAGGTGCCTTCCCTCAATTCCGCCATCGACGAGCTCAAAAAGCGCGGCTATTGGGTGTATGCCCTCGAAGCCGACGGTTCGCCCCTCTTCGGCGCCGATCTCCGCGGCAAAGTTGCCCTTGTCGTGGGCGGCGAGGACAGCGGCGTCCACCGTCTCACCCGCGAGAAGTGCGACGGCGTGCTCTCCATCCCCCTCTTGGGGAAGGTAAACTCCCTCAATGCCTCCGTGGCGCTCGGGATCGCTGTCTATGAGGTCGTTCGTGCAAAAGAAATTGAAAACCGTGCAAACTAAATTCAACCGTCAGCCCGACAATGAGCTGCTTTCTGCCTACCAAAGCGGCGACATGGGTGCCGCCGAGCAGCTCATGTTGCGCTATAAAGACACCGTGCTCGCCATTGCGCGGAAGTTCGCGTTTCGTTCGTTCGCGGAGGTGGACGACCTCGTGCAGGAGGGCATGATCGCCCTCTACAAGGCCATCGGGACGTTCGACGCGGCACAGGGCAAGTCCTTTAAAAATTTTGTCTACTTCTGCGTGGAGCGGAGGATCTATTCCTACCTGCGGACCGTGAGCCGCCGCGAGCGCGAGGGCGAACGCACCGAGATCGACCCCGAGGACATCGCCGAGGGAGAGAACCCCGAGGAATTGCTGCTCTCTGGCGAATCGGAGCGGGAGTTCCGCCTGCGCCTGAGCAAGGTGCTCTCCGACTTCGAGTTCCGCGTGGTGAACATGTACCTCGAGGGCATGACGTATGCCCAGATCTCCGCCGCCACGGGCAAGCAGATCAAGAGCATCGACAACGCGCTCGCGCGCGCCAAGAGAAAGCTCTCCGCCGTGATGCAACCCTGAGAGGGGCGGACAGAGCAAGACCACAGGAGGAGTTTATGTTTGGAATAGAATTTTTTCATGTTCGGGCGCTTCAATTTGTGTTGGGCTGCTTGGCCGTCCTTGCGGCATACGGGACGTGCAAGAACAGAGTGATGTCCTATGCCGCCGTGTATGGCGTGGGGGCGTGGCTTCTCATCCTCAAATGTATTCAATACCACCAATCGGGCACCCTGCCCATGGATATCAGCGCCGTCTGCTACTTTCTTTACGGCTTCGCCGCGCTGCTGCCCGTGCGCCCCGTCAAGGCGGCCGTCGCCCAGCTCGCCGCCCTATGCGGCCTCATCTATTGCATCGTCATGATCGTCATGCCCGAGGCCTTTTATATGCGCGATCCCACCGAGTTCGGGCGGTATTTCGCCATCACCAACCACAGTCTGCTGCTCTTCGGCGGGCTGGCAATGTTGGGCCACGTGCGCATGAAGTGGACAGACCTCTTCTACACGCTGGTCATCTTAGGCGCCATCGTCGCCTATGTCGAAATCTGCGTCTCGTCGGGCGTGGAGGAGGGCACTGCCATCTTCTCCCGAATCGTCAACGGTTCGATTATTTTGGTGGCCGTGCCCGATTTCGTCCTGACATGGTGGTATTATATATTGTATTACCTCTTCGTCGCCACTGCGTTCGGGGGCTGGTTGGCGCTCACGTACGCTTTCAGCCGACGCATGACTCCCAAGGAGATGAGGGCCGAATTTTTGGCCGTGTAAGGAGCAGAAATGCATTTATCACTCTATCGCAAATTCAGACCCGACCGCTTTGAGGGCATCGTGCGGCAGGAGCATGTCGTGCGCATCCTCAGAAGTCAAATCGAGAAGAATGCCGTCGGGCACGCCTACCTCTTCACGGGGCCGCGCGGAACGGGCAAGACGACCATCGCCCGCATCTTTGCGCGCGCCGTCAACTGTGAGCACTCCGAGAACGGCTCCCCCTGCGGGAAATGCGCCGTCTGCCGTGCGCTCTCGGAGGGCTCGCTCGACGTCACCGAGATCGATGCCGCCTCCAACAACGGCGTCGCCGAGATGCGCGAGCTGCGCGAAAAGGTGCAGTATCCCCCCGTCGCGGGGCGGTATAAGGTGTACATCATCGATGAGGTCCACATGCTCACGGACAGCGCCTTCAACGCCCTCTTAAAGACGCTCGAAGAGCCGCCCGCACACGCCATCTTCATCATGGCCACCACCGAGCCGCAAAAGATCCCCGCCACCATCCTTTCCCGCTGTATGCGCCTCGACTTTAAGCTCATCCCCGAGGAGGACCTCGAACAGCACTTGAAGCGGGTGCTCGACGCCATCGGCAAACCCTATGAGGACGAGGCCGTGGCCGCCATTGCCCGCGCGGGCGCGGGAAGTGACCGCGACATGCTCTCCATCGCCGAGGCGTGCATCGTCTATTCGGACAAGCTCACCTACAACGACGTCTGTGCCGTGTTGGGCGCGGCAGACTTCGGGCGCACCGCCGAGCTCACGGAGGCCATGCTTACGGCAGACATGCCCCGCGCGATCTCCTGTGCGGAGGACATCCTCTCGGAGGGCAAGTCGGTGGGGGTGCTCCTCCGCGACATGCTCGATCTGCTCGCCAAGCTCACCGTCGTCAAGATGTGTAAGACGGCCGAACGCCTGCTCGCGCTGCCCGCCCACCTCTTCGGGCGCGTGAAAGAGATCGCGGCAAAGGCGGACGGAAGAGCTGTCTTGCGCGCGACGGAGATCCTCATTGCCACCGAGAGCCAATTGCGCTTTGTCTCCTCCCCCCGCATCTCGCTGGAAGCGGCCATCTTGCGCATCGCTTACCCCGAGGCAGACCGCGACCCCGAGGCGCTCATGGTGCGCATTGCCGCCTTGGAGGAAACCGTGCAGTCGCTCAACCGAAAACTGACCGCGCTCGCCTCCGCACCCGTGCGCATGCCCGTTGCAGCCGATGATGGGAACGTTAAGCCGGCCGATGCGCCCGCGGCCGGGGCTGCCGGGACCGCCAATGGAACCGCGCATGGGACAATGCGTGCGACCGCGCCCGTCGAAAACGCACCCGTCGAAAAGAACGCGCCCGTTCGCGAGAGCGTGCGTGAGAGTGCGCCCGTTCGCGAGAGTGCGCCCGCAGAAGAGGACGTGCCGCCGTGGGAGGACTACTCATTCCCCACGGAGGAGCCCGTGTTCGAGGAGGCCTACTATGCCGACGAACCCGCACCGCCCGTGAAAAAACCCTCCGCACCGCCCGCAAGGGAGATGCCCGCAAGGGAGACTCCCATGGGGGATTTGACAAAAACGGAGGCATCCATGCCCGCGACGAAGGCTTCGGAAACAGACGATTCGCCCTTTGCGGCGGCGCCGCCTTCCCCCGAGACCGCGCCCGCGTCCGACGATGCCGAGCGGCTGTATGCGCTCTTCATGCGCGATTTGCGGAAGAAATCCAAGAGCGGCGTGCTGTTCACGGTGTGTTACGACCTCATTCCGTCCTTTGAGGGGACAAAATTCATCCTCAGCACCCTTTCGCCCACCATCTTCGGTGTGTTGGGGCGGGAGACCCACCAAAAGACGATTGCAGACGTCCTGTCCGGGTTGGGCGTTGCCGAGGTCGAGGTGCGGCTGGGGCAAAAGGGGCCCGAGCCCAAGGATGCGGTCACCGAGCTCAAAGAAAATTTTCATGACTACCCGGTGGAGATCAAGCGGTCTCCCGGCGGCGGCAGAGGTCAATAAAAGTCCATAAATTAAGGGAACGAAATTCGTAAAAATCTATAAAAATGATTGAAAAAGGAGTGGAATATGGCTTACGGTAGAGGGCCCGCAGGGGGCGCCAACATGCAAAATCTCATGAAACAGGCGCAAAAAATGCAGGAAGAGATGCAGGCGACGGAGAAGCTCCTCGAAGAGTGGGAGATCGTCGGCACGGCGGGCGGCGAGGCAGTTGTTGTCTATATGAACGCCAAGAAGAAGATCGACGGCATCGAGATCGACAAGGAGGTCATCGACCCGGAGGACGGGGAAATGCTCGAGGACCTCATTCTCGCCGCCATCTTAGACGGCTACAAGAAAGCCGACGCGGTGTATGAGGAAAAGATGTCCAAGTTCGCCGGGCTCGGCGGCGCGGGCGGGCTCGGAGGTCTGCTCTGATGGACGTGTTCATTCAACCCATCGCCAAATTGATGAACGAGTTCTCCAAACTCCCGGGCGTGGGCAGAAAGACAGCACAGCGGTACGCGTATAAGGTCATATCCATGTCCGAGGCGGAGGCGCGCGTCTTTGCGGATGCCATCGTCGACGTCAAGCGGCGGGTGCGCTTTTGCAGGGTGTGCGGCAACTTCTCCGAGGAGGAGGTTTGCCCCATCTGCACGGCGCGCGAACCCACGCAAATTTGCGTCGTAAAGGAGCCCAAGGACGTCGTTGCCTTTGAAAAATTGCACAGCTACAAGGGCGTGTATCACGTGTTGCACGGCGTCATTTCGCCCATGAACGGCGTGGGGCCCAACGATATCCGCATCCGCGAGCTGCTCGCGCGCATCACTGACCAAACGGAGGAGGTCATTTTGGCGACCAATCCCGACGTGGAGGGGGACGCGACGGCCATGTATATCGCAAAACTTTTAAAGCCGCTCGGCGTCAAGACGACGCGCATTGCGCACGGGGTGCCCATCGGCAGCGAATTGGAATATGCGGACGAAGTCACCCTCGAACGCGCCCTCAAAGATAGAAAAGAGATATAATTCACGAAAACATTTCGTAAATTTCTATCATATAGAAGCCCTTTCAGATTAAGGGCATAGAAATTTACGAGACGAATGTGTGTTTGCGCTTGAAGAACTTGGTCCCGATTGGTGGTTCCATCGGACAAGAAGCCGACAGGGCTCGGCAAATTGGGTCGCCCTACTTCGCGCAAAGCGCTCGTGTCGCCCTTAGTTAATAATAGAACGTGCGGGTGGTCGGCGGAAGTAATTCCGCCTAAGGCAAGCAATCGAAAGGCCTACCCCTTGGGGGGGGGAGGCTCCGCCTGCAAGGCGGTGGTGGGGGGACTTGGCTTCCCCTCTGGGGAAGCTCCCGCGGAGCGGGTGATGAGGTCACCTCATCCGTCACGGCTTCGCCGTGACACCTTCCCCAAAGGGGAAGGCAAGGTCTAGACCACACTTTATCGCCACCCCACCCCCTTAATCCCCCTCCCATGGAGGGGGCAAGCGGACTTCGTTTGAGGGGATACACTCGGTCCCTTACGGGCCCTCGGTATGACAGGTTTAACAAAAGGGCGAATGACACCCCATGGAGGGGGCAGGCGCCGCTTCACCACTTTTTTGCCCTCCACGGGGGGGCTGATCGTTGAGTATTCATCAAGGAGAGAAAAATGAAAATTTCTGTTTTGGGTTGCGGGCGTTGGGGCTCGTTCATCGCGTGGTACCTGTCGCGCAAAGGCAATCAGGTCATCAGCTGGGGGCCCGAGGACGATTACTCCTACCGCGTCCTCAAAGAAACGGGCCGCAACGAATACGTCGCCCTCGACGAAAATATCCGCCTCTCTTGCGACCTCGAAGAGGCCGTCGGCTTTGCGGAGATCATCGTCATCTCCATCTCCTCTCAGGGACTCCGCGGCTTCATGGAGCGCATTACCCACTACCATGTCCGAGACAAGGTGTTCGTTTTGTGCATGAAAGGCATCGAAGTGGAGACGGGCAAGCGCCTCTCGGAGATTCTCGTCGAGAGCGGGATCTCCCCCGATAAGATCGCCGTCTGGGTGGGTCCCGGGCACATTCAGAGCTTTGTCGCGGGCATCCCCAACTGCATGGTCATCGATTCTGCCAACGAGAAACTCAAACGCACGCTCGCCGATGAATTCCGCTCCGACCTCATCCGCTTTTATTACGGCGAGGACCTCATCGGCACGGAGATCGGCGCGGCGGCCAAGAACGTGATGGGCATTGCGGCGGGCGTCTTAGATGTGGTGTGCGTTCCCTTAAAGGGTCCCCTCATGTCGCGCGGCGCGCGGGAAGTGGCCCGTCTCATCAAGGCGATGGGGGGCAACGAGCTCTCGGCTTACGGCCTTGCGCACCTCGGCGATTACGAGACCACGCTCTTTTCGCCCTACTCCCACAACCGCACCTATGGCGAGATGCTCGCGCGGGGGGAGCGCTTTCAAAAACTTGCGGAGGGCGTGGCGACCTCCAAGGCGATGAAATTGCTCGAAGAAAAATACGGCGTGGAACTGCCCATCACCGACGCGGTCTACCGGGTGTGTTACGGCGAGGGCGACGATGCCGCCCGCTGCCGCGAGGCCATCTCTTCGCTCTTCAACCGCCCGCCCAAAACGGAGATGTATGATTAGTTTTTCTTTCGTAAATTTCTATCGTATAGAAGCCCTTTCAGACTAAGGGCATAGAAATTTACGAGGCGAATGTGCGTTGGCGCTTGAAGAACTTGGTCCCGATTGGTGGTTTCATCAAACAACAAGCCGACAGGGCTCGGCAAATTGGGTCGCCCACGCCCGAAATAAATTCGGGCTAAGGCAAGCGATTTTATTCACGAAATTTGTTTTCTTACGATGTCATACCGAACGGAGCGACAGCGGAGTGAGTGTATCGCCTTATTTAAAGCGCTCTCCCATGGCTCAGAAAACAAATTTCCGTGACGGAAATGGGCTTTGACGTCTTAACGACTTTGGTCTCTCATTCGTTTCAACGAACACCAAGCCGACGGGGCTCGGCAATTTGGGTCGCCCACGCCCGAAATAAATTCGGGCTAAGGCAAGCAATCGAAAGGCCTACCCCTTTTGGGGGGAGGCTCCGCCTGCAAGGCGGTGGTGGGGGGTGTCGTGCGCACCAATTGTCATTCCGTCCGCCCGAGGCTTCTATTGTAGTCTAAGGGCGACACGAGCGCCAACGGCGCGAAGTAGCCGCAAGAGTTTGACTTTCAACGAATTGCTTCTCAGCGAGGGAATCTTATTGCGACCAAGTAAAGTCGAGATCTTGCCATTACGCCACTCCACCCCCATAGTCCCCCTCCCATGGAGGGGGCAAGTGCCGTTTCCTCATGAGGGGGCTCATGCGCCACTCAATCCACGGCGGCTGTCGGACGATTGCAGGGATTCGGCGGCACGCCACGAAAAAACAACAGCCTATACAAGAGGCAAGAGGAGATGAATATGACGGAAAATGAGGCACCCATGTCCGAAGAGGAGAGCTTAAAACCGATTGCGGAGACGTCGGTCACGGTGGACGGCGCGTTGCAGACGCGCCTCACCAAAAGGTTGCGCGTGATGGGGCTGGTCGGCATGATCGTCGGCGGGATCTTGCTCCTCGGTTACATCGTCTGCTCCACGCTGTTCGAAACGCTCGCCGAGGACGGCGGGACGGTTGAGCCGTGGCTGAACACGCTTTTTCAGTGCGCACTGTGGGGCGGTGCCTTTCTGTTCGCCGCCGGCCTCATCCTGTTTTTCAGCATGCGCGCCTCCGTGAAGAATATCAAGACGGTGTACCGCAACACATACCGCTTCTATGAGCGCTTTGTCTGCATCCAAACGGAGCGGCAGGGCGAGGAGATCTCCACCCTCAAACTCTACTATGCCGACCTCATGAAGGTGCAGGAGACGGGGGAGTTTTTCCTGCTCTACAACTCGGCTTCGAGCTGTTTTGCCGTCGAAAAGGCCAAGCTCTTCCCGACGGAACTCGCGGCGCTCCGTGGCTGTCTGCCCGTCAAACCCCGCCGCGGGTGAGCCCCCTCGGAACTCATTTGGGTTAAGATTTTTGGGGTTGAGGGCGCTTGGATTAAGGCATGGCGGGGGCGGTGGGATTTGGGTTAAGCCCCTCCGGCGGGGGGGAATTGCCTGTTTGGGTTAAGCTCTCGGGTGGGATTTGGGTTAAGGCATTCGCCGAGGGAAGCTACTATAAAAAAATAAGCCACTCGCACACAGCGGGTGGTGTTTTATTAAGCGGCGGACTTCGTTTGAGGGGATACACTCGGCCCCTTACGGGCCCTCGGTATGACAACGGTAGCCCCATTGTCTGGGCGGATGGTATGACAGCGGAGATCCCTAAGCCCTACCCCCAACGGGGGGAGGGTGGCACGGCGAAGCCGTGACGGATGGGGGGGATGCCGTACGCCCTAATTGTCATTCCGAGCCGAAATGGCATTACAACGTTCGAATTGCTGCTCCGCGAGGGAATCTTATTGCGATTCGGCTCAAACGGTACGTGAATGACAAGCTCTTTTATTCGTTCTGCCTTTACATGGTCGTAGTAAGATTTCTCGCAGATGGGCAGTTCGTTGAAAGCCAGACTTGTTCGGCTCGAAATGACAGTCAGCTACTTCGCCCCAAGGGGCTCGTGACGCCCTTAGTCTACAATAGAAGCCTCGGGCGGACGAAATGACAAAGGGGAAGGCGAGGTCCTTGACCGTGCTTGGTCGCCACCCCACACCCTTGCGGCGACCCAAGGTTTACTCTTTCGGGCGGGAGAGGTCCTCGTTGAAACGCTTGTGCCACAGCCACCAAATGAGGTAGATGGCGGGCATGCCCAAGTTGGTTTCGAGGCAGGAATTGACGAGCAGCGTGCGGATGCTCGCCTCGTTCATGGGGCGGATGCCGTTGATGAGCAGCGAAAATTCCCACCCGAATTGCACGAAAAATCCAATGAGGCACAGCCGTAAAATGCTCACAAAGGGCCGCTCCTCATGCCGCAGGAGCAGCACCGTCAGCACGAGGTAGGAGACGACGAGCGCAACGCCCATCCAACCGTGGTAGGCGCCCGTCGTACGGGAAGTCGTGATGGTCGCCTCCCCGCCCATTTCGGCGATCGACGGGGCGATCATCCACCACATCACGATGAGAAAGATCCAATATACGGCGGCCTTGTCGCGGCTCACGAGCACCCAGATGAACGCAAAATTTGTGAAGCCGTAACTCATCGACATCCACAATAAGACCCAAAAGGTGCCACCCATGTCCGCAAGTACCCCGTCAATAAACACGGTGCGCGTGTGGCTCAGCAGGTAAAACCCGCCATAGTCCACGACGGTGTAGAGGATGCCGCCGAAGAGCGCGAACAGCAGCGTGGAATACCGCTTTTTCCAGATGAGCAGGCCGACAAGCACCGCGAGAAAGATGCAGTCGAGGATGATGTAGAGCAGGTTTAAGTTGCGCGTCGGCACGATGGCCGCTTCCGCAAGTGGGGTGATCATGACGTCTCCTTTTGTAGGTTTTTTTGGGGGGGGATGTTCACGAAATTTGTTTTCTGTTGCCCCCTCCATGGAGGGGGCTCATGCGCCGTTTTCCCATGGGGGGCGGGTGCGCCGGGCAATTTAGACAAAAATGGTCTCGTAGTCGCCCAATTGCAGACCGGAGAGCATGCTGTAAAGGGCATTGGCACGCGCATCGAGGGTAAAACAGTCGAGCGCGGTCTTTTTGAGCAGCGGGGAGTCGGCCTTGCGCACGATGAGCGGAAATTTGCTCTCCGAGAGCGCCGCGAGCAGGTCCTTGTCGCCCTTGCGCACCGCCAAAGTGCGCAGATAGAGGGGGGACTCCGTAAACGCACGCACGCTCTTGGTCTGTATGCCCAAGAAATTTTGCAGCAGAATGCGCTTGACGCGCGAACGGGTATACCGCTTGGAGACCGTCTTTTCGAGCAGGCCCTCGTAAGTGGGGTTGGTGCGCATCATGACGAGGATGCGATTCTCGATCCCCTCGCTGCAATCGGGCACACCGCCCAGCCCCTCGGCCGTGGCGTCCACGAGCGCACACAGAACGGCCGTCTCATGGTTTAAGGGAGCATATTTGAGCGCGTCCGGGAGGACGTATTCGGGCAAATTATTTTTAAGCGCATGCCGTGCCCGCATGGTTTTGAGACCCAGCACGCTCCTGAGCGCGGTGGCCGAGGAGAAGTCTTTATAGATGGACGTGTCGGCATACCCTCCGCCCACTCTGACGATGGGGAGGGGTACCATGTCCGCGTTCTCCGCGAGGATAGCACGGCAATACTCCACGCCGAGCATGTTGTTGGGGGCGGTGAGAAGCGCCTCGTCGATGTCCGTGTTGAGGGCGAGAATGGTCTCGGTGCGCGCCTTGGCATAGGAGGTGCCGTCTTGCATGCGCTCTTTGAGAGTGCTCTTAAATTCCTTGCTCTCGCGGGAGGCCGCCCGTGCGGTATTCATAAAGCTCTCCGCGGTGCCGTTCCCGCTCTCACAGCCGAATGCGAGCGTTTGGATGGAGGGGACGGAGGCGAGGATGTGCACAGCGCCCCGTGCAAAGAGTTCGGCGGGCGCCACCGCAAACGCGGCGGGCAGTTCCAAGACGGCGTCTGCACCCCCGAGGATGGCATGTCGCGCGCGCGTGTACTTATCAAAGACGGCCGCGTTCCCGCGCTGGGTGAAATTGCCGCTCATGAGGCAGACGATCCTGTCGCAGCCGGTGAGCTTGCGGATGCGGGCGAGTTGGTAGGCGTGCCCGTTGTGGAAAGGATCGTATTCGCAAATGACAGCACAAATTTTCATCTTTTTTCCTCCTTGTAGCTTTACAAGTCCGTGCAAACGGTGTATAATGGAACGGTAACAATTTCCGTATGGTGTTATTATACACGAAATGCGGAGAAAAATAAAGTATTTCGGAGGAATTCGGGAATGGGATTCATGAAATCAGTGAAAAATCTCGGCAGAAAGTTGGCCGAGAGCGGCACCATCGTCGAGGCGATCAAGAAAAAGGCCGCGGAAAAGGACAAGAAGATTGTTCTGTGCGAGGGCGAGGACGCGCGCGTCGTTGAGGCGGCCGCCATCTGTGTGGAGGAGAAAGTCGCGCGGATCGTGCTCCTCGGCAACGCGGAGGAGATCAAGGCCAAGAACCCCGACGTCGACCTCACCGGCATCGAGATCATCGAGCCGGCCGCTTCTCCCAAGTTGGAGGAGTATGCCCACCTGCTCTATGAGCTGAGAAAGGCCAAGGGCATGACCGAGGAACAGGCCCTCGAACAGGCCAAGGACGCCACGTTCTTCGGCGCGCTCATGCTCAAAGCGGGGGATGTGGACGGGCTGGTCTCCGGCGCTTGCCACTCCACCGCAAACACGCTCCGCCCCGGCTTGCAGATCATCAAGACGGCGCCCGGTGTCTCGGCCGTTTCCAGCTTCATGATCATGGTCGCACCCATGGGCGGCAATAAATATTGTGAGGACGGGCTGTTCGTCTTTGCCGATTGCGGGCTCAATCCCACGTATACGGCGGAGGGCCTTGCCGATTGCGCCATTGCGACGGCCAAGAGCGCCAAGGAGATCGCGGGGCTGGAACCTCGCATCGCCATGCTGTCTTTCTCCACGATGGGCTCTGCCAAGCACGACCTCGTGACCAACGTGCAGGAGGCCACGCGCATCGCCAAGGAGAAAGCGCCCGAGCTCGAATTGGACGGCGAGTTGCAGTTTGACGCGGCGCTCGTGCCCGAAGTGGCGGCATTGAAGGCGCCCAAGTCCACGGTTGCGGGGCACGCGAACGTGCTCAT
>CANQJF010000048.1 GCA_947624225.1 uncultured Clostridia bacterium
GCTTTTCTGTGCCACTTCACCGCCTCCGCATAATTCTGTGTCACGCCTTGGCCGTTATAATAGCAACAGCCCAAATTGTATTGCGCCTGTGCATGCCCCTGGTCGGCGGCTTTTCTGCACCACTTCACCGCCTCCGCATCGCTCTGCAGCACGCCTCGGCCGTTATAATAACAATTGCCCAAATTGCATTGCGCCTGTGCATGCCCCTGGTCGGCGGCTTTTCTGTACCACTTCACCGCCTCCGCATAGCTCTGCGGCACGCCTTGGCCATTTTCATAGCAATAGCCCAAATCGCATTGCGCACGCGCGAGTCCCTGCTCGGCAGCTTTTCTGTACCACTTCACCGCCTCCGCATAATTTTTGGCCCTGTCTGCCGATAGACCCTTTTGGTACATCTCTTGGGGGTCCTCTTGCGCTTTGTTGACGGTTGTCGTTTGGGTCTTGCGCTCAACATTCTTTGCCGCCTCTTCTTTGCCTGCTTTTCGATAGCATCTTGCCGCCTCCGCGTAATCCTGCGTGACGCCTCGGCCATGCTCATAGCAAATGCCCAAATTATACCACGCATTCAAATGCCCCCGCGCGGCAGCTTTTCTGAACCATTTTACCGCCTCTGCATAATCCCGCGTCACGCCTTGGCCATTATAAAAGCAAACGCCCAAATTTTGTTGCGCATCCATAACCCCCTGCTCGGCGGCTTTTCTGTGCCACTTCACCGCCTCCGCATAATTCTGTGTCACGCCTTGGCCGTTATAATAGCAACAGCCCAAATTATACTGCGCATCTGCATGCCCCTGCTCGGCAGCTTTTCTGAACCACCTTGCCGCCTCCGCATAATTTTTGGACCTGTATGCCGATAAACCCTTTTGGAACATCTCTTCGGGGTTCTCTTGTGTTTTATAAGTCGATTCCCCTTGAATCCTACGGGGGACCTCCTCTCGGGACCTGCGGGCAGCTTCTTCTTGCGCTCTGCGAGTAGCTTCTTCCTGCGCTCTGCGAGTAGCTTCTTCCTGCGCTCTACGAGTAGCTTCTTCTCGAGACTTACGGGCAGCTTCCTCTTGGGCCCTACGGGCGGCCTCTTCTTGGGCCGCATTGTCTCGCTGCGTCCGCAATTCGGCAAGCTGTTCCCGAATGGCCCTCATCTCTTCCTCGCGCCTTTCATCTTCTGCCCTGCGAGCGGCCTCCTCTTTGGCCCTGCGGGCGGCCTCCTCTTTGGCCCTGCGGGCCGCCTCCTCTCGGGCCTTGCGTGCAGCTTCCTCTTGGGCCCTGCGAACGGCCTCTTCCTGAGCCCTGCGGATCGATTCTTCTTGGGCTTTGCGGGTAGCCTCCTCTTGGGCCTTGCGTGCCGCCTCTTCCCGAGCCTTGCGTGCCGCTTCCTCTTGGGCCTTGCGCTCAACATTTCTTGCGGCCTCTTCTTTGCCAGCTCTTCGATAGCAGTTTGCCGCCTCCGCGTAATCCTGCGGGACGCCTTGCCCATTTTCATAGCAAACGCCCAAATTATACCACGCATTCAAATGACCCTGCTCGGCGGCTCTTTGATACCACTTCACCGCCTCCGCACAGTCCTTTGTCACACCCATCCCCTTGTGATAGCAAAAACCCAAAAAATTTTGTGCCTTTGCGTGCCCCTGCTCGGCAGCTTTTTGGAACCACGGCACTGCTTCGGCATAGCGCTTTCCATTGTAAGCCGATAAAGCCCTTTGATACAGCTTTTCGGCTTCCTCCTGCGCCTTGCGCGCCGCCTCCCCTTGGGCTGCATTGCCGCGCTGCGCCGCCCGTAACTCGGCAAGCTGTTCCCGAAGAGCCCTCATCTCTTCCTCGCGTCTTTGCTCCTCCGCCGCGCGCCTCTGTTCCTCTGCCGCACGAGCCTGCTCCCTGGCAAGCCGCTTGGCCTTTGCCGCGGGGGTATGCGTATCCACATAGTGCACGATGCGCGAGCAGGCGTCTAAACGGGAGAAATCAATGCCTTGAATTTTCTTACTCATGCCAAAGGGGAGTTTTTCGATGGGCTTACCATGGAACACAAACGTCAAAGCATCCCGCTCTTTCTCTTCATCTTTCATCATCTTCAAAAAGCGGAGATACTCATTCTTCACCCATGGAGTCTGCAAATATTCCTCGTTGGAACACACGATGAGCATGCACTCCGACTCGTACAGCGCATATAGGATAAGGGCCTCATAGGCACTCCCCTCCCGCCCCTTCATCTCGCACTCCGAGAAGAAAGGTTTGTAGTCCTTGTTTTTGAGGTAATGATAGATGTCGTTGGCACGCTCGCAATCGGCCGTATGCTTCCCATCACGGGGGCTGCCGGATTCGCTCACCTTGGCACACAGGAAGCAGTCATACTCCACCCCTTTCCTTTGAAGATCATAAAATTCCTCACGGATGCTATCGATGGCTTCACCGCGGGCATGGTATACCCGTTTTTGCTCGCTCGTCGCAAGTTGCAGGGCCTTTATATAGTTTTTATCCTCTGTAAATTTGCGGGACGAGATCTCATAGCAGATGGGTTGCAGGCACTTGTTCACCTCATCTTTGAGGTGCTGCACTTTGAACGTGGCGAGCGCCATGCCAAAGTAAGCCTCGGGCTCGGCGGGGTCGCGCTCGGCCGCCTTTGCATACGCTTCAAAGGCACTGTCGAAATCGCGGCTGTCCAATTCGTGCTCGCCTTGTTGCAAAAAGGACAGCGCCTCGGACTTCGGCTTGGGGAATGTCAAAAACGTTCCGCAATAGCGGCATTTGAGCACGCCATTCACTGCCTCGCGCGGGTCCACCTTTGCCCCGCAATAGCTGCACAAACTCTCTTTCAACAAAGACATAATTTTCTCCTTTGTGTGCGTCACTGCCCGCTTGGGATATTTTTGTACGCATTATGATGACCCAATCATTATATCATATCTGTGGCAAGGCGTCAAGGAAGAGGCCTCAATTTTTGCGAAATTTGGGCCTTGCGTGCACAATTGGGAGGGCTTTTTTTCAAAACGGGAGGGTTTTTCCCAAAAAATGCGCACACGATGCCCCGCAATTTTATGGCCGCAAGGCGAAAAAATTTATTTGAAATTCGAAAACCCTTTCGTCAATACTTGCATTCCCGCGCGATATCTTGTATAATATTGGGGAATTCTAAGTAAGGAAGGAATCGGACGGTATGGACAAGAAAATCCCTTATGCACTCATCATCATGGATGGATACGGCTGCAATCCCCTTGCAATCGGGAACGCGATCTGCATGGACGGCAGCAAGAATGTCTCCAAACTCAGAAAAACGTATCCCTCCTCCAAGCTCGGCGCAAGCGGCCTCTCGGTGGGCCTCCCCGACGGCCAGATGGGCAACTCCGAAGTCGGGCACCTCAACATCGGCGCGGGGCGCATCGTCTATCAGGATCTCACCAAAATTACCAAGGCCATTCAAGACGGCGTGTTCTTCGAAAATCCCGCCCTCATCAAGGCGATGGACAGCGCGCGGGACAACGGCAAGAAACTCCACCTCTGGGGGCTGCTCTCCGACGGCGGCGTGCACAGCCACATCACCCACCTCTTTGCCCTGCTCGAAATGGCGCAAAAGCGCGGCGTGCCCGAGACATATGTCCACGCGTTTCTCGACGGAAGAGACGTCTCCCCCACTTCGGGCGTGCACTATGTGCAACAGCTGCTCGACAAGATGCAGGCGCTCGGTTACGGCAAGCTCGCCTCTCTCTCCGGCCGCTATTACTCCATGGACCGCGACAACAACTGGGACCGCGAAGAGAAGAGTTATGACATGCTCACCATCGGCACGGGCATCCACGCGGAGGATCCCATTGCGGCGCTCGAAGCCTCGTATGCGGCGGGCGTCACCGATGAGTTCGTCCTCCCCACCAATCTCTGCGATGAAACCGGAAAGCCCGTGGCGCTCGTCGAGGAGGGAGATTCCATCATCTTCTTCAATTTCCGCCCCGACCGCGCAAGGGAGATCACCCGCGCCTTTTCACAGGAGGAGTTTATTGTCCCCAAGGGCACGGCCTTTGCGCGCAAGACGGGATTCTTGCATCCCGTTTACGTCTGCTTTACCGTCTACGATGCCGAGTTCAAAGGCGTGGAGATCGCTTTCCCCAAACAGGAACTCGACAACACGCTCGGCGAATACCTCGCCAAGATGGGAAAAAAGCAGCTGCGCATCGCCGAAACAGAGAAATATGCGCACGTCACTTTCTTCTTCAACGGCGGCGTGGAGGCCCCCAATGAGAACGAAGTGCGCGTGCTCATCAATTCTCCCAAGGTGGCGACCTACGACCTTCAACCCGAGATGTCTGCATACGAGGTGACCGACCGCGTCATCGAAGAGCTCTCGACGGGCGAATACGACGCGATGATCCTCAACTTTGCCAACTGCGACATGGTGGGGCACACCGGCGTCATTCCCGCGGCTGTCAAGGCCGTGCACACGGTGGATGAATGCGTGCAGCGCGTCGTGAACAAAATTTTGGAGATGGGCGGCGCGGCCATTCTCACCGCCGACCACGGCAATGCCGACAAGATGATCGACTCCGACGGCTCGCCCTTTACGGCCCACACGACCAACCCCGTCCCCGTCGTGCTCATCTCCGAAAAATATAAGGAAATGGGCGTGAAACTGCGCGACGACGGCATCCTCGCCGACCTCGCCCCCACCCTCCTCGAAGTGATGGGTCTGCCCATCCCCGAAGAGATGACAGGCAAGAGCCTCATCATCCACAAATAAGCAACAGACATAAGACAAGGCACCCATGTCCGAGACACGGGTGCCTATTTTATGTTTATCAATGTTATTGGGAAGTCATCGCGCATGCAGTCATAAAACACGATCTCCATGTTCTTTTTCAATGAAACTGCGCCAACTCCAAACCAGAGCGCTTTGAGTGAGTTGGCCTCGCGGATCGCCTTGGCATAGGCCATATCCGATGCGGAAAGTCCTGAATACCCGTTTGGATGGCTATGCACGATTCCGGCAAAGACAATTTGCTCCCGCCACCATTTTGAGATCACACGGTTGAGCACTTCGATATCGGGATGATATTCCGTCAAAGAAGTGTGCCTGTCGGCATAAAACCGGCAGACACACCCTTTTTTCATTCCGAGAATCCCACCCGATTCAATGGGAGAATGGATAAGATATCCTAATAACTCCTCGTATGTGCTTCGAAAAATCGAAAGCCTCAATGGCTGTAATGGCTACAAGCGCTATCGCTCGATTTTACCGAATAGCTCTTGTAGTAGCCGCACCAGCACTTCCCATATGAGGTCTTGGCGCCGTTGAAATAGGAGCAGTCGCCACAATACGAGGTGCAACACTTCCCCTCCGGAAGTTTTACGGGTTGATTGTTCGGTTGTTCGTTGTTCTTCATTTGTTTTCTCCTTTTTTGCGCTCTTTGCGCGTTTCGTAAAACCATTATATGCTAATAATAATTAGAAGTCAAGTATTTTGTGCTAATTTTTGTTAGATTTTTTTCATGGAACCATTCGAGCGGCACATCTTCGGAGAACGGCTGAAAGCCCTGCGTACGGAAAAGGGCATCGGGCAGAATCAGCTTGCAAGAGAATTACAACTCAGCAACGCTTCCATCAGCTATTGGGAGACGGGGAAACAGCTCCCCAACATCGAGGCACTCTACAAGTTTGCCGTCTACTTCGGCGTGACCGCCGATTATCTCCTTGGCCTAAAAGACTATTGACATAATACAAGGCACCCATGTCCGAGATACGGGTGCCTTGTATTAAATATATTGCAATAAAGAATGTACCCAATTTTTGCGGGGGAAATTTTTATCGGGCCGCAAATATTGCTTTACATCGGGCAAAAAAAGTCGTATAATATAAGAAAAAACAGGGTGTCACCTTGAAAACCACCCAAACAAAACAAGGAGGCTTCTCTCATGAAGCGCATGAAAAGTTTCTTTTTGAGCTACCGCACGCTCTTGCGGTCTGTCCCCCCCATCGCGTTCGCCCTCTTCATTCTCTCTGTCTTTGCAATGAATTTGCTCGCGAACAAGAGTCTCGATATCCCGCTTGATTGGCTCGCCCTCGATGCCGGCATCCTCGTATCGTGGGTGGCCTTTTTATGTATGGACGTGCTCACAAAGCACTTTGGGCCGGGCGCGGCGACACTCATCTCGATCACGGCCATCGCCATCAACCTGCTCGCCTGCCTCATTCTATACCTCGCCAGCCTCATCCCCGGGACGTGGGGTGCGTTTTACGACTTCGGGGAGCTCCCCCCCATCAACCAAGCGCTTGACGGCACCTTTGGCGGGACATGGTATGTCGTCATCGGGAGCACCGTCGCTTTCATCCTCTCGGCCCTCGTCAACAATTTTTCCAATTGGGGCATCGGCATGCTCTTCAAACGGCACCCCGACAGCTTTGCCGCCTATGCCTGCCGCACCTATCTCTCCACGGCACTCGGACAATTTTGCGACAACTTGACCTTCGCCTTTCTCGTCTCGCACTTCTTCTTCGGGTGGACCGTGGTGCAGTGCCTGACGTGCGCCGCCACGGGCATGGTTGCGGAATTGCTCCTCGAAATCCTCTTCTCCCCCATCGGCTATCGCGTGTGCGCCTCGTGGAAACAGCGCGGCGTGGGGACAGATTACTTCCAAAACATCGGCAGGGAGGTTTGAGATGCACATCGTCGTCACGGGCAGCGCGCGCGGGATCGGGCGTGCGGTCGCCTTAAAATTTCTCGCCTGCGGGCACAAGGTCACGGGAGTCGACATACTCCCCTCCTCCATTGCGGAGACGGGCTACCGGCACGTGATCTGCGACATTTCCGCCGACCCCCTCCCCTCCTTGGAGAATGTGGACATCCTCGTCAACAATGCCGGCGTGCAGGACAGCGGACGGGACATCGACGTCAATTTAAAGGGCACCATCCGCATCACGGAGGCGCTGCTGACGCCCCACATCAAGAGCATTGTGTTCATCGCCTCGGCGAGCGCGACGACGGGCGCGGAATTCCCCGAATATGCCGCAAGCAAGGGCGGCACGGTGGCCTATATGAAAAACGTCGCACTGCGCGTTGCCGCATGGGGCGCAACGGCCAACAGCATCTCCCCGGGCGGCGTGACGACGCAACTCAACCGCCACGTCATGGAATCCCCCTCCCTGTGGGACGCGATCATGGCGGAGACGCCCCTGAAAAAATGGGCCTCCCCCGAGGAGATCGCCGAGTGGGTCTACTTTGTCGGGGCGATCAACCGCTCCATGACGGCGCAAGACCTCATCATCGACAACGGCGAGAGTGCGCGGTCCAACTTCATTTGGTAGATTTCTCCCATCCCCGTGCAGGAGCGCGGGGATTCTTTTTTGGGAAGAGAACCTGCACGCTGTCGCCCGCAAGATTTCCCGCGAATGGCACATACTGTGACCGGGAGGCAACCATGATCGAACACGATACCATAGAACTGTTGCGCGAATGCGATGCCGGGATCCAAATGGGGATCTCCGCAATCGATGAAGTGAAAGACCATGTCCGCGATGGGCAGTTCCGCGCAATGCTCGATGATTACCAACGCGAATATGCACAGCTTCAAAACGAGATCCAAGGCATTCTGCATTCCTACCATGACGAGGGGAAGGATGCCAACCCGCTTGCCAAGGGGATGTCGTGGCTCAAAGCCAACTTCACGCTGGCCATAGACGAATCCGACGCGAAGATTGCAGACCTCATCACGGATGGCTGCAACATGGGCATCAAGTCCTTGAACCGCTATCTCAACCAATACGGAGCGGCCGACGGGCGCGCAAAGGACCTGACGCAGAGGCTCATCGAATTGCAGGACAGGCAACTCCGCCAGCTCCGCAAATATCTGTAAAGAGCGATTTTTTTCCACGCGGACGAGGGGCTCAAATTTCGCCCTCTGCCCGCACCGATGCGGCATGCCACCAAAAAGGTGGCCACCATGTCGCTGTTCTATGCGAAGAGCCCCCTTTCGCAAGGGGACTCTTTTTGGTATTCTTCTTTCATTCTTCGTCGTCGAAGCGGTGCCTTACGCCCTCTCTGTCCTTGTAACCCATGACCATCGAGAGACTCACGTTCTCCATACTCTTGAAGATGTTCTGCTCGATTTGGGGGTCCTCCTGTTTCAGCATGCGGATGAGTTCTTTCACGCGCTGCCGCTTGGAACCCCCGCTCGGGACGGATGTTTCGGTAAACTTACACGCACAGCGCAAGAAGTGCAGGTCATTCTCCCTGCACCATGTGAGAATGTCCCGCTCGCGCACAAAATACATGGGACGGATGAGCTGCATCCCCTCGAAGTTTGCGCTGTTCACCTTGGGCAGCATGGTTTGGATCTGCCCGGCATAGAGCATCCCCATGAGGATGGTCTCGATGACGTCGTCATAGTGATGGCCGAGCGCAATTTTATTGCAGCCGAGCTCTTGCGCCCTGTGATAGAGGTGCCCGCGGCGCATGCGCGCACAGATATAGCAGGGGGATTTCTCGATGGCGAACACATTTTCGAAGATGTCCGTCTCGAACACGGTGATCGGAACGCCGAGCATCTCCGCGTTGCGCGCGAGCAGCGCCCTGTTCTCCGGCGCATAGCCCGGGTCCATGACGAGATACACGAGCTCGAACGGGAACTTGTTGTGCCGTTTGAGTTCCTGAAACAGCTTGGCCATGAGCATGCTGTCCTTTCCGCCCGAAATACAGACCGCGATCTTGTCCCCTGGCTCCACGAGCTTGTATTCCACGATTGCCTTTGCAAACGGCTTAAAGAGCCTGCGCGCATACGTCGTGCGGAGCCCCTCTTCCACCGTGGCAATATCAAATTTCATATTTTACACCCTCTCCCGTATTGAACTTACACCCGCCGCATTATATCATCCATTAAGTTACCTCTGCCGCGTTACATCCGCTAAGTTACCTCTGCCGCGCGATCAGATCTTTGACCACTTCCCCCGCGAGGATGAGCCCCGCCACGGAGGGAACAAACGCCACGCTCCCCGGGATGTCCCGCCGCCCGGTGTCCGCGGCTTCGCCGGAGAGCATCTCCGCGGGGCAGGAAAGCTCTGCATGCTCCCCCGGACGGATGGGCGGTTCCTTGGAATAGACGACTTTCAGGTGCCGGATCCCGTATTTTTTGAGCTCGCGGCGCATCGTGCGCGCAAGGGGACAGACGGAGGTCTCGGAGATGTCCGCCACTTCGAACTTGGTCGGATCGAGCTTATTCCCCGCCCCCATACAGCTGATGATGGGCGTCTTGCTCGCCTCAGCCTTGCGGATGAGCGCGATCTTGCCCGTTACCGTGTCGATGGCGTCGACGATGTAGTCGTACGCATGAAAATCAAAGTTCTGCTCCGTCTCGGGGAGGAAGAAAACCTTATGGGTGTGGACGACGCAATCGGGATGGATCTCGGCGATGCGCTCGGCAGCGACATCCGCCTTAAACCTCCCCACCGTGCGATGCGTGGCATAGAGCTGGCGGTTGAGATTTGAGAGGCTGAACTTGTCGTGATCGATGAGGTCCAAACTGCCGATGCCCGAACGGGCAAGCGCCTCCACGGCATAGCTACCCACGCCGCCCAGCCCGAACACGGCCACGCGGCTTTGTGCAAGTATCTCTAAGGCATGCCTCCCCAAGAGCAGCTCCGTTCTTGCAAACTGCCCCGAATCCCGCACGGGCGTTTGAACTGATTTGTCGGTTTCAAGTGGCATAACGACATGCTCCCAATTTAAAACTGATTTTGCAACGCAAGACTGCCGTATCGGTCTCATTATATCATAATCTATCGGGTAAAATCAAGCCCGCGCGAAGCAAAAATGTGCATGCTTTCCTCCCCAAAAAATGATTGCCGCGTTTTTTATGTCCTCCATTCGCATTTTCAATCATTTTCGGCCCCCTTTTCATCGGCAGGTCTTGACGGTTCGAATACCAACATTACCACGCAAAAAAGAGGACAGGTAAAAACCTGTCCTCTTTTTTGGCTTTATTTCACCAAATGACTGCCCCAACTCTTTTTGCAAAAAAATAGTTCATATTTTTTTCTTGAAATGCTTGATATTTCATTTTTGAAATGATATAATATGCGCAGAGGTATTAAAATGAAAGTATTTAGTGAACGTGTAAAAAGGCTTTTGCAGGAAAAGAAATTATCTCAAGCGGAACTTTCTTCACTCAGCGGCGTGACGGCGCCGTCGCTATGCCGCTATTTGCGCGGAGACATCGAGCCTCGGATCGATATTGTGCGCAATATCGCACGGGCGCTTGGCGTATCTGAAGCCTACTTGCTCGGTTTGGACGAGGAATGCTCCGTCGTAGACGAAAAGGAGGAATTAAAACAGCTGGTCGCACGTAACCGGCATATCTTGACGAAGGAAGATAAGCGCGAGATCATTGCTCTTTTGTACGGCGAAAAAGATGATTGAGGAAAATAAAAAACAATACGATAAAATGACGCGTTTGGCTCTTGATGTTTTGAGTGATTACGGATTCTTCTGTTTCCCGCTCGACGTATTTTCGCTTGCGAAAAAAATAGGAATGAAGCTCATTCCCTACTCTGCCTTGACCCTTGAGCAGTACATGACATTATATCATGAGCATGATATGAAGTTAGGATTCACGGTCTCACATTCGGAAAACGGTTATATCGTATACGATACCTATTATAACGATGTGGATATACAAGAGCCGAGTCAACGTTTTACGATTGCACACGAAATCAAACACGTCGTGTCGGAAGATTTTCACAAAAAATATTTAACGGAAAACGACGAAGCACTTGCAAATTTCTTTGCAAAATCGATACTCGCTCCGCAAGCGGTCATCATTCAAGAAGGATTGGGCTCGCCCGAGGAATATGTTGAGCGATTTCGTATTTCTTTACAGTCGGCTGAATATTGTTTCGCGGCTGCCGAGAGGCGCAAGTCGGCATTCGGAGAGACATTTTTATTTAACTACGAGCGGGAGTTCTTGGAAAAAACAAAAAAATACGGCTAAATGATAAAATTCACATAAAAGGAAAGCGCATAAAAGTTGTTGCAGCAACGATTACGCGCCTTTCGGGATGAATGCTAAAAGCACTCAATGCGAATGCATTATAGCATATCCTGTCTTTTATGTCAAGTTTTTGACGGCAACCAAAGGTTGACATTTTCAAAAAGGAGGATGCTGTTATGCATTCGGAGGAAGCAAGAACAAAACAGACTTTCTTGCGCAACGAATATGCTTGCGTGGGAAAATGGAACATTCCGTTAGTAAAACGACAATCTTTGGTAGATAATGTGAAACTAATAGCTTGTTCGGACACAAAGTCGAAAGACGCGTACAATTGCGAGAGCGGGGTACACTTTTTCGTCGATGATTATCGTTTTCAGCACATATACGATAATCCGCAAAAGAGTTTACATAAGCTCTCGCAGTACAAGTTTCTTTTGACACCCGACTACTCGCTCTATGCGGATATGCCGCTGTGGCGACAATTGGAAAACGTTGCAAAAAACCGCTGGTGCGGCGCCTATTGGCAAGCGCACGGCCTCACCGTCTACCCCACGGTGAGCTGGGGGCTCTCCCAATCGTATGAATTTTGTTTCGACGGGATCGAGAAAAATTCTGTCGTCGCGATCGGAATGATCGGTTGCAAGCAGGAACGCGTGCGCTTTATGCGCGGCTACGACGCTATGACCGAGCGGCTCGCCCCTTCTACTATTATATGCTTCGGAGACCCGTTTAAGGAAATGCGCGGGAACCTGTTGCCCATAGATTATCGCGCTTCGCGAAAGGTGGTGAGATAACATGGGTGGACGTGGAACATTTGCAAGCGGAAAGAACGTGGCATACGCATACGAAACGGTCGGCAAAATCCAAGGCGTGAAAGTTCTAAAAGGCTTGGGGAGGATTCATGACCTACCACAAGAAGCACATTCGAGTAGGGCCTATTTGGCCCTATACCCTGACGGTTCATTTAAGCAATATCGTGAATTTAATCCCAGCCATACGGTTGCCTTTGATATTGACTATCATCCGGAACCCAAGTTAACCGGGAGTAATAAGAGAGTCTACCATATCCATTTTTATAGAAATGGCGTTCGTGACAAATTGGGCCGTCTTCTGAGCGACGACGAATACGAAAAATACAAAAAATATTTTGGGGGACGAAAAAGGTGAACAACCAAGAGATCACA
>CANQJF010000049.1 GCA_947624225.1 uncultured Clostridia bacterium
ATGGCACGTTCCTTGGGCGTCGTCAAGAGCCGCATGATGGGCTTTTGGATGACGGGGATGAGCGCCATGTAGGAGTAGGCGGCAATGGCAATCGTCGGAACGAGATTCTCCGCCAACATCTTTGCGACATAGATCGCCGTGGGGCCGTCCGCACCGCCGATGATCGCAATGGCGGCCGCCTCCGCGCCCGTAAAACCGAGCAGCACCGCGCCCATCAATGCGATGAAGATGCCGAGCTGCGCGCCCGCCCCGATGAACATGCTCTTGGGGTTGGCAATGAGCGGACCGAAATCCGTCATGGCGCCGATCCCGAGGAAGATGAGCGGCGGGTAGATGACCTTATCCACGCCGAAATAGAGATACCACAGCAGGCCGCGGGATGCGGGCTCCACAGCGTCATAGGTGTGTTCCGCTTCGGAGAGTCCCTCCGGATACGTTCCCCACAGGACCCTCTCTGCGCCGGGGATATTGATGAGAAACATGCCGAAAGCGATGGGCAGGAGCAACATCGGCTCATACTTTTTGACTATGGCAAGATAAAAGAGGACAAAAGAGATGGCGAGCATCACATAATTCTGCCACGTCCCCTGCACAAATCCCATCGAACCCCACAGATTGGAGAAGATCCCTCCGAAATCAATGAGTAAGTGATTCAACATAGTTCTCTCCGCTTATGAAATGACAGCAAGGATCGCATCGGATTCAACGTTTGAACCCTTTGTGACACGGAAAGAGACCTTCCCGTCGCAAGGAGCAGTGATATCGTTGTCCATTTTGAGCGCTTCCAACACGAGGATGGGCTGATCTTTCTTGACGGACGCGCCGTCCTCGACGAGCAAATTCTTGACAAGGCCGGGGAAAGGCGTGGGAACTTTGGTGCCATTCCCGATGGGGGCGACGTTTTGCGGTGCCTTGGGAGCCTCGGGACGGGCCGTTGCGGGAACAACGGCGGGCGTCTCACCGCCGACTTCCTCCACTCCCACCTCATAGCGATTTCCGTTTACGGTGATGATAAAATTGCGCATATATTTTCTCCTTGATGTCCGTTTATAATTTCTTGATGCGTCTCACGACAAATTCACATTTTTGCCGCTCCTGTTGCAGACAGACGGCAAGCGCCGCCGTGATCGCCGCAACCGTCTCGGGGGAGATCCCCTCATCCGTCTCGATGTCCTCCTTGGGAAGAGGGGCGGACGGGACCTGTTCTCTTTGCGCGGACGCATTCTCCTTGCGCTCACGCCGTTTCCCCAACTTGGTCATGACGATGCCGAGCAGGGTGAGAATGCCGATGAGCAGCGCGATCCCCACGAATACGAATAAAAATCCAAAGACGGCATAAAAGGCCCCCTCTCCCGGATCGAGTTTGAACCAGCCGTCGAGCAATAACATTCCCATGGTCATTTGAGCGTCTCCAATGCAGCGATGAGATATTGTTTTAAGAATTGAGGCTCGATGATATCGTCGAGATACCCGCCCCGCGCCGCATGGAAAGGATCGGCATTTTCATCGGCATAGACGTCTGCCGCGCCCCGCTCTCCGAGCTCGATCTCCGCACCGGCGCGGTCCTCGAACAGGGAGATCTTCGACGTGGCAAGCGCAAAGGTGTAGTCGAATCCGGCAGACTTCGCCGCGAAGAGACTGTATGCAAGCCCGACGGCACGCCCCGTGACGACGGCCACCTTGGCCATTTCGCTCGCACCGAGAATGCCGAGATACCTGCCAATCTCCGTCAGGAGTGCACTGTCGGCGGAAGCGAGGGTGGCTTCGAGGCCGGTCGAATCCACAAATGTCACGAACGGCAGACCGTAACAGCTCGCAAATTCCGCAAAGGATGCGACTTTCTTGACGGCGCCCTCGTTGAGTTTGCAGTCGTCGAAAATGACCGCCGCGACTGCGATCCCGCCGATGCGCCCCAAAACCGTCTTGACTTCGGGATATGTCATGGCGCCGAGCTCCGCGCTCCCCTCCAAAAGGGCTTGGATGGCC
The DNA here is from genome assembly GCA_947624225.1 of uncultured Clostridia bacterium. GTDB lineage: Bacteria > Bacillota > Clostridia > Christensenellales > Borkfalkiaceae > Gallimonas. Next base: position 1,987 of record CANQJF010000049.1, read on the forward strand.
TTGGCGTCCGCATGTTCGTTCAGCGCGGGAACGGGGTCGTTGAGTTCGGCATCCGCCTCGCCGATTTTCAGAAGGTCGGAGATGCGCAAGATCAAAGAGGCCGCGTCGCGCAAGTTCTCCGCCTCGACCGCGGGCAAAACGCTCTTCGTGAGCGCACCGTAGCCGCCCACCTCGGCGGGCTTCAAATTCTTCCCCTCCTTTGCAGAGAGCACAAGCGGGGAATTGGGACACAGCACGCCGTTCTTTAAGAAGATCGTCACATCGCAGACGGACGCCAAGATGGCGCTGCTCCCGTATACCTCGCCGTCCACGATGGCGAATTGGGGAACGATGCCCTTCAAGGCCGTCGCTTTCTTCAAAAGGGACGCGATGCCCTCGAGCACATGCACGCCCTCCCCGACCCGCACGCCGTGAGAGTGCAGTAGATAGATGACGGGCGTACCCTGCTTTTCGGCAGCGTCGAGCGTCTTTGCGATCTTTTCACAGCCCGCCTTGGTGAGACCGCCGTCAAACTGCTCGAAATTTTGCGCAATCAAATAAAAGGGGTATCCGCCCACCGTGGCAAACCCGGTGACGATCCCCTCTCCGTTTGCATTTTCTCCGTAAAAAGCATCTTTGGAGAACGTGAACGCGGCAAGTTCCACAAAGCTGTCCTCATCCACGAGGGCGGCAATCTCCGCACGCACATTCTTCCCGATGGCCTTTAAGGCCTCTCTTCTCGCCCTAAGCAACTGTATTTTGTCCATTTTTACCTCGTTTCGGTGAAAATACTAATTTCTACCGATATCATTATACATGGCTTTTCTCGAAAATGCAAGCGCTATTCACAAGATTTTCCGCCGTTTTTTGAACAAAAACACAAAATGTCGAACAAATCCGTGAACCGCCCCACTTTAAATGCGCAAGGCCCTATTCCTTTCCCTCGGGCTTGGACGGCGGAACATCCTCCCGCTTGACGCCCTTGGAGACGAGGCTGCCGTCGGGGCCGATGACTTCCAGCATGAACTCCCCCGCCTGCTTCTTTTGCTCCACGCGCGTCTCCCGATGGAATTTTTTCTCAAACCATGCGAGGATGGCGTCCGACTTCTTATAGAGGAAGATAAACAGCGCGACGACGAGGGCAAAAAGCAGGATCCAAACGGCGATCCCCCACGCGGTGTTGAAAGGGATGAGGGTGATGGAATAGCTCGTCGTAAAAATTGCAAGAATGCGGGAAATGACGATCACGATGAGGAAATACCACAGCGACATCGAGGACATGCCCGCGACAAAACACAAGACGTCGTCGGGAAAGACGGGTAGCAAAAACATGGCCGTGAGCAGGAGTTTATCCTTTCCCTTGATCTTTTTGAGCCACTTATCCAGCGTTTCCTTGCCGATCAGCCACGCGACAACGCGCGCCCCCGCATATCTTCCGACCAAAAATGCGACGAGAGACCCGATGACAATGCCGAGCAGGCTGAGCAAGCTCCCCGTGAGCGGCCCGAAGAGCGCCGCCCCGGCGACGACGGTGACGGTGCTCGGGATGGGCAAAATGACGACCTGCAAGAACTGCAACGTCGTGAATACCACCCCCATCCAGCCGCCCGATCTCTCCAAATACTGCTCCAAACTTTCCTCGTCCCGCATGATCTCCATGAATCCCGTGGCAATGAGCGCATATAGGATCCCCGCAAAGACGAGGACCGTGAGATACAGCGTGATACAGCTCTTATACAGCGCTTCTCGGTGCGTCCAATACGCATAGACGTCCACCGCGATCAACGCTCCGTTCAGAACGCTTCCCCCGATGAGAGCGAGAAAATACAGCCAATTTGCCCAACTTTCGCGAAAGTATGACAGACATAGTACTATGAACAGCTCCGATAGAGCCGCTGCAATCACAAGGAATCCATAGTGTCCTATGGCAAATAATATTCTCTTGTTTTCGTTTTTTTCAGACATACCCACAATATAGTATATACCCTGCTCGGGGGAATTATTTAGAAATCGTCTGCCGTTGGTTTGGGGATCCCCCCGCGTGCGAGGGCGTCACAGCGGTTGTTGAGTTCGTCGTCGGCATGTCCCTGCACCTTGTGGAACGTCACCCGATGCACCCGCGTCAGTGACAGGAGCCGCTTCCAGAGGTCGTCGTTGAGGACGGACTTTCCGTCTGCCTTTTTCCAATCGCTCTTTTCCCACGCATAGACCCATTGCTCTTCAAAGGCGCGCACGACGTATGCGGAATCCGAGTAAACATCCACCTCGCAGGGATACTTCAACCGCTCCAATCCCGCGATCACGGCCATGAGCTCCATGCGGTTGTTGGTTGTCTGCATTTCGCCCCCCGAGAGTTCGAGGCGGTGCTCCCCATAGAGAAGTACACAGCCCCACCCCCCCGCGCCGGGATTCCCCGAACAGGCGCCATCGGTGTAGAGTGTCACTTGTTTCATATCAACCTCCGGGTATTTTTAGCAAAACGGCGGCGTTAAGTCAAGCATTCGTATCCCCTTGGCTTGGGGCAATGAATCGGAGAGTGGGGCTTTGGAGGCCCCCATGTCCGCGCAGACTAACGCGAGACATCCATCTCATACGTCTCGATCGTGCCATTGGGCTGGGAATAGGCAAAGAATTCTTCATCCGAAAGCTCCATGAAATACGTCCGTATGATCCTGCAAGCGCTCCCGTGGGAGACCAAAAACACATCCTCTCCCGCATATTTTTCTTTGAGCTCATCCAAGAACGCATAAATGCGGGCCGCGACCTGCAAATTCGACTCGCCATGCGGATACTTGACCGCAAAACTGTATCGGCAGATCTTTCCGTCGGGACGCGCACAGCTCGTCTGCTCGAAATCCCCGAAGCAACGCTCTTTGAGCCGGTCGTCATAGAGGATGGGCACGCGGCCGCCCGCAATCGCAATGGCCGTCTCCCGCGCACGGATCAGGGGCGACGAGATCACCAATCGAAAGTGCAGCTTCTCCGCAAGGACGGAAAGATGTTCCGCCTCCATACGGCCGCGGACGGACAGCGGGGCATCCGTGCTCCCGCAATAAACTTCCTTTTCGCTGTATTCCGTGCTGCAATGTCGCGCTACATAGATCTTCATCCGCGCATCCCCCTTTTCTTCCATCAATATTTTTGCATGCCCGCCCGCGCCATGTCCGAGAACACAAACCGTACTAAGCCCCGGCAACGAAAACTGCTCGCGCAAGACGCGCGGTATCCGTCCTATCGGCATAAAGCGTGCACGCAAGGCTACCGATCTTCCCGATGAAACACAGAACAGCCCGCAAAAGCAGGCTGTTCTGTGTGGCAGGGGAGACGCGACTCGAACACGCAACAGACGGTTTTGGAGACCGTTGCTCTACCATTGAACTACTCCCCTATGCACCTTATATTATAACCGATATTCCCGCACCAGTCAAGAAGTTTTGCTTAAAATTTCGCACTTTTTTTACGGGAAGCAAACATCCCGCCCCAACTCTCCTTTAAGGCAGAGCAAGCTCCACGAACCAGCGCATATTTTGCGGCTCAAACCAAAGGTACTTCTCTCTTCCCTCGATCAAGCAGGTATAGCGGACGGGAAAAACAGAGGCAACATGCGGAGGAGCGGTCGCCACCTCCGTGACGCGCTCCACGAAGAACTTTCTGCCGTCCGACCAGATGAGAGCCGTCGGACGAAGCCCGCCCTCCCGCAAGAATGTTGCCGCAACTTGCACGTACACCTTCTCAAACCGCATAGAGATAGGTTGCGTGAAATCCGCATAAACATCAGCAATTTTGGACTTTATATTGATATTATTCCACGCATAGTACTGTGTAAAATGCCTTAAATGCGCACATCTCCCCGTGCTCCGAGCACATCTTTGTGCTTTTGCAGGATGGGATCGATCTCGGTTTCGATGAACTCCTCCGTCTGGGCGGGGGCACGGCCGACAAACTTTTTTGCGTCCACGATCTCGGAAAGCCTTGCGTGAACGGCCTCGAACAGCGGATCTGCCTGAATGCGTTCGAGCAGATCGTTCTCTCCCCCGTTCTCCTTGACGTTCTTCCCCGCCTCCATGGAGAGCACGCGGATGCGCTCGTGCAGCTTCTGTCTGTCCCCACCCGCTTTCACGCACTCCATGATGATGTTTTCCGTCGCCATGAAAGGCAGTTCCGCTTGGACATGCTTGCGGATGACGTTTTCATACACGACAAGATTCTCGGCGACATTCATGTAGAGGTTAAGGATGGCATCGACGGTCAAAAAGGCCTGTGCATTGACGATGCGGCGATTGGCCGAATCATCCAGCGTGCGCTCGAACCACTGCGTGGAGGCGGTGACGGCGCTGTTCACCGGCAACGAGATCATATACCTTGCAAGGCTCCCCATGCGCTCCGACCGCATCGGATTGCGCTTATAGGCCATTGCGGAGGACCCGATCTGATTCTTTTCAAAGGGCTCCTCTACCTCTTTCATGCTTTGAAGAAGACGGATGTCGTTGGAGAATTTATAGGCGCTCTGGGCGATCTGCGAGAGCACGCTCAGAACGTTGTAATCAAACTTTCTCGGATACGTCTGCCCCGTCACGCCATAGACCTTTTCGAAGCCGAGCTTTTCGACGACGCGCCGTTCGAGCTCTTTCACCTTGGCATGGTCCCCGTCGAAGAGGTCTAAAAAACTCGCCTGCGTCCCTGTCGTGCCCTTGACGCCCCGCAAGCGGACCCTGTCCATGAGCGATGTGAGGCTCTCATAGTCGAGCATGAGATCCTGCAACCACAGCGTGGCGCGCTTGCCCACCGTCGTGAGCTGGGCGGGCTGCAAATGCGTGAAGCCGAGCGTCGGCACCTCTCTGTACCGCAAGGCAAAAGTTTTGAGTTTCTCCATCACGTTGACGAGCTTCTTCAAAACGATCTCCAACCCGTCCCGCAAGATGATGATCTCGGAATTGCAGTCCACAAAGCAACTCGTTGCACCGAGATGGATGATCCCCTTGGCCTTGGGCGCGACATCGCCGTATGCCTTGACGTGCGCCATGACGTCGTGACGCACCTCCCGCTCATAGGCGCCGGCTTTCTCAAAATCGATCTCCTCCGCGTGCGCCTTTAACTCCTCGACCTGCTCCGCGGTGATCGGCAGACCGAGCTCCATTTCGCACTCCGCAAGGGCGATCCAGAGCTTTCTCCAAAGGCGGATGCGCTTTTGGTCACCAAAGTTTTCCAGCATTTCCCGGCTCGCATACCGCGTCACGAGAGGATCTTCATAAAAAAGTTTGTCTGACATAATACCTCGTAACATGCTAAAAATTCGGTCAAAATGTCAATTTTTATCGGGTTCGGGATATTCCATGCCGAACGTCTCGACGGTGACCTTCTTCATGCACTGCGGCGAGAGCGGCCTATCCATTCTGCCCGTGGGCGTCGTTGCGATCTCATCCACAACGTCCATCCCCTCGATCACGCGGCCAAAGGCCGCATACTGTCCGTCGAGGAAAAAACCGTCAGCGTGCATGACAAAGAACTGCGAACCGGCTGAATTGGGATCCTGTGCACGCGCCATGGACAGAACGCCCCGCGCATGCTTCAAAGTGTTTTTAAAACCATTCAGCGCAAACTCGCCCTTGATGCGGTAACCGGGGCCGCCCATGCCCGAGCCCGTCGGGTCTCCTCCCTGGATCATGAAGCCGGCGATGACGCGATGAAAGATGAGCCCGTCATAGAAGCCCTTCTTTACGAGGGATAAAAAGTTATTGACGGTATTGGGTGCATATTCGGGCAGAAGCTCCGCACGAAAGATCTTGCCGTTTTGCATTTCAAAAGTTACAATGGGATTCATTTCAATCAACTCCTTTTTTACATTTTTTTATAAAGCGCGGCTGCCCGTTCTCAGCGGGCGCTGTCTATTCTCAGCGGGCTGCCCGTTCTCAGCGGGCGCTGTCTATTCTCAGCGGGCTGCCCGTTCTCAGCTTGAAAGCCGAAGCCGAATCGTTCTCGCCTTGACCACAAGCGAGCCCGTGAAAAACGCGGGGCCTTATTCGAACTTTTCCACCTTGGTCCCCGCTTCCCTGAACAATTCCATGGAGAATTCATCCGGATAGCCCTCCTTGTAGACCACCCGTTTGATGCCGGCATTGATGATCATTTTTGCGCAAATCACGCAAGGCTGGTGCGTACAATAGAGCGTGGACCCGTCGATCGTGATCCCATAGCGGGCCGCCTGGATCAGCGCATTCTGTTCCGCATGTGCCGCATAGCAAATTTCGGCGCGCGTTCCGCTCTCGATGTGGTTTACAATGCGCAAGCACTCCCCCCGTTCGATACAGGACTTGATCCCCGCGGGTGCGCCGTTGTATCCCGTTGCCATGACGCGCTTGTCTAAAACGATGACGGCCCCCACCTTGCGGCGGAGACAACTTGCCCAACTCCCCACCTCTTCGGTGAGTTCCATAAACCGCTCATCCCACTTATCCATGTATTTCTCCTTTTTGTCATTATACCATATTTTTCCCTCAAATGCAAGGGTTTGCACACTGTTTTCCAAAGCCTTTGGGGAGACGAGCATGTCTTACAATTTTTCCCAAAAAATTTTTGAAAATGCGTTTGACGTTTTGCCTTTCTCGTTTATAATATAGAGGAAAAAAATAACGGAGGCATGTTCTATGAATATCAAACCACTTTTCGACAAGGTCGTTGTTGAAGCGGTCAACGTCGAAGAAAAGACAAAGAGCGGTTTCATCCTGCCCTCTTCCGCGCAGGAAAAGCCCCAGACCTGCATCGTCGTTGCAGTCGGCCCCGGTGGCAATGTGGACGGCAAGGAAGTAAAGATGCAAGTCAAAGTCGGAGATAAAGTTCTCTGCTCCAAATATTCGGGCACGGAGTTCAAGGTCGACGGCAAAGAATTCACCATTATCAAACAGAGCGACATACTCGCCATCGTTGAATGAGCGATGATGCGGAATATAGAAAGTATAAGGAGATAAGGAAATATGGCAAAGCAAATCAAATACGGAGATGAAGCAAGAAAGGCGCTCGAAACGGGTGTAAACACCCTCGCCGACACGGTGAAGATCACGCTCGGGCCCAAGGGACGCAACGTCGTGCTCGACAAGAAATTCGGCGCTCCCCTCATCACCAACGACGGCGTGACCATTGCAAAGGAGATCGAACTGCCCGATCCCTTCGAAAATATGGGCGCCCAGCTCGTGAAAGAAGTCTCCACAAAGACCAACGACGTCGCGGGCGACGGCACGACCACCGCCGTCCTTCTTGCACAGGCGATCATCCGCGAGGGGCTGAAAAACCTCGCCGCGGGCGCCAATCCCATCATCCTCAAAAAGGGCATCAGTAAGGCCGTTGATTGGGCCGTTCAGCACCTCAAATCCATTTCCAAGACAGTGGACGGGAAAAAGGCCATCTCTCAGGTCGCTTCCATCTCTGCCGGCGACGAGAAAGTGGGCGAGCTCATTGCCAAGGCGATGGAGATCGTCGGCAAGGACGGCGTCATCACCGTGGAAGAGGGCAAGTCCATGACGACCGAGCTCACCACCGTGGAGGGCATGCAGTTCGACCGCGGCTATGCTTCCGCCTACATGGCAACCAACCTCGATAAGATGGAGGCCGTTCTCGATTCCCCCTACATCCTCATCACCGACAAGAAGATCTCCAATCTGCAAGAGATTTTGCCCATCGTCGAGCCCCTTGCTCAGCAGGGCGCACGTCTGCTCATCATTGCGGAGGACGTCGAGGGAGATGCGCTTGCGGCGCTCATCGTCAACAAGCTCAAAGGCGTGTTCAACTGCGTTGCCGTCAAGGCTCCCGGATTCGGCGACAGAAGAAAGGCCATGCTCGAAGATATTGCAGTGCTTACGGGCGGCACGGTCGTCACTTCCGATCTCGGTTACGAATTCAAGGACGTCACGCTGGATATGCTCGGCCGAGCCAACCAGGTGAAGGTCGACAAAGACAACACGACCATCATCGACGGAGCGGGCGACAAGGAGGCCATCAAGGCCCGCGTTGCCTCCATCAAGGCTCAAATCGAGGTCACGACCTCCGATTATGACAAAGAAAAATTGCAGGAGCGCCTTGCAAAACTTGCCGGCGGCGTGGCGGTCATCAATGTGGGCGCGGCAACCGAAGTAGAAATGAAAGAGAAGAAGCTCCGCATCGACGACGCGCTCGCGGCGACCCGTGCCGCTGTGGAAGAGGGCTATGTCCCGGGCGGCGGCGTGGCGCTCCTTTCCTGCATCCCCGTGCTTGCAAGGCTTGTCAGAGCACTTGAAGGCGACGAAAAGACGGGCGCGGCCATTGTGATGAAAGCCTGCGAGGAACCCGTTCGCCAGATCGCCAAGAATGCGGGCGTGGACGGAAGCGTCGTCGTCGACAAGATCCTCTCCTCCAAGAAGCCGAACTATGGCTTCGACGCGCTCAAAAATGTCTATGTCGATATGGTTGAGAGCGGCATCATCGACCCGACCAAGGTCACGCGCTCGGTATTGCAGAACGCCGCCTCCGTGGCTTCCACCCTCCTCACGACGGAATCCATCGTCACGGATATCCCCACTCCTCCCACCGCACCCGCTGCACCCGCGGGCGGCATGGACGGGATGTATTGAGATGAGTAAAATCCAATGATCCAACGATACAATCGGGCTTTCGCAAACTGCGGAAGCCCGATTTTTTGCTGCGTCCTCCCATGATTTCGCTTTACAGGGGGAGGAAGCCAAGTCCCCCCACTACCGCCCTCCGGGCAGAGCCTCCCCCCCAAAGGGGTAGGCCTTGGGTCCCGCTGTCATACCGACCGACTGTCATTTCGCCCGCCCGAGGCTTCTATTTGTGCTCCAAGGGCGACACAAGGAGCGCAAACGACGAAGTAGCCGACTGTCATTTCGTCCGCCCGAGGCTTCTATTGTGGTCTAAGGGCGACACGAGGAGCGCAAGCGACGAAGTAGCCGATAAAGTCTGACTTTCATCGAACTGCCCATCTGCGAGAAATCTTACTACGACCAAGCCAAGGCAGAGCGACTCATAAGGTAGAGATTTCTCGACTTCGCTAACGCTCCGCTCGAAATGACAATTAGAGCATCTGCTCGTGAATCATGTCATACCGTCCGCCCGAGGCTTGTTTGTCATTTCGCCCGCCCGAGGCTTCTATTGTAGACTAAGGGCGACACGAGCGCCAACGGCGCGAAGTAGCCGACTTCGCATGGCTTTCAACGAACAGCCCATCTGCGAGAAATCTTACTACGACCAAGCACAGGTAGAACGACTCATAGAATCATAAGGTAGAGATTTCTCGACTTCGGCTTCGCCTCCGCTCGAAATGACATAATAAATTTTCCCCAAAAAAACATGTCAGATAAGCGCTCCAAACCACAAAATCTGTGCTATAATAGAATCAAGAAATAAACATTTGTTTGGAGAAAAATCATGCAAAAAAAGAGAAAAAGTTTTGTGTTTTACGAGTCGTTTTTTGAGCTGTTTTCCTTGGTGAAAAAGTCCGCCCGTTGGCCCCTCTTCGAGGCCCTCTGCATGTACGCCTTTGAGGGTGTGGAAATCGAGCTTCCGACGCAATTGCAGGCCATCATGTCCGCGATCAAGCCTCAGATAGACGCCTGTAACCGTCGCTATGAGCGCGCAAAAAAGCGGGCAAAAGACACCCCCTCGGAGGACGAAATTACACCCGTAAACGAGGGTACAAATGACAGTCAAATTGCATGCAAAAATGCGTGCAAAAGTGATGACACAAACACCCCCCTTAATGTAAATGCAAATGATAAAGAGAATGTGAATGAGAATGCAAATGCCCCGAGTAGGCCCACCCCGAGCAGGCCTACTCGGGGAAATACTCGCGGCAAAAATTTTTCTTCGAACAGTTCCAAGGCTCGCGCCCGGGTTTTGGATTCCCGCGCGGCCTTTGACCTGTTCTATGCGGCGCGAAGAAGCCGTGCGGAGGCCGTTGTCGCGCGCAACCGCGCGAATGGTGACCGAGGACAGGGTTCTACCTGTCCGAGACAGCTCCCGCGAAGCGGGTGATGAGGTCACCTCATCCGTCTCACTCCGTTCG
>CANQJF010000050.1 GCA_947624225.1 uncultured Clostridia bacterium
AAGCGCACGTCGTTCTCGGTGAACAGACGGATGTGGTTGATGCCGTATTTGAGCATGGCGATGCGCTCGATGCCCATACCGAAAGCGAAGCCCGTATACATGTCGGGGTCGACGCCGCAATTTTCGAGCACGTGCCTGTTGACCATGCCCGCACCGAGCACTTCGATCCAACCCGTTCCCTTACAGAGGGAACAGCCCTTGCCGCCGCAAGCCGAACAGCTCACGTCCACTTCGACGGAGGGCTCCGTAAACGGGAAGTAAGAGGGACGGAGGCGCGTCTTGCTCGAAGAGGAGAACATGGTGCGGGCGAATTCGTCGAGCATGCCTTTGAGGTCGCACAGCGTGATGCCCTTGTCCACGACCAGCCCCTCCATTTGGTGGAACATAGGCGAGTGGGTAGCGTCGTCATCCGAACGGAACACGCGCCCCGGGGAGAGCATCTTGATGGGCGGCTTCTTCTGCTCCATCAGACGGATCTGCCCCGCGCTCGTCTGGGTGCGGAGGAGAAATTCATCGGTGATATAAAAGGTGTCCTGCATGTCGCGGGCGGGGTGGTCGGCAGGCGTGTTGAGGGCGGTGAAGTTGTAGTATTCACTCTCGATCTCGGGGCCCTCGAACACCTCGAAGCCCATGCCGGCAAAGATGTCGATGAGCTCGTTCCGCGTGCGCGTGATGGGATGCAGCGCCCCCTTTGTGATATGGCGGCCGGGCTCGGTGACGTCTACCCGCTCGCTCTTGATCTTGTTTTCGAGCTCGCGTTTTTTGACGTTTTCCTCATACGCGGCAAACATGGTTTCGAGCTTTTCGCGGAGCTCGTTGATCCGCTTGCCGTAAGCGGGACGCAACTCAGCGGCGAGGTCGCGCATGCCTTTGAGGAGGGCAATGACCTTGCCGGTGCGGCCCAAAAATTTCATTTTAGCTTCGTAGAGCCCGCGCGACGTGGTGGCCTGCTCAGCCTCCTTTTGCGCCTCTTCGATGATCTTTTCGCTCTCTTCCATACTGTCTCCTTTTTTGAAAATTTACCTAAAAAAGCCCCGTCGACATCATGTCAACAGGGCGTAAATTTACGCGGTACCACCTGTTTTCGCGCGCCCATATCGCGGACATGGTATGCGCCTCTTTCGTCCTTTACGCGGAAAACGGCCTCTCTTGAAGTTCTGTTCGGAGGGGCGGCTCGCGGGGGAATACCGCAGCTGTTCCCGCCTGCCCTCTCAGCCAAGGGGCAACTCTCTGTATGGGAACCGAACGCTTGCGTCTCTTCCGCTTCAAACGCCTTTTCTCTTATTATAGCACCGATTTCGAAAATGTCAAACAATTCGCGGAGATTTGTTTGCAAAACATCCCCGCCGCCGCAAAGAAAGACTCTGTGCATTCTTTGGAGAAAGAGCCAACCGAAGTGAGGCGGATGGGGGCAGTTCCTTGTCGCCCCTGTAAGGTCACGACCATTCCTCCGTCGCCACCCCACCCCCTTGGCCGTTGCGGCGGCAGGGACCGCCGCAACCCCGGAGGCGAGACCACGCCTCCTGTCACGGCGCCATTCACAGCCCACCGGGCTGTTGAATGAGAATTGCACCGCTCCACCCCCATGGAGGGGGCTCATGCGTTGTTCCCATGGAGGGGCTCGGACTGGGCGCTCTTTATGTCATTTCGAGCGGAGCGCCAGCGAAGTCGAGAAATCTCTACCTTATGATTCGCTCTGCCTCTACTTGGTCGTAATAAGATTTCTCGCAGATGAACAGTTCGTTAAAAATCATGCCCTGTCGGCTACTTCGTCGCTTGCGCTCCTCGTGACGCCCTTAGTTCATAATAGAAACTTCGGGCGGACGGTAGACAGCGAAAAAGAAAACAAATTTCGTGAACCCCATGGAGGGGGCAAAAGAAAACAAATTTCGTGAATTACCTCACTTCAATCGCTCCAAGGCGTCCCATGCCTCGGCGTCGCCGCCGTCCGCGGCCCTTTGGTACCACTCGACAGCCTGTTCCAGATCCTTGGGCGTTCCGATGCCCTCCTCCAAGCACCTGCCGAGCGCACATTGTGCCCACGGATTGCCCAATTCGGCGGCGAGACGGTAAATCGGAACAGCCTCCTCCGCGCTTTTTTCGATCCCCGTGCCCTCTTCGAGACAGCGGGCGAGGAAATAGAGTGCGAGCGCATCGCCCTGCGCGGCCGCCCGCTTCAACCAAAAGACCGCCTTTTCAAAATCTTGCTCCACGGGTGCCTGTCCGAATGCCTCCTGTTTGCCGTTGTAATACTCCATCGCGACATCGTATTCAGCAAAAAGGCAGCCCTTTTCGGCCGCCTCTAAAAGCAACGCATGACCCCTCTCGGGATAAACAGCGGTACCCATGCCGCGGGTGTAGCATTCGGAAAGCGCATAGATCGCGTCGGGATAGTCTTGCGCGGCGGCCTTTTCAAACCAAGAAAACGCCTTTTCGAGCTCCTCCTTGGCACAATCGCCGAAGCAGTCTGTCTCCCAAATGCCGCAAGGGGCGCGCATGGCCCGGCTACCCGACATGATTGACTCTTTCAAGGCGGCCACGATTTCGTCGGCTTCCGCGCGGAAATACGCCCCGACGAGATATTGCGCACTCGCCTCCCCCGCCTCGGCACGCGCCAACAGCCGCTCGAATTCCTCCTCTGTCTCGGGCAGGGGCTCCTCCGCCTTGACTTCGACGACAAAAGGTTCACCGCGTATGATCATTGGAACCATTTTTAAGCGTCCTCCTTCGGACATGGTATGGGGAAAATGCGTCAATGGAATTGAGGAATTCTTGGCCTCCCCTTGGGGGAAGCTCCCGCGAAGCGGGTGATGAGGCTACCTCATCCGTCTCACTTCGTTCGACACCTTCCCCAAAGGGGAAGGCAAGTCCCCCCACCACCGCCTTGCAGGCAGAGCCTCCCCCAAAAGGGGTAGGCCTTTCAATCCCTTGCCTTAGGCGGAATTCATTTCCGCCGTTGGCGACTCAATTTGCCGAGCCCTGTCGGCTTCTTGTCCGTTGAAACGTTTGAGAGACAGAACTTATTAAGCCGCCAACGCCCATTTCCGTCACGGAAATTTGTTTTCTTTACTTGTTGATGCGCTTTATCAAGGGGATACACTCGGGTCCGTTGCGGACCCTCGGTATGACAGCGAAAAGAAAACAAATTTCGTGAACCCCATGGAGGGGGCAGAAAACAAATTACGTGAACTACTCACTTCAAGCAAATTCTCCGCATCATGGAGAGGGAGCCGACAACGCGACCGCCGCCGAGAACAACGGCAGTGTGCACATCGTCCGCAAGGTGCGCCTCCATCTGCAACTTCCCGGCAACGTATTCGCCGAAGCCCGAGACGGCGGCAACACCGCCCGCCAAATACACCCCGTTCTTGCACATCGCGGCAGAGACCTCCGCGGGCACTTTCCGCAAGAGCAGCTCGGCGTATTCGATGATCTTGTCCACATAGACGCTGATGGGATAGAAGATATCGCCCGAGGAGACCGTGACGGCGCGCGGCTTCCCCGTGGCAACATCGCGCCCGTTTACGATCATGGATTGGTTGTCGTATTCAAGCAGGCTCCCCACCGTATTCTTGACTTTCTCACTCGTCTGCGGCCCGATTTTGAGATGATACAGCCCGGCAATATGGTCGATGATGTGCGTATCCATATTGTTCCCGCCGATATTCATGGTGAGGCCCGCAATGACGCCGTCTAAGGAAAACACGGCCGCCGACGTCTTGCCCGCACCGATATCGATGGCGAATACCGGATTGGACTCCGAGAGCGGAACGTCCTGCCCCAGCGCGACGAGGAAAGGCGTCTCGGCGAACTCCACGCGGGAGATCCCGGCCGACTTCGCAATGCGATAATATTTCTCACGGGATTCGATGGAGATCCCGCACGGCACGCAAAAGAGCGCCTCCACGCGGAAAGCGCGGCGGACGACCTTTCCCAAAAAGAACTCCAAAAGAGCCCCCGCATAGCGCTCGTTGACGATCTCCCCCTCATAGACGGGAAACACCATCCCCGTGTCCTCGGCCGTCTTGCCATGCAGACGCTTGGCCTCGTTTCCATAGGCACGGATCTCGCCGCTCGCGCGGTTGACGGCAAGGCAGGTCGCCTCCGCAAGCACGATCCCGTTGCCTACTCCGTAAATTTTCGTGACCGACGTTCCGAGTTCGATCGCAAGCTTTAACATCGCTCTCCTCCATATGCCGCCCGGAGCATGGTCTCTACCTCTTCGGTCGGAAGCCCCACGACATTTGTATAACTGCCATTGATTTTTTCTACAAGCGGCCACCCGTCCTGGATGCCGTATGCCCCCGCCTTGCCGCGCGGAAGCCCGCTCGCGACATAGGCCTCGATGATCTCCTCCGTGAGCGGGGCAAAGATGACCTCCGTCTCCACCACGCGGCAGAGCTCGAATCCCTTTCCAAGGAGCGCCACACCCGTGTAGACGCTGTGCGCTCTGCCACTCAGGCGCCGCAACATGCGCTTGGCGTCCTCCTCGTCCTTGGGTTTCCCCAAGATCTCCCCCTCCGGCGCAACAACGGTATCCGCACCCAGCACGAGGGCATCGGGATGGCGCGAAAGGACGTCTGCCGCTTTGCCGTATGCAAAAAAAAGCGCCGTATCGCGCGCGGAATACCCTCCCGGAATTTCTTCGAATTGGGAGGGTTCTACGGTAAACGCATACCCCATGTCCGAAAGCAACGTTCTCCGACGCGGGGAATTGGAAGCTAAGATCAGTTCTTGCATTTGCAATTATATGATTGACGGAGTGAGACGGATGAGGCCACCTCATCTGTCACAGCTTCGCCGTGCCACCTTCCCCAAAGGGGAAGGCCTTTCGACTCATTGCCTTAGGCGGAATTTACTTCCGCCGTGGGCGACCCAAAGCGTTCTCCCAAGGGGATACACTCAAAGGGCGTTGCCCTTCTCGGTATGACAGCGCGAAAAGAAAACAAATTTCGTGAATAGAATTTCGTGAACTCCGCTTTACAGAATTTCCAGGTTCTTTTTGAATGCGCGCTTGAATTCCCCGTTGGCTTTCATCGCTTGCCTGATTTCGAGCGTTGCATCGCCCGCGAGCTCGGTTTTCATGATGACCGAGTCCCCCAGCACGTCGCAATTGAGGCCCTTTACCATGCCGAGCCCGCTCCTATCCAAACTCTCCGCAATGCGGAGGAGCACACCCAGCTTCCTCACGATGTCCATGTCCTCATCGGAGACGATATCCTTATACCTGTTCCAATCGGAGGGGAGCAGGTCCTCCTTGCGGTGGCACCCCGCCACAAATGCCGCCAACACGATCTCGCGGTGCGTGGCGCCATAGATGCCGCTCGACAGGATCATGTAGCGGCTGTGCTTTTGGTGATTGTAGTAACGCACGCGCAACCCGCAATCGTGCAGGCTTGCCGCGATCTTCAACACTTTTAGGTAAATGCGCGGGAATTTATGCAGGACGCGCAACTGCTTGAAGAGCTGGATGGACAGGTGCACCACGTTTTCCACGTGCTTCTCGTCGCAACCATAGTACTTCACGAGCGTGGAGAGCGAATACGAGAGGACATCGGAGATGGGGCGCTCCACCGTCATGGGGAGCGCAACGTTGAACATGATCCCCTCGCGGAGACCGCACCCCGAGAGCGTGAAACTCTCGATGCTCAAATAGTCGGTAAATGACTTGATGATGGCGAGTGCGGCGGGCATGATGTCCGCACGCTCGGGCGAGAGCCCGCGGATGCGCTTGCGCTTCTCCACATCCAAGACGCGCACCATCTCATAGATGGAGGTGAAATCCTCCGTCGTAAACTGATAGTTGTGCACGGTGTTCAAGGGATACTTGCGCACAATGCGGTTAATCTTGTAGAGGTTGCGGAACGACCCGCCCACGCCAATCATCTGCGTGTCGGGTTCCACCTCCGACAGCCACGGGATCTTCTTGAATTGCTCGGTGAAGAATTCCTCGATCTTGGCCGTCTGCTCCTCGGGAGCCATCCCGTCGTCCGCAAAGAGGTCGGTGAGCGTCACCGCGCCAAAGGCAAGCGTGGCAAAGTTCAGAATGCTCCGGCGGTTGTAGTAAATGATCTTGGTGCTGCCGCCGCCGATTTCGAGGATGATCCCCTTGGGGATATCCATGGAATTGATGACGCCGCGATAGACGAGCGTGGCCTCCTCCTCTTCGGATAGCACTTCCACGCGGATACCGCACGTTGCCTGGATCTCGTCGAGAAAAGACCGCTGATTTTTTGCACGCCTGACCGCCGCAGTCGCCACGGCGATGATGCGGTCTGCACCCTTTGCGTCGCAAAGGCGCTTGAACATTTTGAGCGTTTTGATGGTCTCCGCCACCCGTTGCGGCTTCAAAAAGCCGTCGCGGTCCATATCCTGGCCGAGGCGCACGCTCTCTTTGAGCTCGTCCTCCACCATGAAATGCCCCTCGCCCGAAAGCCCGACGATGACGAGGCGCGCGGAATTCGATCCGAGATCGATGATGCCGATTTTTTCCATAATAAGTCCTATCCTTTTGAAATTGCGGACAGCCCGTCCGCAGGGAGAACTCTCACGGGGCCTACATCCGAAAACTACCCCTATTGTAATGCTTCCCTATTTTACCATAGCTTTTTGGGTTTGTCCATACCCTTTTGCAAAATATTTTTCTCTTTTGAAAAACTTTTTCCGCGAAAACAGCTCCTCAGCTGGGTCCCGGAGAGGATGCAGAGAAAGACGCCGAACCCCTTGGAGAGCGCACGGGCCGGCACGGCCGCGGCGAGGAGAGAAAAGAGCACGGAAAAGAGGAGGGCGGGCAGGACGATCACCCACAAGCCCTCCTTTGCGAGAAGCCCGTTTTTGGCATGCACCGCCAGCGCGACCGCGGACATGGGTAAGAAGGACAGGAGATTGATGCCCTGTGCAACCGTCTGCCCGATGCCGCACGCGAGCGTGAGGAGGGGGATGAGCGCGGTGCCGCCGCCCAGTCCCATTCCGCCCAAGAGCCCGCCCGCCAGCCCGCATAAAAGCAGCAATAAAAAGCTCACCGCAAGATCATCCCCAGCCCGGCCGCGAGCATGGTGAGCGCAAAGATAAACGTCACGGTGCGCCCCGAGACGCGCGAGAGTAGCCTCGCCCCGAGCGCTCCCCCCGCCACCACGCCGATGACGACGGGCAAAAATAAGCCGAACGGGATGAACCCGCGGACGAGATAGACGATGCTGCTCGCCGCCGAGGCGGGCAGGATGACGGCAATGGCCGTGGCGTGGGCATGTTTTGCATCGCGGCCCGCCGTTTTGAGCACGGGTACGGCGACCATGCCGCCGCCCCCGCCGAACAGTCCGTTGAGCATGCCGACCGCCGCGCCGCCGATGAGTTCTCTTTTTCGCACTTGCATATGTAGCGTCGCACGGGCACATGTCGGACGGGCACATGCCGCGCCGGACGGGCCCGGAGAGCAGATAATTTCACGCAAAGTATGTGTCAATCCGAAAAAAAATTTGCCTTTTTTAAGGATATACCGCGAAAGTGCTTGCAACTCTTGCGCTTTTGTATTAAAATAGTACATATTGCTAAGAAAAAAATATCGGCGCCGCCCCCTTTGGGATGCGGTTGCCAAAATAAGGTGTGTCTATGGCAAAATTCATTGTTACGGGAAAGGGAAAGAAGCGCTTCATCACGGCGCTCAGCATTCTGCTTTCCGCCACGCTCTCCCTCGGTATCGTCTCTGCTTGCAGCCCGGAAGAACCGGAACAGGACGATGAGGAGCCGACAGTCTCCGCGACTGATACCCAACTTTTGAAGAACGGCAATTTCGAGTTCTACTCCGAAATGGATGAGGACGAGATCGACGAGCGCCGCGCCTTCATCAATTCCCCCAACGATTGGTCTTTCTCCTCGGGCTCTCCCTCTTCGGATACGACGTCCGGCATCATCAATACCGCCGATTGGCAGTATATGACGACGTCCACCTACAAACTTGTTCCCGCGGAACCCGAAAAAGATGCGGACGGCAACGAGATAGATCCCGAATTGACGGATGCAATCATTGCCAACGCCACCGAGCACTGGCAGGAAGCGAGCGTCTACGACCGCCTCGAATTCTACGACTACTATGACATCGACTCCGCTTCCGAGTTCGAGCTGTATGCCGACTATCGCTATTCCATTGACTTCGAGGACCTCGAATACCTGCATGAAGTGGCGACCTCCGCGGACAAGCCCCTCCTTTACGCCAAGAGCGACCGCGCCGAGGACGACAATTCCATCCTCATGATCCACAACCACCGCACCTCGGACGGCGTCCGCGGTACGGCGCAATACTACACTTCGAGCACCACCGTCACCCTCAATGCGGGCACGGCGGCCAAATTCTCCGTGTGGGTGCGCACTTCCGAGCTCTATCACTATGCGGCCACGGCAGAGGGCGAGGAGGACATCCCCGTCGGAAAGCGCGCGGGCGCCTACATCGGCGTGACCAACACCGTCGGCGGCACCACGCTCGACCAGATGCAGATCAAGAACATCAACACCAAGGACGCATGGAAGCAATACACCGTGTATATCCGCGCCAACGCCTTTGCCTCCACCACTTTCCGCATCGTGCTCGGCCTCGGGCAGGGCTCCTCGGACAACCGCTATGAGGCCGTCGATGGCTATGCTTTCTTCGACGACGCGGTGTGCGAGGTCATCTCCGACCAAGACTATAACGACGCCACCAAGGACTTCACGCCCGACAATTCCTGCGACCTCAACAGCAAGGGCGACGAGAAGAAGTTCCTTGCGACGGACAGCGAGACGGGCGATCAGAGCAAGTTCTCCACCTTTGCCCTCGACCTCAACAAGACGAAGGACTTCGAAGAGCTCGACCTCACCGCCGAGAACGATACCGTGCACTTCGGCTTGACCCAGGAGGTCTCCGGCAGCAAGACGTACACCTCCGCCTCCATCGACCCCGCTTTGAGCGATACCTCCAAGGCCGACGGCGCCCAAACGCGCAACAACATCGCCGAACTGATGTCGCTCTCCGACATCGCCGCCACGACGAACGGCTACCTCAAAAACATCTATAAGACCGACTTCGAGAACAAGTTCCCGTTCACGAATGAGAACAACATCGTGATGCTGCTCTCCACCAACGGCGCGGCCTACACCGCCACCGTCGAGAACGCCGCATTCACCTTGAAGTCCAAGGACCGCAAGCTCATCTCTTTCTTCGTAAAGACGAGCAATATCCCCTCGGGCAAGCTCGGGGCGAGCGCCATCCTCGTGGACGGCGAAAACCAAAACACCATCTCCGCGTTCAACTCCACCACCGTCGCAACCGTCGATATCGACTCCAAATCCGACGATCCCGCAATGAAAGATATCTACAAGGGCTGGGTGCGCTGCTTCTTCTTTGTGGAGAACGACACGGAAGAGGATAAGACTTTCACCTTGAAGCTCACCTACGGGCCCACTTCCATTGCCAGCACCGCCAAGACCGACTATGCCGACGGCTATGCGGCTTTCGCCAATTTCCAGATCTGCGACCTCACCAAGACGCAATACGGCTATGCCGCGACGGGTACTTACGCACAGAAAGTCTCCCTCACCGCCACGGTGAAAGACAGCTCCAAGTTCGATGAAGCCTCCGCCAACGGCCCCACCCTCGAAGAGGGCCTCGCCATTCCCGTCAACTACACGGGTGTGCGTGCGGGCAGCAACATCCTCGTCGAGAGCCAAAAGGATCAAGACGGCAACATCACCAACAAGAATCCCGGCCGCGAACAGCTCGCCGTGGACAATGGCATCTATGCCGGCCTCCTCTCCGCCGAGGAAGCGGATAAATATCTCGCCCTCAACGCCGACGAGGCGGATGCCTCCAATGAGCAATACTATCCCAACAAATGGATGACCTCGTTGAACGCCCTCGCGGGAACGCTGACAGAGACCGAGGAGAAGAAGAAAGCCGACGAATGGTGGAAGAACATCTTCGGCAACAAGTTCGGCGAGACGGTGAGCACCGTCGATGCGGCCTATCAGCCCCTCGTCATTCTGAACACGAGCGCATCGGCGCAACCCTCTTACGGATTCTTCGCCGCGAACACCAACGTGGCCGCGAGCACCGCAAGCCGCATCTCCGTCCGCGTGAAGCTCTCCCTCGACGCCACCGCGACCGTCTACCTCATCGACGTCACCTCGGACAACAAGGGCGACAGCTTGATGCCCTCCGTCCCCGCCGTGACCTATTGGTATGACGACGACGGCAATATCGTCAAGGGCGACCCCGCCGCGGAGGACTTCGACGAAGAGAACGACATCCTTTACACGCGCGAACCCAACGGCCTCTACAAGAAAGTGGGCGACACGTCGGGCGTCTACTACGCCAACCTCTCCGCTTTCGGCGACCCCGACGACAAGGGCAACCTCGTGACGACGGACGGCACCATCGCTTTCTACGGCCACAACGACAAGTTCTACGCCTACTACGACAAAGATAAGACGGAAAACGACGGATATTCTCAGGAAGTCCTGCCTCTGCCCGCCACCGAGGGCGTGCGCTATCCGGACTATGTCGATCTCGACAAGAAAGCCTACGAGGCCGCGATCACCGTCAAGGGGACCCAAGACAATGCAGGCAAGTGGGTGACCGTCTCCTTCTATGTGAACGGCGGCAACACCGAAAAGGACTATCGCCTCGAATTGTGGGCAGGCACCCGCGACGACAAAACCATGAACGGCATCCCCGCCGGAGCCTACGTGTTCTTCGACCGCTGCTCGACGGGTACCGCCGACAACTTTGCCACCCTGCGCGACGCCTCCGTGGAAGCGCTCAAAGAAAAGTATACCGTTGCTGATGACGAAAATCTCCCCTTAACCACCAAGGAGGGGACCCCTCTCGCTCTGTATTACACTTTCACGTTCTTCGATTCGCCCGACTATCTCCGCTATGACGAAGAGGCCGACGAGGAGGAACTCGGCGATCCTTGGGGCTCTTACCTGCAATCCTCGCACACCGAGCAACTGATGTGGCTCTATTGCGAAGATGCAGACGGGGAACTGCTCCACACGGGCATGCCCTCCGTCTCCATGTTCCTCAGCTATGCGGAGAACGAGGTCACCGTCACACCCGATGAATTGGGCAACACCGACAGCGACAATAACAGCAGCGACACGAACACCGACACCGGAGCGACCAACCCCACCAACATCTGGCTGTTGCTGTCCTCCATCCTGCTGGCCGCCGTGCTCGTGGCCACCGTGGTGGTGCTGATCATCCGCCGTCTTCTCAAAAAGCATCACCGCACCACGGTGAAAGCGACAAAGAAAGCAAAGGCACCCAAGCCCGCCAAGGCCGCGGCGCCCAAGGAAGAAGAGGAGACGCCCGCTCCCGCACACCCCGCCAAGAAAGAGGCCCCGCGCGACGAGAACGATCCCTACAACGAATAAGCGCTTTTGTAAAGCAAATCGGCGACTGAAAAGTCGCCGATTTTTTTACGAGTAGTGAATTATACTATCAAGTGCAACAGGTGGGGAGAAAAAAAGTAGTTCAAACGGAAGTCTGTGTTATAATAGAGCTGCGAAACAAAACCACAACACAGGAGA
>CANQJF010000051.1 GCA_947624225.1 uncultured Clostridia bacterium
CTCGCCGCGGTGACCCTCGATGGAGGTCATGAGCGCGGTCTCCTCGCCGCACACGAACGCACCCGCGCCGAGACGGATGTCGATGTCGAAGTCGAAGCCGAGGCCCAAAATGTTCTTGCCGAGCAGGCCGTATTCACGCGCCTGTGCAATGGCGATTTTGAGACGGTGGACGGCGACGGGATATTCCGCACGCACATAGATATAGCCCTGGTGCGCACCGATCGCATAGCCCGCGATGGTCATGGCTTCGAGCACGCAGTGGGGATCGCCTTCGAGCACGGAGCGGTCCATGAATGCGCCGGGGTCGCCCTCGTCGGCATTGCAACAGACATACTTGATGTCGCCCTGGGAGGCCTTTGCGAACATCCACTTTCTGCCCGTGGGGAAGCCCGCGCCGCCGCGGCCGCGCAGACCGGAGGCGAGCACTTCATTGATGACTTCGTCGGGCGTCATGGAGGTGAGCACCTTTTCGATGGCCTGATAGTCGCCCGCGGCGATAGCCTCGTCGATGTCCTCGGCCGCGATCACGCCGCAGTTGCGGAGCGCGATACGCATCTGTTTCTTATAGAAAGGCGTTTCCGCAAAGGGAATAATGGAACCGTCCTCCATGACGGTGCCCTTGTAGAGCAGTTCCTTGACGATGGAGCCGCCGGGCACGAGGTGCTGTTTGACGACGGTCTCGGCATGTTCGGGGGTCATCTGTGCATAGAACGCGCCCTCGGGATAGACGATCATGATGGGGCCGAGCGCACAGAGGCCGAAGCAACCCGTCTTAACGACGAGCACGTCGTCGATGCCCTCTTCCTTTAAAGTCTTTTCGAGATGCTCGATGACCTGCATGGAGTGAGAGGAGGTGCAGCCCGTGCCGCCGCAGACGAGGACTTGTTTTCTGTATCCGGTATTCGCCGCGAGTTTTTCGGCCTGTTCTTTGACGAGGCGTCTCACGTCGATGAGTTCTTTTTTACTTGCGCGGATGGCGTCTAATTCTTTGATGGTCATTTGTTGGCCTCCCTATAAGAATCGAGGATCCCCTTCACTTTGTCGGGGGTGAGCTTGCCGTAGACCTCTTCCCCGATCATCATGACGGGCGCAAGGCCGCAGGCGCCGACGCAGCGGCAGCTGTCGATGGAGAAGAGACCGTCCTCCGTGCATTCGCCGCACTTGATGCCGAGCTCTTTTTCCACTTCTTCGAGGATCTTATCCGATCCCTTGACGTAGCATGCCGTGCCGAGGCAGACGCTGATGCGGTTCTTTCCCTTGGGATTGAGAGAGAATTGGGAATAGAACGTCACGACGCCGTACACTTCGGAGAGGGACATCCCGAGACTTTCGGCGATCGTCTTTTGCACCTGCATGGGAAGATAGCCGTAGATCCCCTGTGCTTCCTGCAAGATGTGCATGAGGCAGCCGGGCGTTGACTTCGATTCCTCGATCACCGCTTTGAGCTGTGCCGCCTGTTCGGGCGTCCCCAATGTTTCACAGGCACAGCACTTCGCTTCTTGTTCCATAGTAACCTCCTTGACTTGTCTTGAATCCCGCCCCCAACCTTCGAAAAAGGCGAAATCACTTATTACCGAGGTACATTATAACATAACAAAAAAGATTTTTCAATAGGAATTCAGCATTTCGTCGAAAAAGTCGGGAAAATTTTTCTGCCGCAATTGGAAAAAATTTTGGGAACAAATTGACATTGAAATTGCACTATGCTAAAATAGACGCGTTTTGAGACGAAAGCGGAAGGTGAAATATGAAATTCCAAAGAAAGAACTTTTTGCAGGACGTCGGCCGCATCCTCGCCGCCGACTTTGCCACAGACATCGCCCATGCGGACACCCGCGAACTCTACAATGCCGTCTCCAAGGCGGTGATGGCGGAGACGCTCTCCGCGCGCAAACCCGCGGGAACGGGCAAGCGGTGCTGCTACTTCTCCGCAGAATTTTTGATGGGGCGGGCGATCTTCAACAATCTGATGGACCTCGGCATCCTCGAAGAGGCGGGGGAAGCCTTGGCCTCCGTGGGGCGCGCGCTGGGCGAGTTCGAGGAGGTGGAGGACGCCGCTTTGGGCAACGGCGGGCTGGGACGGCTCGCGGCATGCTACCTTGAAAGTGCGGCGACGATGAACATCCCCCTCGACGGATACGGCATCCGCTACCGTTACGGCCTCTTCCGCCAGACCTTTGAAAACGGCTACCAGCACGAGGAGGGCGACGATTGGCTCAAATGGGGGGACCCGTGGAGCGTGCGCGTGGAGCGCGACGCCGTGGAAGTGAAATTTTCCGATATCACCGTGCGCGCCGTGCCCTATGATATGCCCATCTTCGGCTACCGGAACGGTGTCGTCAACAATTTGCGGCTGTGGTCGAGCGAGCCCGTGCAGCCATTCGACTTCGGCGCTTTCAACGAGATGCGCGGCGACAGGAAAGCGGAGGAGAACTTCGACGCGACCAAAATTTGCGACGTTCTGTATCCCAACGACAACACCATGGTGGGCAAGATCTTGCGGCTCCGCCAGCAATATTTTATGGTCTCGGCATCGCTGCAAGACCTCCTCAGGAAGTATAAGGCGGCGGGCGGGGACCTAACCGCGCTCGACAAGGCCTATTGCTTCCAGCTCAACGATACCCACCCCGTCATCGCCATCCCCGAGCTCATCCGCCTCTTGCGCCTCGAAGGGCTGACTTTCGAAGAGGCGTTCGGGGTGTGCCGCAAGGTATTCAACTTCACCAACCACACCATCATGGCCGAGGCGCTCGAAAAGTGGGATAGCCTCGCCATCGCCGACCTCCTCCCCGACGTCTATGAGCAGATCGCATGCTGCCAGCAGCGCCTCGAAAAGGAGGGCTTGGACGGCTCGAAATACTTCGTCATCCGCGACAACGTCGTGCACATGGCAAACCTTGCCATCTATGCGTCGGCCAAGGTCAACGGTGTCGCGGAGATCCACACCAACATCTTAAAGACGGAGACGTTCAAGGATTGGTACGAGCTGTATCCCGACAAGTTCGTCAACATCACAAACGGCATCACGCCGCGCAGATGGCTGCTCTTGAACAATCCCGGGCTCGCCGCGCTCATCGACGAAAAAATCGGCGACGGCTGGCACACCGATTTGAAGCAGCTTTGCAAAATCAAGCCCTTTATTTCGGACATGGTACCCGCGTTTAAGGCCATCAAGGGAGAAAACAAGCGCAAGCTCGCGGCCTACATCAAGGAGCACGAGGGCGTGGACATCCCCGAAAATTTCATCTTCGACGTGCAGGTGAAGCGGCTTCACGAGTACAAACGGCAGATGCTCAACGCGCTCTCCGTGCTGTATTTCTACTACGGCATCAAGGACGGCAGCATCCAAGATTTCCCGCCCACGGCTTTCATCTTCGGCGCCAAGGCTGCTCCCGGCTACTACATGGCCAAGGCCATCATCAAATTCATCAACGAGATCGCAAAGCTCATCAATTCGGACGAGGAGGTCGCGCCCTACCTGCGCGTCGTCTTTGTGCAAAATTATAACGTCAGCTATGCCGAGAAGATCGTCTGTGCGGCGGATGTCTCCGAGCAGATCAGCATGGCGGGCATGGAGGCCTCGGGCACGAGCAACATGAAGTTCATGCTCAACGGCACGGTGACGCTGGGCACCATGGACGGCGCCAACGTGGAGATCTGTGAAGAGGCGGGCGCCGAGAACAACTATATCTTCGGCGCGACGGTGGAGGAGGTCGCCACCATCAAGCGGTTCTATTGGCCCGCCGAAATCATCGAGCAGACGCCCGCCCTCAAACGCGCCTTGGAGACGCTCATCGACGGCACTTTCCCCGACGAGACGGGCTCCCTCCGCAAGCTGTATGAGAGCTTAACGGGCGGCATCTCGCCCGACCGCTACCTCGTTCTGCTCGACTTCATCGACTATGTCCGCGTGAAAGAGGAGCTCCTCCGCGATTACGGCAGCGACGAATTCTGGGAGAAGTGCCTCATCAACATGAGCGCCGCGGGCAAGTTCTCTGCCGACCGCTCCGTCAAGGATTACGCCCGCCTCATCTGGAACTTGTAACCGCAACCCGCGCCTCTCTGCGCTGTTTGCCCCGTTTACAACGGGAACTCTCCGCCTCGTGCCGCAGTTCTATTTTGGTGCAGTGCTCTATTGGGTTGGAGCGGCTCGAACAACTTTTTCAATTCGGTCTGAAAAGCGCGTCCCCATGCGGGGGCGCGTTTTGCATAAACCGTAAAATTGCGCGCATACTGTCGGCAAGGAGAAAACAGTATGAAACAAGCAGTCACATTGCTGATCGCGGGCGCAATGTTGTTGACGCTCGCAGGTTGCGGCGATCCAAATTCGGAGCCGCCGAAAGGGGAGACGCCGCCCGTCACCGTCACCGAGAGCACCGATCCCGTAACGCTGGCTTCCGAGCAGATCGACCGCACGGAGTGGACGGGCGCCTTTTCCGATGCGGACAACTATGGCGTGAAGTCGGTCATCACCGTCGAGGAGACAGAAAACGGGCAGACCATGTCCGAGGTCATCACCATCTCTTACCTGTTTGACGGGGACAAAGTCAAGATGGATCTCACCCTGCAAGAGGACGGCAAGACGAGCTATATCTCGGAGGGATATCTTGAATTCACGCAGGACGAGGTCACCGTCTGGCAGCGTGCAAAGGAAGATACGGAATGGATGGAGTGGGACAGCGAGAACTATTCCAAGAGTGAGTTTGCCGAGATGTTCGGCGTCTCGGACGGGCTGGAATTCGTCAAGGATAAATATGCAAATTTCTCGTATAATAATACAGAAAAGGGCTACCTCGCCACGACGTCCGGCCTTACCGCCATGCAGGAGAGCATCGAGACTTTCTTGATGAATTGGCTCTCGCAGGCGGACAGCGACGCCGACGGCCTCGACATCTCCAAGTTTGTCGTCAAGGTCAACGGCGGCAAGCCGAGTGCCTGCATCGCCGAGCTGGCCTCCAAGGCGCCCGCGCCCGAGGCGCGCGACATGCTTCCCATGGATGAAGATGGCGGCGCCTCCCCCGACGGAAGCGAGACCTCCCCCGACGGCGGCAATGATTCCAACCCTGATGGCGGCAATGATTCCAATCCCGACGGTGAGACGGGGCCGACCACGGTCAAGATCAAGCTGACGCAAGTCTATTTTGATTACGGCAAGGTGAACGTGACAAAGCCGACGGACATCCCCGCGGCGCCCGAAACCGAGGAGCGTTCCATCAAGTTCTTGCTGAATTGACCCTAAAAACAAAACTATCCCGACCGATCGGCCGGGATAATTTTTATCTCAAATTTCAAATTTTCGCCCTGTAATTTTCAAAGATGATGTTGTCCACATACTTCCGCGCTTCGTGTTCTTCCTCGGCGGAGCGGATGGTCCAGGCGAGTTTGGCGCCCTTGAAGCGCGTCACGGCGGGAACGGGCAACCCGACATGGTTGTAGCTCACAAAGTCCGGTTTGGTGATAAAATTGAATTTCAGGCGCGAGAGAAAGTGCGCCTTGATGCGCCAGCCGAGCGTGTCGCCCTTGGAGGACATCTTCGCCGAAGCCAGCACGCCGCAGAGGATCTCGGGATGCAGTTTTTTATAGGCATGCGCGTAAAAAGGGTTAAAAGATTGAATGGCGTATTCGCCTTTGTAGCCTTCAAGTGCCTCCGAGAGTGCTTTCGCGATCACCTCACCTTTCACCTTCATATTCTTGATCTCGATGAGCAGCGGCGCCCCGTTCGCGGCCTGCAAAAACTCCGCGAAAGTGGGGATGGTTTCATTCGAATTTTTGAGTTTCAGAGCTTTGAGTTCGGACATGGTACAGCTCTCCACCGTCCGCGGGTCGCCCGTCATGCGGACCAAGTCGTCGTCGTGAAAGACGGCGAGCTGCCCGTCTTTGGTGAAGTGCACGTCCGTTTCGATGGCGTAGCCCGCCTCCGCGGCGGCGCGAAAGGCGGGGATGGAGTTTTCGGGCATTGTTTCGTCATGTAGGCCCCGATGTGCGACGGGGATGCGCGTCAAAAAAGTATTCATGGGCATAGTATACACCCTTTTCGCGGGGAATGCAACCCGTCGCGCGGAAATTTTTGCTTTTTTTGCAAATTACTTGCCATCCGCCCCCCAACATGTTATACTTACCGTGTCTGATTATAAAATAAACAGGGAGAGAGCCTGAACCGTCCCGGTTTTTTACTTTTGGAGGAGATATGAAACGCAAGATTTTATGGATCATGGTGGCTTTGACGGCGCTCTGCATGTGCCTTTGCGTGGGGGCATGCTCGGATTCGGATTCCGGCGGAACGCACACGGGAAACAGCGAATTGCGCTATGAGCTGGATTCCGAGACGGACACTTACACGGTCTATGCAAAGGATGAGTACACCTCGGGAAACATCGCGATTCCCGAAAGCTATCTCGGCAAGTCCGTGACGGCAATCGGCGCGGGCGCGTTTTTGTCGTGCGAGAATTTAACGAGCATTTCCATCCCCGGCAGCGTGACGGTCATCAAGGATGCCGCTTTCGGCAATTGCAGCGGGTTGACAAGCGTGGAGCTCAGCGAGGGTTTAACGGTCATTGAAAACCGCGCGTTTTACGGTTGCGAGAACCTTGAAAGCATTGCACTTCCCGACAGCGTGACGTCGATTGGTTACAGCGCCTTTTCCGGGTGCGCCCATATGACGGAGATCACGATTTCCGAGGGTGTGACCATGATTGGCGACCGCGCCTTTTCGGGGTGCACGGGGCTCGAAAGTGTGGTGTGGAATGCCAAGGATCGCACACAGGCGAATGAATTTTTTCCCATTTTCGAGGAGTGCACTAATTTGAAAACCGTGACTTTTGGCGAGCAAGTCCGGGCCATCCCCGCGTACACATTTTCGGGTTGCAGTTCTCTTACAGAGATCACGATTCCCAACAGTGTGACCTCAATTGACGAGAACGCCTTTGAGGGCTGTACAAACATCCGAACGGCAACCATGCCCATGTCGGCGATTCCCCATATTCCCATGATGTCTTTGGAGACAGTGATTTTGACGAATGGTGAAGCAATTGAAGCGCGAACGTTTGTGGAGTGCAAGAGTCTTAAAAACATTACGATTCCCGACAGCGTGACCTTGATCGGCGAGGGAGCATTCGAGGACTGCACAAACATCCGTACGGCGACCATGCCCGCGTTGGCGATTCCTTATATTTCTAAGGACTCGTTAGAGATGGTCGTCTTGACGAGCGGTGAAACGATTGAAGCGCGAGCCTTTGCGGGTTGCGAGAATCTAAAAAACATGACATTGTCCGATAGCGTGACATTAATTGGTGAAGAGGCATTCGGGGGCTGCACAAACATCCGTGTGGCAACCATGCCCACCTTGGCGATCTCTTATATTCCCAAGGATTCTTTGGAAGATGTGATTTTGACAAGCGGTGAAACGATTGAAGATCGAGCTTTTGCGGCGTGCAAGAGTCTTAAAAGCATTGCGATTCCCAATAGTGTAACATCGATTGAAAAGAGTGCGTTTGAAAATTGCAATAGGCTAACGAAAATTGTTATTCCAGATAGCGTGACATCTATTGGGAAAAGTGCGTTTTCTGGTTGCGCCGGACTGACGAGCATGACGATTGGAGCCGGCGTGACTTCGATTGGAGATGATGCATTTAAGGGGTGCTTTAAACTCATTGAAGTTTGGAATCATTCTCAATTGCAAATAGAAGAACAATCATGGGAATATGGGGAAGTTGCCTCTCATGCAAGGCACGTCTATACAGGAGAGGAAAAAGGATTTCAAAAGGTAACAGAAGATGGGTTCATCTTCTATGAGAGAAGAGAGGAATGTTATCTCTTGGGATACATTGGCGATAAAGCGAATTTAACTCTTCCCGAAAAAAGTCCGAGCGGGCAAAACTATGTAATTTCTAGATATGCATTCGTGGATTGTATTGGGTTGAAGAGCGTCGAGATTCCTGACGGTGTGACTTCAATTGAAAATTCTGCGTTCGAGGGTTGTAGTGGGTTGACGAGCATTATAATTCCTAACAGCGTGACCTCAATTGGAAGTAATGCGTTCAATGGTTGCTATAAACTCATCGAAGTTTGGAACCATTCTCAGTTGCCAATAACGCCGTGGACACAGTGGGAATATGGTGGTTTAGGCCTATATGCAAGGCATATTTATACAGGAGAAGAAAAAGGCTTCCAAACTGTAACCGAAGAGGGCTTTATCTTCTATGAAAAAGGAGAGGAACACTATCTTCTGGGATATAGTGGGGATAAAAACAAATTGATCCTTCCCGAAAAAAGTCCAAGCGGGCAGAACTATACAATTTATCAATATGCGTTCATGGATTGCATTGGGCTGACAAGCATTGAAATTCCCGCCAGCATGACCTCGATTGGAGGCTCTGCGTTTCGGGATTGCACCGGACTGACGAAAATTTTTATTCCCGATAGCGTGAGATCAATTAGCGAATATGCGTTCTGTGGTTGCAGTGGACTTACGAGCATTACGCTCCCCGACAGTGTGATCTCGATTGAATCGGGGGCGTTTCGGAATTGTAGTGGGCTGACGGAAATTGTCATCCCCGACAGCGTGACCTCGATTGGGAGAGGCGCGTTTTATGGATGCACAAACATCCATATGGCAACCATGCCCACTTTGGCGATTCCCTATATCCCCAAGGACTCTTTAGAGACGGTTTTTTTAACGAGTGGTGAAACAATTGAGGAAAGGGCGTTCTACGATTGCATCATTCTTAAGAGCATTTCAATTTCCGCTGGCATAACCTCGATTGGTGATTCTGCGTTCTATAAGTGTTATGCGCTGACGAATGTGGCGATGGGGAGCGACATAACCTCAATTGGATGGGGGGCGTTCTTTGATTGCGACGGACTGACAGAAATTATTTTTCCCGACAGCTTGACGACGATTGGAGATTCTGCGTTTTATGGTTGTAGTGGGCTAACGGAAATCAAGATTCCAAATAGTGTGACTACAATCGGAACATATGCATTTTATGAATGTTACAGGCTGAAAAGAGCGACGATTGGAAGCGGCGTGACCTCAATTGGGAAATATGCGTTCTATAATTGTGTCGGACTGAAGGAAATAATTATCCTCGATAGTATAACTTCGATTGGGAATTCTGCATTCGAGGGATGCACTGGGCTGACGAGCGTCACAATTCCCGACAGTGTTACCTCGATTGGAATTTATGCGTTCTGGAATTGCACCGAATTGACGAGCGTGACGATTGGAAACGGTGTGACCTCGATTGGAGATTCCGCGTTCTATAAATGTGGCGGGTTGATGAGCATCACAGTCGCTGAGAAGAACAAGTTTTATCATAGTGCAGGGAATTGCCTCATTGAAACGGCATCGAAAACTCTCATATTAGGATGTAAAACAAGTACGATTCCCAATGACGGAAGCGTAACTTCGATTGGAGAATCGGCATTCGCGGGTTGTAGTGGGCTAACGGAAATCAAGATTCCAAATAGTGTGACCTCAATTGGATACGAGGCATTCTATGGTTGTAGTGGACTGACGGAAATTGTCATTCCCGATAGTGTGACATCGATAGGGGGTTATGCGTTCTATTCTTGTGGACTGAGAGAAATTGTCATTTCGGACAGTGTTACCTCGATTGGAGCTTTTGCGTTCTATGGTTGTAATGAACTGACGAGCGTAACGATTGGGAGCGACGTGACTTCAATTGGAGAGTGGGCGTTCGGGTATTGCAGAAATCTTACAATCATCATCTACCATGGTACAATCGATGCGTGGAAGCAGATCGAGAAGGGAACCAATTGGGATAGTAATACCAGCGACTATATCATCACCTGCACCGATGGGACCATCGATAAGAATGGCAATGTGATATCAAATTGACGAAGCCGTTTCATGCCGCCCGCGGCGCCATGCGCCGCGGGCGGCCCATTTTCCCCGCTCATATTTCCCCGCCCATCCATATTCCCCGCTCATGGTCCGTGTGCCTCCCTCCCGCGCTTCTCTTGAATTGTTGTCCATATTCAAGCGCCGCAAAATACTTGCAAATTCCGCATAAATCCGATATAATAGACGCGAAGGAATCACTTATGGCAAAACCCAATCAAAACCTACGCAATTTTTGTATCATCGCGCACATCGACCACGGCAAGAGCACCATTGCCGACCGCATCATGGAGCTCACGGGGCAGGTCTCCAAGCGGGACATGGAGGACCAGCTCCTCGACAGCATGGACATTGAGCGCGAGCGGGGCATCACCATCAAACTCGCGCCCGTCCGCATGTATTACACCGCCCTCGACGGCGAGGAATACGAGCTCAATCTCATCGATACGCCCGGCCATGTCGACTTCACGTATGAAGTCAGCCGCTCTCTCGCCGCCTGCGAGGGGGCCGTCTTGGTCGTGGACGCGACACAGGGCGTGGAAGCCCAAACGCTCGCCAACGTCTACCTCGCACTCGACAGCAACCTCGAAATCGTGCCCGTCATCAATAAGATCGACCTCGCCTCGGCGCGCATCGACGAGACCAAGAAAGAGATCGAGGACGTCATCGGGCTGGACGCCGAGAACGCACCCTGCGTCTCTGCCAAGGAGGGCATCAACATCCGCGACATTTTAGAGGCCGTCGTGCACAGCGTGCCGTCCCCCGACGGCGACACCGAGGCGCCCCTCTCCGCCCTCATTTTTGACAGTTATTACGACAACTACAAGGGCGTCATCCTCTTTGTGCGCATCAAAGACGGCAGCGTGAAAGTGGGGGACGTCATCAAGACATTCCGCTCCGAGCGCACCTATGAGGTCACCGAAGTGGGGGCGTTTGCGCCTTTCCTCCAACCCAAAGAGCTTTTGGCCGCGGGCGAGGTGGGCTACATTGCCGCGAGCATCAAGTCCATTGAGGACGTCGCCGTGGGCGACACCGTGACGAATGCCCTGCGCCCCGCCGCGGAGCCGCTCCCGGGCTATAAAAACGTCCGCCCCGTCGTCTTTTGCGGCATCTATCCCCTCGACGGAAGCAAGTTTCTCGACCTCAAAGAGGCCATTTTAAAGCTCAAACTCAACGATGCGTCGCTCACGTTCGAGGCGGATAACTCCGTCGCGCTGGGATTCGGCTTCCGTTGCGGCTTTTTGGGACTTCTGCACATGGAGATCGTGCAGGAGCGCATCGAGCGGGAATTCAACCTCGATATCATCACCACGGCGCCCTCCGTCTCCTA
>CANQJF010000052.1 GCA_947624225.1 uncultured Clostridia bacterium
GTGACACAGAATTATGCGGAGGCGGTGAAGTGGCACAGAAAAGCCGCCGAGCAGGGGCATGCACAGGCGCAATACAATTTGGGCTATTGCTATCAGTGTGGCCAAGGCGTGACGCAGAGCTATGCGGAGGCGATGAAGTGGTACAGAAAAGCCGCCGAGCAGGGGTATGCGCCTGCACAAAACAATTTGGGCTATTGTCATTATTACGGCCAAGGCGTGCCGCAGAGCTATGCGGAGGCGGTGAAGTGGTACAGAAAAGCCGTCGAGCAGGGGTATGCGCCTGCACAATGCAACTTGGGCTATTGCTATGAGCATGGCCAAGGCGTGACGCAGAGCTATGCGGAGGCGGTGAAGTGGTACAGAAAAGCCGTCGAGCAGGGGCAAGTGGATGCGCAATGCAATTTGGGCTATTGCTATGAGCATGGCCGAGGCGTGCCGCAGAGCGATGCGGAGGCGGTGAAGTGGTATCGAAAAGCCGCCGACCAGGGGCATGCGCGTGCTAAGGAGGCACTGATAAGGCTGAATGCATGGTGATCTTTTCCAAATAGGACTTCGTTTGAGGGGATACACTCTTTCGGTTTCACCTCAGTCGGTATGACACCCGCGGAGGGGGGCATGGCCATGAAAAACCCCGCCTTCCCCCAAAAGCAGCGCAAAAATTGTTGCAAAAGCATTTGGAAAGTGCTAAGATAGATGGGACAAGCCGTAGTGCGGGGAAATTTTATGGACAACAAAAAACTCAGAGCCTTCTTTGCCGCCTTGTTTTTTTCCTATCTCATACCCATTGTGACCTCGGGCATCGTGCGCGCAATTGCGATTTATACCTTTGTGACGCCCAACACCTTTGCCCCCGGCGGGATCAACGGCCTCTCCGTCCTCCTCGAATACATCACGGGGCAGGCCGGCTTCAAGATCAATTCCGGGTATTTCCTCATCATCTTTAATGTGCCGCTCTTCTTTGTCGCATGGTTTTTGCTCGGCAAGCGGGAGGCGGTCATTGCAACGGGCTCCATGCTCTTCACCTCGGGGCTGCTCATTCTCTTTGACTACATCCCCGGCTTCCCCATCTATGGGGAGGAGACGGAGCGCGCCACTGCCACGGGCATCCTTGCGGCCGTCGCGAGCGGCATCCTGTTGGGGCTTGCACTCGCCATCATGCTCAGGAGTTGCGGCACGGCGGGGGGCACCTCCATCATCGCCTCCGTCGTCAAAAAGAAGTGGAAATACATGAGCGTGAGCTGGCTCACTTTCGGCTTCGACGCCATGGTCGTGATCGCCTCGTTTTTTGTCTACAACACGGGCGCGTCCTTTATGTCTAAGTTAGACCCCGTCCTGCTCGCCATGGTATCCCTCTTTGTGACGAGTAAGACCTCCGACGTCATCATCCACGGCTTTCAGACGGCCTATAAGTTCGAGATCGTCACCGATCATCCCGAGGAGCTCGCAAAGGAGATCATGGAAAAGACGCACCACGGCGTCACGCTCGTGCACGTGACGGGCATGTATACCCACGACGACAAGTGCCTGCTCGTCTGCCTCATCCGCAAGCGGCAGATCGCGGAGGTCCAGCGCATCGTCAAGAGCCACCCCGAGACGTTCGCTTTCTTCTCGCAGACCTCGGAAGTCTATGGCAGATTTGTGAAATAAGGCAAAGCCCGTTCGAACATGCCGCGCGCCCTTAAAGGTTTTAAGGGCGCGCGGCGCTTTTTTGTTGCACAGAGCGAGGGCTTAAAAGTTCCAAGGGGCCTATGGGCGGGGAGTGAGAGCGCGGCGGGGGCTTTCTTACAAGGAAAAAAACTTGACGACAAAAAAATTCCTCTCGGCACTTGAAATATCAAAAGTAGTATGTTATAATAGATGAAAGGAGAATATCGAAAGAAAACGGAGGGCTGAACCATGCGGAAGCCGAGAGTGGTATTTCCCTACACGGAAGCAGGGCTCGGACACATAATGCCGATGAATGCGATTGCGGACAAGATGGAGGCGCTCTATGGAGACCGCGTCGAAATCGTCCGCTCCAAATTTTTCACCGAGGGCGGCAATCAAAAACTGAAAGAATTCGAGGATCTGCTGTGCAGCACAGTCGTGCGCGCCAACAAGCACGTCCTGTTCGGCTTTTTCATGACTTTTAATATGGACTTTTGGGGCGTGCGTCTTTCCTCGTGG
Source organism: uncultured Clostridia bacterium (assembly GCA_947624225.1). Classification (GTDB taxonomy): domain Bacteria; phylum Bacillota; class Clostridia; order Christensenellales; family Borkfalkiaceae; genus Gallimonas. Next base: position 2,167 of record CANQJF010000052.1, read on the forward strand.
GCGACGATGAAGCATCTGAAAAACGGCGCCCGTAAGCCGGGCTATGACCACATGGCGGAGCTCAAACCCGATCTCGTGGTCAGCACGCACTGGGCCACCAACTACTATGCAGAGCACATTCAACCCAAGCCGCTCACGGTGATGTACTGTCCCGATGCAGAGATGAATCCGCTCTTTTGCTATTTTTGCGACCTCGCGCTCGTCTCCACGCCCACGGGGTATGCCGCCGCGCGCAAGAAGTATAAACACCGCTTCAACGACAAGAATTTGCGGTGCGTGCCCTATCTCATCCGCGAGGAGGCCTTTGCGGTCCCGCGCGATAAAAAGGAAGTGCGCCGCCGTCTCGGGCTCGATGAGGATAAGTTTACGGTCATCCTCGCCGAGGGGGGGTATGGCATTGGCAAGATGGAGGAGATCTGTGAGATCGTGCTCGAACGCGATCTTCCCATCACCATCGTCCCCGTCTGTGGCAAGAACGAGGAGCTGTATGAAAAATTCAAGACGATGAAGAGTAAGGGCAAGACGAGCTTTGTGCCCATCGGCTTCACCGACCGCATGTTCGAATACGAGGCCGCCAGCGATCTCTTTTGCGGCAAGAGCGGCGCGAACATCATTGCAGAAGTGTGTTTCTTCGGCGTGCCGCAGATCATCACCAAGTATGCGACCAACATCGAGCAGCACATCGGCGAATACTACACAGAGGTGGTGGGGAGCGCCATAAAGATTTTTGATGCGGAGAAGATCGTGGACAAGATCGAAGAATTTTCCGAGCATCCCGATCTTTTGGAGCCCATGCGCTTGGCGGCAGAGGGTCAGCGCGCCAACTATGGCCCGGAGGCATGCGCAAAGCTCATCTTTGATCTACTGTGCACGCGGTATCCCGAACTCAAAGAAGAACAGGAAAAAGCGGAATAGGGGAAAATTTTTTGGGAATTTATGCTTTTTCCTATGAAGAATGCTTGACAAGCCCTCCAAGGCATGATAAAATAACAATGTTGTACGGGGGCGTAGCTCAGTTGGTTAGAGCGCTTGCTTGACATGCAAGAGGTCACAGATTCGAGTTCTGTCGTTCCCACCACAAAGCCCTGTATGTTGTGTCGAGACCGAAAGGTATGACCAATATGTGGGGTTTTCGTTTATTCCGGAGGGTTTTTATCCCCCCTCCATGGGGTGGATATTCACGAAATTTGTTTTCTTACGCTGTCATACCGTTCGCCCGAGGCTTCTATTGTGGACTAAGGGCGACACGAGGAGCGTGAGCGACGAAGTAGGGCAACGGGCCCGAGTGTATCCCCTCAAACGAAGTCCTCCTTTCTTGCCTTCCCCTTTGGGGAAGGTGTCGAACGAAGTGAGACGGATGAGGTGACCTCATCACCCGCTTCGCGGGAGCTTCCCCAGAGGGGAAGCCAAAACATGTCTCCGTATTTCAAGCAAGTCGAGCCCCATCAACAACATCATAAACCAAATGCGGACGTGGCGGAATGGCAGACGCTCGTCGCCGCAAGCGTCGCGACGAGCCCTTCCCGCAAGCGGCAAGGGCATATAGGCTCCGCTGCGGCTCCTCTTCCCAAAAAATCTCGCTGTGCGATCTTTTTCGGGAGCCCTGTCCAACGCGTCTCCGTATTTCAAGCAAATCGGCCCAATCAATAACATCATAAACCAAATGCGGACGTGGCGGAATGGCAGACGCTCGTCGCCGCAAGCGTCGCGACGAGCCCTTCCCGCAAGCGGCAAGGGCATATAGGCTCCGCTGCGGCTCCTCTTCCCAAAAAATCTCGCTGTGCGATCTTTTTCGGGAGCCCTGTCCAACGCGTCTCCGTATTTCAAGCAAATCGGCCCAATCAACAACATCATAAACCAAATGCGGACGTGGCGGAATGGCAGACGCGTTGGACTTAGAATCCAATGGGAAACCGTGCAAGTTCGAGTCTTGTCGTCCGCACCAATCCCAAAGAGTTCGCGGCAAAGGTTTTCAAGCCGCTTTTTTCATACAACCTCAGACATGGTATGCCCCAAATGGGCGAGCAGAGAAAAAATTATGCAGGAGGAAGTCAGATGATCGGTGCACTGATCGGAGACGTGATCGGCTCTGTTTACGAATTTTGCGGGATCAAGACCAAGGATTTTCCGCTGTTTCATGCGGGAGGGAGTTTCACCGACGATTCCGTCATGACCCTTGCCGTGGCGGGGGCGATCATGGAGTGCGGGGGCACGGATGGGCTCTCTGCCGCGGCAGTGACCTGGATGCAGATGCTTGGCAGGCGCTATCCGAACCGCGGATACGGCGGCTCCTTTGCCTTTTGGCTTTCAGATCCCGATCCCCGTCCTTACGGGAGCTGTGGGAACGGTGCGGCAATGCGCGTTTCGGCGTGCGGTTGGGCCGCAAAGTCGCTCGATGAAGCGAGGGCGCTCTCCTATGCGGTGACGTCGGTCACCCACAACCATCCGGAGGGGATCAAGGGGGCAGAGGCGACCGCCGTGGCCATTTTTCTCGCGCGCAGCGGGAAGCGCAAGTCCGAAATCGCCGACCATCTTCGAAAATATTATTACCCGTTGGACTTCACGCTTGACGCCATCCGCCCCTCTTACGAATTCGACGAGACGTGCCAATGCACCGTGCCGCAGGCCATGGAGTCTTTTTTGGAGGGAAACAGCTATGAGGAGACGGTGCGCCTTGCGGTTTCTCTCGGTGGAGATGCCGACACACTCGCGGCGATTGCCGGTTCGGTCGCGGAGGCCTATTACGGGATCCCGCGGGACATTGAGGAGAGGGGGCTCTCGTATTTTAAGAACTGTCCCGATCTTCTATCCATCGTGGATAGTTTCCGAAGAAGGTATCAGTGAAAAGCGCCGCGTCGGCATGAAATCGGAAAATGACTTGTCGAATGCGGACATGGTACCCTCAAATGAAGTGCACCCCAAAAGTTTATCCAACTCTCGGGGTGCATTTTCAATGGACGGTTTGAGAAAGTTTTCGCCCGCCTTGCTTCCGACGGGGCGCAGACAATGCCTTAGGCTTTCGTGGAGAACAGTTTGCCGCGCTTGACGGCTTTCTCCTGTTCCTTGCGTTCCTCCTCCGTGCGGCGGTCGACGCCGAAGAAGAAGAGCGCGATGGTCCCGGGCCCGATGTGGGAGCCGGTGCAGAGGTCGTAATACTCGATGATCACATCTCCGGCTCCGTGGGCTTTCAAAGTCTCCGCGAGCTCTTGGGCCTCCGCTTCACAGTCGGCATGCGCGATGGCAATCGTTTGCGATTCGGGACGGACCGCAAACTTATCGAACGCCTCTACGAGGGCGGCGATGGCCTTTTTCCTGCCGCGTGCCTTGCCGTAAACCGCCAGTTTGGGCAGTGCGCTGCCGTCTGCTTTGATGAGCGGCTTGATCCCGAGGATGGTCCCCGCAACGGCAGCCGCCATCGAGATGCGCCCGCTCCGTCTCAAAAATTTGAGGTCCTCTACCGTGACGTAGCTGTTGACCTTATAGGCATTGGAACGGATCCACTCCGCGCATGCCTCGGCGCTTTCCCCCATATCCCGAAGGTCTGCCGCTTTCAAAACGAGCAGGCCCTGTCCGAGGGAGGCGTTGGCGCTGTCAAGCACATAGACCTTTCTTTCCGGGAATGTTTTCTCCAATGTTTTCTTGGCGGCGAGCGCCTGTTGAAAGGTCCCGCTGATCCCGGATGCGATGGTGATGAGAACGATGTCCTTTCCGGCTTCGAGCGAGGGGGTGAGCGCCTCGACGAAGCGGCTCTCGGAGATGAGGGAGGTGTGCGCTTCGAGGCCCGCGCGCATATTTGCATAGAAAGAGTGCGCGATCTCCGGGAAAGAGACTCCCTCGCGGTAGCACGGGCGCTCCTCGCCGCCGACGTTAAAATAATAGGTTATAATATGGATATTCCGCTCGCGGACGAGTGCATCGGGAATGTTTGCGGAAGATTCTGTAAAAATCTCATATTGATTCATGTAAATCACCTCGCTGATTTTTCTCGTATATTTATAGAATACCACGGGAGGGCGAAAATTACAACCTATTGCTCCCGAATTTGTCTCTCCGTTTTTGAAAGGGCAATCCATTCTCGAACAAGACGTCTCTACCGCCCGAAAAAGCACTCTACTCACAGTAGAATCGGCTTTTTTTTCGCGCAAAGGCTTGCCATCCCGCCCAAGATATGCTATAATCGGTTTCATAAAATAGAGGGATCTTTTTCGGCAAGGAGAGGTTATGACGCAATTCACGTTACAGTGCGACACCAAGGTCATCTTCGGGCAGGGCGTTCGCGGTCTCGGCCGGGAGGCCTCCGCCTTGGGCGGGCGCGTTCTCGTCTGTTACGGCGGCGGCTCGGTTGCACGCAACGGCATCCTCGGCGCGGTCCTTGGGGAGCTCAAAGAAGCCGGCGTCTCGGCCATAGAATTTCCCGGCATCGAGCCCAATCCCCGTCACACCACGGTCAATCGGGGCGCCGCGCTGTGCAGGGAGGAGGGCGTCGGCGCGGTCATTGCCGTGGGCGGTGGGTCCGTCATCGACTGTGCGAAACTCATCGCCGCGGCGGCCTGTTGCGAAGAGGATGCGTGGGACCTTGTCACCCGCCGTGCCCCCATTGAACGGGCGCTGCCCGTGCTCACGGTGCTCACGATTGCCGCGACGGGAAGCGAGATGGACGCGGGAGCGGTCATCACCAATTGGGAAACGCATGAAAAATACGGCATTTTCGATGCGCACTTGCAGCCCCGCGTGTCCTTTCTCGAACCGCGGTTCACTTACACGGTCTCGCCTTTCCAGACCGCATGCGGCGCCGCGGACATCCTCTCGCACGTGATCGACAAGTATTATTTTACATTAAACGAAAAACTTGCCTTTGCCGAAGGGGTCATGGAGACGCTGATGCGCACGGTGGTGAAATTTGCGCCGATTGCAATGCGGGAACCGGAGAATTACGAGGCGCGCGCCAATCTCATGTGGGCGGCTTCGTGGGCGCTCAACGGATTTCTCTCCCCGCGCGCCGGAGCCACCTCCTGCCACGCGATGGAGCACGAACTCTCCGCGTACTATGACATTGCGCACGGCCTCGGGCTGGCAATTCTGATGCCCAGGTGGCTGAGGTATTGTTGCGACGAAAAAAGAGCGCCTCAAATCAAGCAGTTTGGCGTCAACGTATTCGGTCTCGATGCCTCGACCTCGGACATGGTGGGGGCCAATGCTGCCATAGAGGCCTTTGAGAGCTTTTTATACGAGACCTTGGGGCTTTCGCGCACACTTTCTGAGATCGGGATCGGCGAGGAGCATTTTTGCGAGATGGCAAAGAATGCGGCGCGCGGCGGGGGGATCGACGGCTTCAAACTCCTCACCGAAGAGGACGTTATGGCCATCTATCGGATGTGCCTCCTGCCCGACGCGCCCTTGTGAGTTTGCACTTGCACGGGGGAGCCGTCGGGCCTCGGAATGGGGCTTAAAGGAGCGCAATCGAACTTAAAAAGAAGAAATTTATGAAAGGAGCTGATAAAGTGAAAAATTTTGAATTTGAAAAGGTCAAGAAGAATTTCGGTTTCGGCTGCATGCGCCTGCCGATGAAGCTCGGGAAAGTGGACTATGCGCAATTTTGCGCCATGGCGGATGCCTTTTTGGAGGCGGGGTTCAATTATTTCGACACCGCGCACGGGTATCTCGGTGGCAAGAGCGAGACGGCCATCTGCGATTGTGTGGTCGCCCGCCATCCCCGCGAGAGCTTCACGCTCACCGACAAGCTGACGGAAAATTTCTTCCATACGCAGGCGGATATCCGTCCTTTCTTCGAAAAGCAGCTCAGGGCGTGCGGTGTGGAATATTTTGATTTCTACCTCATGCACGCGCAAAATGCGGGCAATTTTGAAAAGTACCGCCGCTGCCAAGCATACGAGACGGCGCTCGCGCTGAAAGAGGAGGGCCTCATCAAGCACTTCGGCATTTCCTTTCATGATACCGCGGCCGTCCTCGACAACATCCTCACGCTCTATCCGCAGATCGAGGTCGTCCAGTTGCAGTTCAACTATGCCGACTATGACAGCCCCAACGTGCAGTCCCGTCTGTGCTATGAGACGTGCGTCAAGCACAACAAGCCCGTCATCGTCATGGAGCCCGTCAAGGGCGGCACGCTCGTCGATCTTCCCGCGGAGGGGGATGCCGTCTTGCGCGCGCTGGGCGGGGGGAGCAACGCGAGCTATGCCATCCGCTTTGCCGCGAGTTTCGAAAACGTGTTCATGGTGCTTTCTGGCATGAGCAATCTGGCGCAAATGCAGGACAACCTCTCCTTTATGGGCGATTTTCATCCCCTCGACGCGCGCGAGCGGGAGGCCATCGAGCAGGTGCGCATTGCCCTCAAAAAGCAGGAATACATCCCCTGCACGGCCTGCCGTTACTGCACCGACGGTTGCCCCAAGAAAATTTCCATCCCCGACCTCTTCTCCTGCTTGAACCAAAAGAAGCGCTATCGGGATTGGAACAGCGATGTTTACTACGAGAACTACACCTCCGCGGGTCGCGGAAAGGCCTCGGAGTGCATCGGATGCGGACAATGCGAACGGGCCTGCCCGCAACACCTCGAAATCAGAAACTTGCTGAAACTCGTCGCAAAACAGTTTGAGTGAATCAAGCGAGAGCGCAGACCGGCATGAAAAAAGCGCCCGTCTAACGGGCAAAAGAATGCCCCGCGTTTCAGCGGTGAGTGAGGCTTGGAGCGCATCGGTCATACCCATGTCCGAGGTCTGTGCTTCAAAATTGCATGCGGAGGAGAAAATTATGTTGGAACATACGCCCCCTTTGGAACTCGCCAAGCGCGATTTGGAGCAGTTCCATGCGAACGTCGTCATTGTCCATCCCAAGCGCGTCACCATCGACAGAGCGGAGGGCGGGATCCTGCCCCTGCTTCGTTGTCGGGATGTCGACTTGCAGACGCAGCGGCTGAATTTTGAGGGCGCGAGCGTTGCGGATCGCATCGTCGGCAAGGCGGCGGCCATGCTGTATCTGCTCCTGTGTCCCGCCGAAGTCTATGGCGTGGTCATGACAAAGACGGCCCGCGACCTGCTTGCGGCGCATGGCATCCATGCGGAATGGGGGACGCTCACAGAGCACATCATCAACCGCAAGGGCACCGATCTGTGCCCGATGGAGAAAGCGGTGGCCGAAATAGACGACCCCCTCGCGGCGGAGGCCGCCATCCGCAAGGCGTACGGTCCCTATTGAGATTGTTCGTGCGCGCAGGCGGGCACCACAAAATAGAGTATTCAAAGAATTCCTCATCCACAAGATGGGGGATTTTTATGTAAAAAAGGCGCGTTTTGACGCTTAAAAGCCCGATGCGCGTGCCTTTTGCGGAATATTGTCGCATTTTGTCCGTTCGACAATTATTTTCATAATTAGACGAATTTTGTAAAAA
>CANQJF010000053.1 GCA_947624225.1 uncultured Clostridia bacterium
CGAGATATAAAATAAATCCGAACCAATCGCGGGCTACGACTACCCTTGTTGAGTTCGGATTATTTTGATTTGGTGGACCTGCGCAGGGTTGAACTGCGGTCTTACAAGGTTCAATCGCGGATCCTACACGCTTAGTCTATGGTCGATCTCGCCGCGGGGGAGCCCACAGACAAGCTCCCGCCTTGGCATACCCCCGAAATTCATTCCCGCGCGGGGGAGGTCCGCCGCACGGCAACGTTCCCTACTTGATCACGCCCAACCCACGGCCGTAGGCCTCCGTGGGAGGACGGGGCGTAAAAGTTACGCCGCAAGCGCTACACGGCGAGCCGAAACTCTACGAGAAGCGCGTCTGCTGTTTTTATCGTCAGCAATTAAAATTTTCCCGTTTTTACGGAGCCGAGCCTCCGGCGTGCATCCGACGACATCCGCTTGCAATCGAATCCGATACAGGCCCATGTCTACAATATTCTATACCCTTTTCCCCGATTTGTCAACACTTTTTTACGGTGGAATGTCAAGGAGGACCGGGGAATGCCGCCCGCCGCTTTTTTCGAAAGCGGCGGGCGGCACCGAAACGATCATCACCACTCCTTTCTTCCGCAAAGCAAGTCGATGGAGACTCCAAAGAGATCTGCAAGCCTCCACAGATAGGAGAGTGTGGGCTCCATGCGGCCGCTCTCCCACTTACTCACGCACTGCTGCGTAACCCCGACCGCTTCGGCAAGTTTGCCCTGCGAAAGTCCGCGTTCCGTTCGCATCTGCCTCAAATTTTCCGAAAATTTCAACTCCACAAAAAAAGTTTACAACTATTCTTGTGAAATTCTTGACATACAACAATAGTTGTGATTAGATTTATTACAATCTATTTTTCGGAGGATTCTGATATGTATTGCAAAAATTGCGGAAAAGAACTTTCCGATGAGGCCATTATGTGCCCCGACTGCGGAACTCCTACGGGCACCAAGCCCAAGACGCATAAATCGACGGAAACAGATACAACCGTTCCTTTCGGTCTCATTTCCCTCATTCTCGCTTGTTTTGCCTTTGTGACCGGTATTATATTCGGATCGTTTTTCTGCGTCTACTCCGCCGCCGTGATTTTTTTATTCATGATCGGTTCGACGACTTTCTTACCCGGTTTGACAGCAATTTGCCTCGGGATCATAGCGCTTGTCCGCAAAAACGACTCGCATGACCGCATCATGGCGATCATTGCAATCGCGCTTGCAGGTGTGGCCTTACTCTTACTCTTCCTGTTCTTGGTCTTGTGTATCAGTATGGATACTCTTTTAGTTTTTTGACCGGCAATGAAACTTTGTGCCCGCGCACTTCTGTGCGCGGGCACATTTTTTGTCAGCCAAGTCCTACCCTACGAGAGAGGCTCTGCCCAAAGGGCAGTGAGGGGAGCGACTCGGCTTCCCCTCTGGGAAGCCAAGGTCTCGACCATGCCTTGGTCGCCACCCCACCCCCTACCCCCCTCCCATGGAGGGGGCAGGCGTCACTTGTCCCCATGGAAAGGTGCGAGGGAAGCTCCGCGACGCAAGTCAGTTCAAGACGACGTCTTTGAGGCTCTCGTATTTCTCCATCGCAACGCGGCGGATGGTCTCCATTTCGAGGCGGCGCTCAAAGGCCTCGTCCACAAGTTTTTTGGCCGTGAAGATGGCCTCCGTGCCATAGCGCAAGTTCTTGATCTCCGATAAAAATTTCCCGCTCTGCCGCGTGCCCAAAAAGTCCCCGCTGCCGCGGAGTTCCAAATCCTTTTCGGCCAACTTGAACCCATCGTTGGTGCCCCTCAAAATATTTAAGCGTTCCAACGCCGTCTCGCTCTCGCTTCCCACTAGCAAAAAGCAATAGCTCTTCTCGCTCCCCCGCCCCACGCGTCCGCGGAGCTGATGCAGCTGGGAGAGCCCGAACCGCTCGGCGTTGTAGATGACCATGATGGTGGCATTGGGCACATCCACACCCACTTCGATGACCGTCGTGGAGACGAGCGCATCGTATTCCCCGCGCTTGAACGCGGACATGGTATCCCCCTTTTGCTTGTCTTTCATCTTTCCGTGCAAGAGCGCAAAGCGGACCTCGGGCAGCATTCCGCGGAGCCGCTCGAAGAGTTCTTCCACAGAAGTCACCTCTCCCTCGTCATCTTCGATCTTGGGGCAGACAAAATAAGCCTGCCGTCCCCGCCTGATCTCACTGCGGATCCAGCCGAACATGTCGTCGTATTTGCGCTCTGGGATGACGGCCGTGGAGACCTCCTGCCGCTCCTTGGGCTTATCGGGGATGGTCGTGATGTCGAGGTCGCCATAGAAGATGAGCGAGAGCGTCCGCGGGATGGGCGTTGCCGACATGACCAACACGTCGACGGCCTCCCCCTTTTCGCTGAGCGTGTTGCGCTGCGCCACACCGAAGCGGTGCTGCTCGTCGCACACACAGAAAGCCAAATTGTGAAAGTGCACGTCGCCTTGAAGCACGGCATGGGTCCCACAGAGGATGTCGATCTCCCCCGCCGCCAGCGCCTCCTTGATCTCCCGCTTCTCCTTTGCCGTTGAGCCGCCCGCGAGGTACCCCACCCGGTAGTCGGGAAAGAGCTTTTGGAGGAGGGCAAAATTTTGCGCTGCGAGCACCTCGGTCGGGGAGAGGTAGACGGCCTGAAACCCGCTCTTCACCGCCATAAAGATGCCCGTGAGCGCCACCGCCGTCTTGCCGCTGCCCACATCCCCTTGCAGGAGCCGGTTCATGCGCACGGGCCCCGTGAGATCGTCATAGATGGCGCGCACCGCGCCCTGCTGCCCCTTGGTGAATTCAAAGGGGAATCGCTTCTCGAAGTCCGCCACCTCCCGTTCGGTCACGGTGTAACGGCGAAGCCGCACCTCCCCCTTGTCCCCCTTGATGAGCTTAAAGGCAGAGATGAGCACGAAGTATTCTTCCAAGGCGATGCGCTCGGCCGCGGAACGCATTTCTTGCATGCTGTTTGGGGCATGGATGGCACGGAATGCCTCTGCCAGCGGTGCAATGCCATAGCGCCGCAACAGTTCCTGCGGGATGACGGAGGGGAATGTCTCCACCGCAAGGGCACGCTTGACGCCGTCGCGGATCTCCCATTGCGCCAATCCGCTCTTTAAGGGATAGACGGGGACGAGCCCTTTCAGACGCTTGGACGAATCCAACAGCTCGAAAGTGGGATTGACGAGGGAAACGCGGTCGTAATAATTTTGCACGCGGCCGTAAAAGAGATATTCGCCCGGTTTGAGCTTGCCTGCCACCCATGGCTGGTTGAACCACACCGCGGTGAAGTTGTCCCGCCCCTGTTCCAAGAGCGCGCGCACGATGCGAAGTTTCCCCTTGTTGCGCATGGGCTCCACGGAAACGAGCGTGCAGGCGATGAGCGCCATGTCCCCGTGCAGCACCTCGCGGATGGACATGCGGTTGGTCATGTCGAGATAGCTCCGCGGAAAATAGCGGACGAGCTCGCCCGTCGTGCGGATGCCGAGCCTGGAAAGATCCTTTGCCCGCTTTTCTCCGATTCCTTTCAATTCTATGAGTTGCATGACCCCTCCTTTCGGACATGGTACCAACAAAAAAGCTGCGCTTGGCGCAGCCTTTCTCTTTACTCTAAGGACAGCAGGTAGTAATACACGGGCTGACCGCCGCTGTGGAAGTCGACGTCGCAATCGGGGAAAGCCTCTTGGACTTTCGCCGCGAGGGCAGAAGCGGCCTCCTCGGTGACCCCCTCGCCGTAATACAGGGTGATGACCTCGTGATAGTCCTCTTTGAGCTTGTCGAGGAGCGTGAGGACGGCATCGTCGATGTTGTTGCTCCTCGCCAAGATCTTCTTGTCGTCGAGGCCGATGATGTCGCCCTCCTTGATGTGGAAGCCGTTGACATTCGTCGTTCTGACGGCATGCGTGACCTGCCCCGCTTTCACGTTGTCGAGCGCATGGATCATGTTGGTCTTATTCTCCTCGGCGGAGGCGTCGGGAGAGAAAGCGAGCGCCGCGGCAAAGCCTTGCGGGATGTTTTTGGTGGGAATGACGTGGATGGTCCTATTGTCCACGAGCGCCTTGGCCTGTTCGGCGGCAAGGATGATATTTTTATTGTTGGGGAACACGAACACGTTGTCGGCATTGATCTTCTGCACTGCCGTGGCAATATCCGAAGCCGAGGGGTTCATCGTCTGTCCGCCCTCGATGACGCGGTCCACGAAGAGGTCCTTGAAGATGTCCGAAATGCCCTGCCCCGCACAGATGGCGAGCATGCCCTGGTCTTTCTTCTCGGCCGCGATCTTGGCTTTCAACGCCCTGTTCTGTTCGAGCATGTTCTCGATCTTGGGGCGGTCGAGTTCGCCGAGTTCGAGGGCATAGGTGAGCGCCACGCCCGGGCAATTGGTGTGAACGTGCACCTTGATCATTTCGAGATCGCCGATGCAGATGACACAGTCGCCGATGTTCATGAGATTCTCGCGGAGCTTGTCGATATCCGCGAGCGTCGTGCTCTTCTTTAAGTTGATGACAAAGAACTCGGTGCAATAGGCAAATTGGATATCCCCGAGATCCATGTTGATGATGTCGGAATTGTCTCCAAAGACGTCGTCGGGATTGACGGCGGCGCTTGCGTCCGTGGGCACATCCGAGATGATCTCTTCTCCCATGAGCGCGGAGAGGAACCCGCGCATGATGGTCATGAGCCCGACACCGCCCGAGTCGACCACGCCCGCCTTTTTGAGCACCGGCAACAGATCCGGCGTCTTTGCAAGGGCCCTGTCGCCCTCTTCGATGACGGCGGGGATAAAGATCTCGTAATCGCGCATCTTGCCCGCGTTCTTCACCGCGAACTCACTCATCATGCGGACAACGGTGAGGATGGTCCCCTCCTTGGGAATGGAGACGGCATTGTATGCGACTTTTGTCCCCTGTTCGAGGGCCTTGGCAAACGTTTTGGTGTCCACTTCCGGCTTGGCCGTGCGGAGGACGGAACAGATCCCGCGAAAGATCTGGGAAAGGATGACGCCCGAATTGCCGCGCGCGCCCTTTAAGGCTCCCCGCGAGACGAGGTCGCACACCTCCGAAAAGCTGTTGGAAGCCGAGGAGGAGAGCTCCTTGACCGCCGACTGCATCGTGAGCGACATGTTCGTGCCCGTATCGCCGTCGGGGACAGGGAACACATTGAGTGCATCCACCTTGGCGCGGTTGTTTTCCAGCGCTTTGGCCCCCGCGAGGACCATCTTACGGAAGGTGGCGCAATTGATTGTTTTTTGCATTGATCAAAATCTCCCGAATTGAAGCGCGGCCTTCAAAGTTTGAGGCCGATGACGTTGACATTCACAGTGTCTACGATCATGCCTGTGAAATTCTCGACTTTATACTTTATCGACTCTTTGAGGGATTCGGCGACCGCCTCGATAGAGACGCCGTATTTGATGATGACATAGACGTCGATAAAGATACGGTTGCCCTGTGTCGTGATCTTCACGCCCTTGCCGCCCGCATCCTTTTTGAGAAGTTCGGCAATCGTGTCCGTAAAGCGGCGTGCCACGGTATCAACGATGCCGTAACTTTCGAGCGCAGCTTGAGACGCGACTTTGGCGATTGCCAAATCGGATATGGAAATTTTACCGTATGCGTTACTCGTGCTTACAGACATAATGCTTCAACCTCTTATCTTATTCTACCCTATCCCGCTAATTTTGGCAAGCGATATTGGAAAAAAAATTAGAATTCGGAAAATTTTTTGACGCAAGGGGCCGTTTTTAATTGCTTTTTTTGCTTTGAAATGGTATCATAACTTTGTTGCGGGAAAGCAAGGGCTTTTGCGCGCAAAAATTGAGGAAAATCCCGTGGAGGTAGAGATATGTCGAGAGTTTGCAGTATTTGCGGTAAGGGCCAGACGGCAGGCAACAATGTCAGCCACTCCAACCGTAAGACGAAGAGAACATTTGCGGCAAACGTGCAGAAGGTCAGCTATAAGAAAGACGGAAAGGTAGTCACCGATTACGTTTGCGCACGCTGCCTCAAAAGCGACAAGGTCGAGAGAGTGTAAGGCCTTTTCCATGTAACATAAAAAGAGCGGTTCTCCGCTCTTTTTTTTGATGCTTTTAAAAAGATTTCAGAACCATGTCGGCGTTGCCGTGCCCTTGAAGGCATCCGTGCCCACATTGCCTTGCGCCCCGGAATTGATTTTGAGAGTTTCTATCATGGAACAGTTTTCAAATGCACATTTGCCAATCGTTGTTTCGTTCGTGATCGCAACAGACCTTAAAATGGAAGGGATATAAAAAGATGCTACAACGCCCGAACCGTAATGCTGGCTTACTTTTGTACCGCCTTGATATTGATCATCGCCGAAGATGTAGCCAAAACATGCAGCTCTCCCTGTATTCCCCTTTCCGCTCCCCACAAAGGGCAGTGTAATGCTCCGAATCATAGAGCAGCCGCTAAACGCACCTTCGCCGATGGAGGTCACATTGCTTGGAATAACAAACTCCCCCACTGTATCGGAATTGACAGAAGAAAGCGCACTGCAATCCATGAAAGCGCTCTCCCCTATCGTGTCCACAGAATCGTTGATGGTAAAACTACTCAATGAAATACACCCGTAAAATAGACTTGTAGGGATAATTGTAATACTTGGCAAATTGATCTTCTCAATCTTCGAACACTTGGAAAAACTACTTGCACCAACCTGAAGGATCCCATCGTTCAGATTGATTTCGGTCAGCATGGAGCAATTTGCAAATGCACATTGGCCAATCGTCGTTTCATTCGTAATTATAACAGTTCTCAAAGTTGAAGGAATATAAAAAGATGCTACAACACCCGAACCGTAATGCTGGCTTACTTCTGTACCGCCTTGATATGAATTTGTCCCGAAGATATATCCGAAACAAGCAGATTTCCCTGTATTCCCCTTTTGGCTTCCAACAAAGGGCAACGTGATGCTCCGAAGAAGAGAGCAACCGTTGAATGCGCCTTCGCCGATGGAGGTTATGCTCTCGGGCACCGTGATCGATGTGATGCCGTTGCAGCCCTTAAATGCCGAAGCGGGAATGGTGTCGATGGGCGCCCCGTTGTGAGAGGCGGGGATGACGATGTCGCCCGAAATGGATGTGTTTGCAGCCTTGATGGAAGCACCCGAATAAATGAATGTGCCGTCGTTATCCTCCTTCGGCGCACTGCTCCCGCCGCTTGAACCGCCCGAGGAGCCCGATCCACCCGAGGAGCTCGACCCGCCCGAATAGCCGGGGCCGACGACATTGCCGTATTCATCGGTAAAAACGCATGCGGAGAGGCCCAAGCAGAGACAGACCGCAAACATGAGCGACAAAATTGTTACAAGCCATTTTTTCATGAGAATTCTCCTTGTGAATAAAAAATGCGCCAACCGAAGTCAGCGCATGCAAAATGCAAACTCCGGTTGTCGCCAAACAAACTTTATATACGGCACGGTTTTTAAGCCTATATTACGCCAATATATTGGAATTTGCAATCTTGCCAATTCTAATATTGACGCCAATATAGGAAGGGTAGACTCCCCCCTGGCTTTAAATTTACATGAAAAAACCCGCGCCCTCCTTGCGATGAGATATAAAGTTTGTTTGGCACTTTCAGTATAGCACCTTTTTGAAGAGAAAGTCAAGCCGTTGCGGAAATTTTTTGCCACGACCCGCAAAGAAGATGCAAAATAAAAAAAGCCTGCCGAGATGCACACCTCAGCAGGCGATTTTTTTACTTCGTTTGAGGGAGCTGTCCCTCCATGAGGGACAGCAAGGGCTTAACCATGTCTTGGCCCCCCACCACCGCCTTGTAGGCGGAGCCCCCCCAAAGGGGTAGGCCTTTTAATTCTCTTGCCTTAGCCCGAATTTATTTCGGGCGTGGGCGACTCAATTTGCCGAGCCCTGTCGGCTTCTTGTCCGATGGAACGAATGAGAGGCTGAACCCGTTAAGGCGCCAACGCACATTTCCGTCACGGAAATTTGTTTTCTGTGCCATACCATAGCGTTCTGCCAAGGGGATATGCGGCAAGGCGCCGCATTCGGAATGACAGCGCGAAAAGAAAACAAATTTCGTGAACTTACTTTATAATTTTTTCGACGTCCTTTTGGATGAGGGCGAGGGTTGCCTGTGCGGCGCTTTCGTCGGCCGCTTTCACGGAGTAGTAGATTTTGAGCTTGGGCTCGGTGCCCGAGGGACGCACACAGATGAATCCGCCGCCCTCCAACTCATAGTAGACACAGTTGCACTTGGGGATATCCAGCGTCTCCTTGGTGCCGTCTGCAAGCGTGCGCACGGAGGCCGAATAGTCGCGCATGGCCGTCACTTGAAAGGGTCCGAAAGCGGCCACGGAGAGCTTCTTCAACCCGTCCACAACGGCGTTCATCTCTTTCATCGCGTTGAGGCCCGCATATTGGATGGAGACGTTCTTATCCAGCACATAGCCGTATTTTTGATAGATCTCCTGCAATCTTCCATACACCGTCTTGCCGATGTAGGTGTAGTAGCAGACCATCTCGGCGCACAGCATGGAGGCAACAACAGCGTCCTTATCGCGGGCATGGGTGCCACGTAAGTAGCCGCAGCTCTCCTCGAAGCCGAATACGAAGGTGTGCGAACCGTCCGCTTCCCACAGCTTGATCTTCTCGCCGATGAACTTGAACCCGACGGGCGTCTCGAACAGCGCAACGCCGAAATCGTCGCAGATGAGCTTGGCCATCCCCGTCGTGACAAAGGATTTTACGACTGCCGCATTGGCGGGCAGAGCGTTCTCCTCTTTGAGGCGGGTGAGGATATAGTCGAGCAACAGGATCCCCACTTGGTTGCCGGACAGCGCGTGGAACTCCCCTTTCTCGTCCTTGACGGCCACGCCGAGGCGGTCGGAATCGGGGTCGGTGCCGAATACGACGTCGGCCTCGATGCTGTTCGCGAGCGCGATCCCCATGGAGAGCGTCTCCTTGAATTCGGGATTGGGAACGGCCACCGTCGAGAATGCGGGATCCTCCGTGGTCTGTTCCTCGACGACATGCACGTGAATGCCGAGCTTTTGGAGAATGCGCATGACCGGGATGTAACCCGAGCCGTGCACGGGCGTGTAGACGAGTTTGAGGTCCTTGCCGCACGCTTTCACCGCCTCCGCGGAGAGCGTGAGCTTTTCGAGCTCGGCAATGTAATCGTCATCCACACTCGCGGGGACGGGCGTCACGAGCGGG
>CANQJF010000054.1 GCA_947624225.1 uncultured Clostridia bacterium
CAAGATCTTGGCGGGGCTCATCGACCTCTATGACCTCGCGGAAGTCGTCGCCGAGGAAGTTGGGGTCCTTGTCCTTGATGAGCTTGTTGTCGCGGGCATAGGCGTTCAGCATGCGCGAAAGACCGCTGCGGAAGCCCATCTCGTGGTAGCCCCCCTCGGGCGTGGGGATGTTGTTGACGAAAGAGAAGAGGCTCTCGGTGAATTCCGACGTGTGTTGGATGGAGAATTCCACGAGGATGCCGTCCTTTTCGGACTTGTAGTAGAGCGGCTTATTGTAGAGCGTCGTCTTGCCGTCGTTCAAGAAAGATACGAAGTCGGAGATGCCGCCCTCGTAATGATAGGAGACGGAATAGGGCTGGGTGGCGCCATCGAGATCGAGCTGAACGATGTCCTCCGCTTCCCCCTCGCTCTGTGCCTTGAACTCGTTGCGCGTGATGCGCTCGTCGGTGAGCGTGATGGTGATGCCCTTGTTGAGGAAAGCCAGCTCGTTGAGGCGGTGCGCAATCGTTTGGAGAGAGAACTCGGTGGTCGCGAACACGTCGCTGTCCGGCATGAAGTGCACAAAGGTGCCGTGCAGCTTGGTCTTTTCCTTGGTGTCGACGAGCGGACCGACGGGGATGCCCGATTCCCACTTCTTCTTCTCCTTGTCGTAATAGGAATGGAACTCCATCTCCCACGTCGTGCCGTTCTTGCGCACGCGCACTTTCAGCCACTTGGAGAGGGCATTGGTGACGGAGGCGCCCACGCCGTGCAGACCGCCCGAGAAAGAGTAGTTATGTTCGTCGAATTTGCCGCCCGCGTGCAGCTGGGTAAAGACGACTTGCACGCCCGAGACCTTGGTCTTGGGGTGGATGTCGGTGGGAATGCCGCGGCCGTTGTCCTCCACGGAGACGCTGCCGTCCTTGTAGATGCGCACGTCGATCTTGTCTGCAAAGCCGTTTGCGGCCTCGTCGATGGCGTTGTCGACGATCTCCCACAGGATGTGATGAAGCCCCTTGGGACCCGTCGAGCCGATATACATTCCCGGGCGGAGACGGACCGCCTCCAACCCTTCGAGAATGGTGATGTCCCTTGCGTCGTAATGACTCTGTTGCATGAATACCTCGTAAGAATGTGATAATTATCTTACGTATTATACCACATATAGAAAGGATTGGCAAGCGTTTCACAGGATTTTGCGGTGGTTTCCCAAAAACGTTGAATAAAAAAACAGAGCCGTGTGCGGGGCGGCAAACAAAAAAACAGAGCCGCATGGGAGGCTCCCCTCTGCCGCTCTGCCTCGTTTTTACTCAATAATTTTTTTGTTTATTCTCTCCCCGCTTGTTCTTTTTCTGCCTGTTCATCCGCTTGGCCGGATTTCTTTCATGGGCCGGTTTTCGGTTTTTCTCCGGCCTCGTCCCCGAAGATCAGGCGGAGCGCCGTTGAAAAATCGGAAGCAAAGTTCCCGAAAAAGTTTGCGGGTCTCCCCCGCTTTCTGAACAGGATAAAATCCACACCGAGGCGCTCGGCGCATACCATGTCCGAGGTCAGGCTGTCGCCAATGTAGACAGCGCTGGCGGGCTCGAAGTTCTCGATGCCGCTTCGCACGGCCTCGACATAGGCCTCGGAGGGCTTGTCCGCGCCCAACTCTTCGGAGATGAACACGCCCGCGAGGTAGGGCCAAAAGCCCGCGAGGGAGATGTGGCTGCGCTGGATCTTCGCCCCGCCGTTGGTGGTGATATACACCCGCCCCCGCCGCGAGAGCTCCCGCAAGAACTCCTCGGCGCCCTCGAAAGGGAAGCACAGCGCGGGGAAGTGATCGAAGTAAAAGGCCGAGACGCTCCCGGGGTCCGCCGCGATGCCGAACTCCGCAAAGAGCAGACGGAAGCGCTCGCATTTGAGCTCCTCGCGCCCGATCTCCCCGCGTTCGAGCATGCGCCAGAGACCGTCGTTGATGGCGTGGAAGCGGGCATAGAGCGCATCGGAATCGGCCACGCCGTGGGCTTCGAGCGCCATGGAAAAATTCAACCGTTCCGCCCTCGGAAAATCGAGCAGCGTATCGTCCATATCGAGAAGAAATATGTTTTTCATAGAAACCGCCGTGGCGCCGCAATCTTCGAAAGGCGCTCACCGATGCCATGATACCACATCCCGCGTTTTTTTGCAAACGTTTGCGTCCGTTTTCCGCACTTCTATTTTTTGCCCCTTTCCCCCCACCTCCTGCCTCCACGGGAAAAACGAAAATGAGGCATGCCTTTCGGACATGCCTCACTGCTTTTCATTTTATTGCTCGAATCTCAGCTTGATATAGACATCTTTTACCGTAATATCGGCAACGTTATTGGTATAGATTTCCAATTCAAGTTGGCCTGCCAAACGGGAGAGAGAAATTCCGTTTTCACCGCCGCTTGCACCATCCGAGGATAAGATTACGTGGGAATAGGAAGTTTGCGAACTATTGATTACCGCTTCGAGTTCGAAAAGCTCATCTTTGCTCGAAGTAAATTTAAAACGGCAAACACGCGTGGGAGAGGAGATTCCCTTTTCGGCCTTCAAATCGCATTCTATCGTAACGTATAAACGATAATTCCCTTGCCGCAATGCCGATACATCAAAGTAATCGCTCAAATTGAAAATTATATTCACCCTTGTATTCGGAACATTCGTGAAAGCCAAGGTGTCAAGTGTCACTTCCCCCCATTTATATATGTTTTGTTTCGTGATCATCGTCCATTTTGCCGTGATGGGGAGGAAGGACACCGCCTCGGTCCCCTCCTCGATCTTTTGATCTCCCGCGTACCAACCGTCGAAGTTGTAACCATGACGGATGGGAACGGGAAGCGAGGCATAGGGCATGCCCACCGCCACCTCGGTGGAAGAGATCTCACAGATGCCGCCGTCTGCATTCACCTCCACGGTTTGGCTCTCCAACTTTTTGCTCGGCTTCTCGAAAGCGCCCAGCTTCTCCTCCTCAAAGGTGAGGCCGGGATCGTTCATCTCGAAGAAGCTCGTCTCCGACCATACGAGCCCGGGAAGGCCCTGCCCCAACACGCCGAAGGAGTTCATGTAGACGATCACATCCGACACGGGATCATAGACGACGCTCTCATACACCTTCATGCTCGCCACCGTCGTATACAGATAGTATCCCGCCGGGTTGACGCCGGGCGTCATCTCATAGGTGAACACCTGCTTTGTGTCCTCCTGATAACGGCTTACGTTCTTCACGGAGTG
Organism: uncultured Clostridia bacterium; assembly: GCA_947624225.1. Classification (GTDB taxonomy): domain Bacteria; phylum Bacillota; class Clostridia; order Christensenellales; family Borkfalkiaceae; genus Gallimonas. The sequence goes on from CANQJF010000054.1 coordinate 3,214, forward strand.
TTCGAGCGTCTCCTTCACGCTCGTCGTCATGGAGTTTTCGATGCCCGCCTCCACTTTTGCTTCAAGAGTCCCCGCTTTTACGCCCACGGAGTCCTTGACATAGGTCTTGGTGGAGAGGGAGACGCCCGTCTCCAATGCCGTGCGGAGTGTGTCCACCGTCTCCGTCTCAACAAAGCGCTCCAAAGAGAACGTGTGCGAAGTCTTTTCCTTTCCACTATAATAGAAACCGCTCGCGCTTGCGGGATTGAGGGGCACCCAATCGATGATCCCGAGATAGAAAATGTAATAGTAGTTGCCGTCCATGAGCTCGAAGCTGTCCGTCGGTTGATATTTCTTTCCTTCGGGGGCCCGCGAAACGGTGCTCTCCGTGCAGATGGACAAGTTCTCGGGCGGCGACATGTCCTCGTCCGTGCCACCGCCGAAGAGATCGCATCCCGTGAGGCCAAAGACGAGGCAGAACGCCGTCAAAAACGCCGGGAGCATCCTTCCCATTTTGTGTTTCATATGTTTCCTCCTAAAAAATTTTCGTAAAAAAATAAGGGCGCTCCACAAAGGGAACGCCCGCTCGGAGTATCCCGATGTGTTGCGCCACAACTTTTTCACGGATTTAAGAATACGGAAAAAAGGATACACCCCAGCCGTGGTTGTAGCCATATTCTTAAATCGATATTCAGTTGTGGCGCACGGTCAGTATAACACAATGTGCGGGTTTTGGCAAGTATTTGGGGAAATTTTGTAAAAAAACCGCCTCCCGCATGGAGGCAGAGACATGGAAAATGCACGTTTTCAAAGAAATTTGCAGAGCGCCGCCCGACAACCTTTGCAGGTAGCGTCCATCGTGATGCGGCACTTCAATCCTTTATGATAGCGAGTTCGGCGAGGGCGCGCGTGTAGGCAATGTACTTCTCATTCTCGGACATGCCCCCATCGTAAACGGCCACAGCCGAAAATTCCAGCCCCTTGCTCTCATAGACGGTCATCACGTTGATCCGGCTCCCGGACAGCTTTCCGTCGGTGGAGAGACGCTTGTAGCCGCGCTTATCGAAGAGGGGCAAAAACTCCTCCTTTGCGATGACCGCTTTCAGCCCCGCCTTGCCGCGGAAAAAGCCCGTCACCTGCCGAAGGCGAAGGGTGTGCACCGCGCTCCCGTGCAGGCCGATGGGCAGCATGTCCGCATCGAGGACGCCCGAGACAAACTCCACGATCTCGTTGGTGTTGCGATAGTTCTGCTTTAAGGTATACACGGGACAGGCGAGCGATTCCCAGCTCTCCACGCCCCGCCAACCGGTGATGTTCTGTTTGAGGTCCCCGAACACGTTGAAAGCCGCCTCCGCGTGGATGCGCTTTAACAGGGCATATTCGCCGCGGGAGACATCCTGCCCCTCGTCGATGAATACCAAACCATAGCGCGGGGTGAGCGTTCTGCCCGCCTCGGTGAGCACATAGGTGAGCGCATAGCCGTCGGAGGGGAAGATGCCCTGCATGCCATAGCGCCGCTTGTATTTTTTGACCGTCTCGCGGTACAGCCACCGCGCAATGTCCACGCCGTCGCGGCATTTGCCGAGCTCGGCACAGGGCCCCGTAAGGCGCATGACGCCATAGAATTCCCCGAACAACGCCATCCCCTCCCCGAGTTCTTCGAGAAGAACGCAAATGCCCGCCGCCTCTTTTTTGAGCTCCTCGCGGCGCTCGATGCGCTCGGCATAGGTGTAGACCTCCTCCCCGCCCCGGCGCATGCGATAGCGCTTTAAGTCAAAGATCTCGCGGTCTACGGTGCCCGCAAGCAAACGGAGGTCCTCGGCGGCCCCCTGCAAGATGCCCGACCCGTTCGCCGAGATGAAGTGTGCACAGCGGTAGAATTCCGTGAATTGGCGGAAGAAGTGGTCGGGACTGCGCGGCGGCTCTTTCAGCACATACGTGAGGAAGTCCTCCACCTGCGTGAACGCGGAAATGAGACTGCGGAAAGGCTTGGTGAAGTAAAATCCCCCCTCCTTGTTCTCTTTCAACTCGCCGAGCACAGCGCGTCGGATGCGCGTGGAGGCATTCTTGATGCGCGAAAATCCCCGCTTCTTTCTGAGGCAGTCATCATAGATGCGCACGGCCACCTCGCGGCACTCCTCGGACGTAAACAGGCCATACACATCCCCATACAGGCGTGAGACCTGCTTTGCGGCATCCCGCGCAAATTTCTCCGAATAGAGATAGGCGAGATACTCCGGCTTCTCGCGCTCGCCCGTGAGCCGCTCCGCAAGGTCGATGCCCTCGTTTTTGAGCGTGCGGAAGAAGTAATTCGTCATCGTGACGGTGGAGACCCGTTTGAGCTCCAACACTTGCGAGAGCTCGTCGATGAAAGCGTTGAAAGAATCGGAGGGCGTGATGACCAGCACATCGCGGGGGCTCAGCGCGTCGTTGTTATACATTAGATAGCTGAGGCGGTGCAGGAGGATCATGGTCTTTCCGCTGCCCGCACAGCCCTGCAACACAAAGCTCTCCCGCTCGGGCCGCGTGATGATATCAAACTGCTGCTCACAGATGGTCTTGATGATGTCGCGGATGTGCACGTCGTCCTTGCGGCTCTGAATGATGCTGCGGAGATAGGGATCGAAGAGCAGCTCTTCATCCCTGCCCGCGATCTCCTCGGGCGTGAGCACGTCCTTGACGGAGAGATACTCGTTCTTAAAGTCCAGCAGCTTTCCGTTCTTGACGGAGAGCGCGCGGCGGAGCACGGTGCGGTATTCGTATTCGTTGATGGTGAAGTTGACGCGGCTCTTTTGATAGTATCTTACGGCGAGCGGTGCACGCCAATCTACGATTTCGAGATTGACGTCCCCTTTCTTCCCGATGTAGTAGCTGTTGTAGCCCTCCTTGTCGTCCACCACGTCCATGCGCGCAAAATAGGGCTCGGAGAAGAAGCACTTAAAGGAATTGAGCTTGTGCGTCAGGCTCTCGATCTCGGCATTCTTTGCGAGAATGGTCTGATAGTCCTGCGCGGAGTAACCCTCTTTGCCCCGCGTCGCCGCGATTTCCGCCTTGATGGCGGCGATCTTCTCCCGATAGCGGTTGACGTAAAAAATTTTGAGCGCGGCAAGGACGGCGCGCAAATGCCCCTCCTCATAGGAAAACTGCTCGCCCTCTTCGAGAAGCGAGAGATACCACGCCTTATCGGGCTCTTTTTTGGGACTGAGACTGTCCTTGACGGAACTCCGATCTTTCACGCAAACCTCCAAATTATCTTACATCATACCATATTTTTGGCGTTTTGGAACAGTTTTGCGAAAAAATATTTATGCGGATCTTTACGAACAAGCGCGAAACTTTGCCTTATCGGAGGGTGTATGGTGACAACGAGGCCGTGACGGATGAGGCCTTGCCGCCCCTGTAAGGGCGCGACCATGCTTGGTCGCCACCCAACGGGGACAGCGAGGTCGCGACTAAACCAAGCCCTACCCCTTTGGGGGGGAGGGTGTCGCGAGGAACAAGCGACGGATGGGGGGGATTGGCTTTTCTACCAAGCCTCATCGCCACCCCACCCCCCTACCCCCCTCCCATGGAGGGGGCTCATGCGTCGCTCCTCCCGTTGGGGGCAAGTGACGCTTCCCCGTAACGCTTCTCCATGCCGCTTTTTCGTGCCTCTCACTGTTCGGTGCACAAAAAAAGCGAAGCCGCGGTGAAACGACTTCGCCCTGTCCTCATCCAAATGCTTTTCAACTCGTCAACTTATTTCTTCAACCTTTTGACTCGTCAACTTAACCTTTCGGCCTTTTAACTTTTTCAGCCTTTCAACTCAGCTCTAACTTATTCATTCCAATCTGTCACTTTGCGCGGCTGTAAAGCGCCATGCCCGCCACGGAAATTGCCACCGCCGCGGCAACCACCGCAATGGCAACGTAATCGTACTCCGCCTTAAAATTACAGGCAAAAATCACGGAGACAACGGCCGTCAGCGTGCCCGCCGCCATGAAAATCACGCGCCCGATGCGGGCATGCCTCCCCCACGTCGCTTTCTGCGGCGCAAAAATGCTCAGCGGACCGATGGGCTCGGCAAAGGGAAGCAGGTAGCCCAAAATGAGCAGGATCATCGAGAGCGGCAGGGCTGTCACCGTGGCGTAAGGGAAATACACGCGCTCCCCGAAAGCCGCCCCCTGCGCCGCAATGCCCAAAAACGCCCAACCGGCACAGACAAAGAGCGCACCGACGAACACGGTGATCGCCTCCATGGCGTATTTGCCTTTCTTCATCCGCAAATCGATGACAAAGAGCGCCACCGAGAGCAGCACCGACAGCGACGGCAACGCCAAAAACTGCCATGGCGAACCGAGACGGTCGACCAGCCCGCCATTCAACCCGACGGCGACCTGCCCCGGAATACATGCCGTGACGATCAAAAACGCAATGAGATTGACAACGGAAAATACCGTGTATGTGATGGAATGCTTCATAATCCCCCTCTCGGCGCCCTTTTTGCGCCCGGTTTCGGTGGTTCTTTTTTCAGCGCGCAAGCGCTTAATTACTCAAAAACTCGTCCAACCCGCGCATGAGCTGCCTGAACGCGCGCGGATCGAGCGCATAGATGATGGTCTGACTGCGGCGGGACGCCGTGACGAGCCCCGTCTCCCGGAGGACGGCAAGGTGGTGCGAGACCGTCGCCTGCGACAGCGAAAATTGATCGGAAATTTCCCCCGCGGTGTACGGCCGTGCTTTCAAAAGATCGAGAATCTCGCGCCGCGTGCGGTCTGCCAACGCGCCCCAAACGTCCATCCGCCTTTCTCCTCTTGCATTGTTACCTTATTTTGATGTACATCTAAATAATACCATTTGCTCGCATTTTTGTCAAGAATTTTTGCAAAATTGCCCCGCAATGTTTTTAAAACGGCGCGAGACGGGAGGAATGGCGGGAAGAATTTGGATGCGCGGGGAGAGTTTAGAGTGAGGGGAAAATTTTAGGCGCGGAAGTTGTGGCGACAGGTGTGGCGCAACGGGAGGTTTTAGGAGCAGAAGTTGTGGCGGCAGGTGTGGCGCGGCGGGAGGTTTTAGGAGCAGAAGTTGTGGCGGCAGGTGTGGCGCGGCGGGGGAAGTTGTAATAAACGCGGCGGGGAGGTCTTAAAGAAGAAAATTTTTTGTTGGGACGGATTTTTGGAAAACGCGCGAAATGTCTTGACAAAGCCCCCTGCTTCTGCTATAATTATCATACTTTCCCGTGGACGCGCCGCTTTTTGGGGCGGTGGACGCAAGTTTTTGGGGATGGACAACCGAATTTGGGGTTATGGCGCAGTTGGTAGCGCGCTTGAATGGCATTCAAGAGGTCACGAGTTCGAATCTCGTTAGCTCCACCAAATCAAAATAATCCGAACTCAACAAGGGTAATCGTAACCCGTGATTGGTTCGGATTTATTTTGTATCTC
>CANQJF010000055.1 GCA_947624225.1 uncultured Clostridia bacterium
GAGGGACGGGAGCACGTCGATGGGCGGGTCGATGCCGCGCTTGTAGAGGTCGCGCGAGAGGATGATCTGCCCCTCGGTGATGTAGCCCGTGAGGTCGGGGATGGGGTGCGTCTTGTCGTCCTCGGGCATCGTGAGGATGGGGATCTGGGTGATGGAGCCCTTGCAGCCCCTGATCCTGCCCGCGCGCTCATAGAGGGAGGCGAGGTCGGTGTAGAGGTAGCCGGGATAGCCCCGCCGCCCGGGGATCTCGCGCCGGGCCGCGGAGACCTCGCGGAGCGCTTCCGCATAGTTGGTGATGTCCGTCATGATGACGAGCACGTGCATCCCGCACTCAAAGGCGAGGTATTCGGCACAGGTGAGCGCAATGCGCGGCGTGGCGATGCGCTCGACGGCGGGGTCGTCGGCAAGATTGGTGAACAGCACCGTCCGCTCGATGGCGCCCGTGCGGCGGAAGTCGTCGATGAAGTATTGCGCCTCCTCAAAGGTGATGCCGATGGCGGCAAATACGACGGCGAAATTGCTGTCCGAGCCCCGCACCTTGGCCTGCCGCGCGATCTGCGCCGCGAGCTCGGCGTGCGGAAGTCCGCTCATCGAGAAAACGGGGAGCTTTTGCCCGCGCACCAGCGTGTTCAATCCGTCGATAGCCGAGACGCCCGTCTGGATGAACTCGTTGGGATAGTCGCGCGCGGCGGGATTGATGGGCTCGCCGTTGATATCGAGCATCTTTTCGGGGATGACGGGCGCACCGCCGTCACGGGGCATGCCCATGCCGTCAAAGACGCGGCCGAGCATATCCTTGGAGACGGCAAGCTGTTGGGCATGGCCCAGGAAGCGCGCCTTGGAGGTGGAGATCTGCAATCCCTGCGCATTCTCGAAGAGCTGCACGACCGCCTTGTCGCGGTTGATCTCCAACACTTTCCCCCGCCGCACTTCGCCGTCTTGGCACAAAATCTCTACGAGTTCGTTGTAGGTCACCCCCTCGACGCCCTCCACGAGCATCAGGGGCCCCACGACCTCGCGGATCGTCTTATATTCCTTATACATCGCTGTCTCCTCCCTCGGCAAGCGCCTTGATCTCCGCGCTCATCTCGCCGATGAGTTCGTCGAACGCGGAAAGATCGCTCTCTTCGACATATTTCGCCCGCCCGATCTTCTCCATAAAGGGGCACTTTAAGATATCGTCGAGGGCGACGAACCGCCCCACGGCCTCCTCGGAGAGCGTGTAGAACTGGTAGATGGTGAGCAGCATCAGGAGCTGTTTGTGCAGGGAGGTGTAAGTATCCACCTCGTGGAAAGCATTCTGGTGCAGGTAGTCCTCGCGGATCATCTTGGCCGTCTCCATGATGAGGCGGTCGTGCGAGGAGAGCGCGTCCATGCCGACGAGGCGGACGATCTCATCGAGCGAGGCCTCCTCCTGCAACGTCGTCATGGCGAATTGACGGTATTTGAAGAAGCCCTTGCCGACGTTCTTATCATACCACCCTTTCATCTTGTCCGCATAGAGCGAATAGCTGATGAGCCAATCGATGGCGGGGAAGTGCCGCTTGTAGGCAAGGGAGGCGGAGAGCCCCCAGAACACTTTGACGATGCGGAGGGTCGCCTGCGAGACGGGCTCGGAGAGGTCCCCGCCGGGAGGAGAGACGGCGCCGATCGCGGTGACCGACCCCACCCTTTCGTCGCTCCCGAGCAGCTTCACCACGCCCGCGCGCTCATAGAATTCGGCGAGACGGCTGGCGAGGTAAGCGGGATAGCCCTCGTCGCCGGGCATCTCTTCGAGACGGCCGCTCATTTCACGCAATGCCTCCGCCCAACGGGAGGTGGAATCGGCCATGATCGCAACGTTGTAGCCCATGTCGCGGTAGTATTCCGCAATCGTGATGCCCGTATAGATGGAGGCCTCGCGCGCCGCCACGGGCATATCCGAAGTGTTCGCAATGAGCACCGTGCGCTTCATCAGGGGCTCCCCCGTCTTGGGGTCTTTGAGGGCGGGGAACTCGTTGAGCACGTCCGTCATCTCGTTGCCGCGCTCCCCGCATCCGACATAGACGATGATGTCGGCATCCGCCCACTTGGCGAGCTGGTGCTGCACGACCGTCTTTCCGCTCCCGAACGGCCCGGGCACGGCCGCAACGCCGCCGCGGGCAATGGGGAAGAGCGTGTCGATGACGCGCTGGCCCGTCACCATGGGGCAATCGGGGGAGAACTTTTCGCGGTAGGGCCGCCCCTTGCGGACAGGCCACTTGCGGAGCATGCACACGTGCTCCTCCCCTTTCTCCGTCTTGATGCGCGCGACGGGCTCTTCAATCGTGAAGTCTCCCTCGGCAACGGAGATGACCCTGCCCTCCATGCCGTTGGGCACGAGGATGCGGTGCTCGACGATCTCCGTCTCCTGCACGACGCCGAGGATGTCCCCCTCCTGCACGGCATCTCCTGCTTTCACTTTGGGCGTGAAGTGCCACTTCTTGTCGCGGCTGAGCGCGTTGACGGAGACGCCGCGCGAAATGCGGTTGCCGTATTTGAAACTCAGCGTCGTGAGCGGGCGCTGGATGCCGTCGAAAATGCCCGTGAGCAGCCCCGGCGCGAGCTCCACGGAGAGCGGCTCGCCCGTCGAGACGACGTCCTCCCCCGGCCCCAAGCCCGAGGTCTCCTCATACACTTGGATGGAGGCCCTGTCACCGCGGAGTTCGATGATCTCCCCCACCAGATGCAGATCGGAGACGTGAACGACGTCGAACAGCTTGGCGTCTGCCATGTTCTCGGCGACGATGAGCGGCCCCGAAATTTTTACCGTTTTCCCAACATTACCAACCATATCCGTCCTTCTTGTTAAACAATTCCCCTATTTCTTGATGCTATTTCTTGAACAAAATGTCCACGCCGAGGGCGCGTTCCATGGATGTCTTTAAGAATGCCTCTCCGTAACCCGTCTCCCGCCCCGTGGGGATGGGGAGCACCACCGGATAGGCCTCCTCGTCGAAGCGTTTGAGGAGGTCTTTGAGCGGCTCCGCGTATTCCTCCGAGAGAAAGACGACGGGATAGTCGTGCGCGACCCTGCGGAGCACCTCCCGCGCGCTCTTCTCATCCGGGGCGGGGAAAGCCTCCACGCCCGCGGCCTTGAATACCATGATCGTCTCGGCCGGGCCGACGACTGCCATTTTTCCCTGCATCACTTCACCCCCGCAAGCCGTTTTTCGATCTCGGACGACGGCACGCCCGCCCTGAGCGAGACGAGGATGACGCGCACGTTCCGGATCTCCGCGCGGCGGCGGAATACATAGTAGAGGAACGGCTCCCGCCCCTCCAAGCCGAACCGGCGCTCGGAATAGCTCTTCTCCTCAAAACTTTCGAGCAGACGCTCCGCCCCCGTGTAGGGCGGCCGGACCGCCCCGAGGCAAGCCGCATAGAACTCCCGGTAGGGCGTGCCCGAAAAGGCGCTCTCCCGCGCCTCCGCATCGGAGGAAAGAGCGGCTTCAAACTGCTCTTTTTTCAGCATCCCGCCGGGGATATAGAACGAATCTAAGGCACCCATGTCCGAAACACGGCATGCAGTGAGGATGTTCGTCATATCCACGCGCGCCCGCAAAAGTTTTTTGAGATCCCCCCGCCTCGCACACGCGCGGAAGAGGTAGGCATACATGGCACGATCAAAGGCGGCGCCGATCTCCGCACCCGTCGCATCCTCTGCGATGTCCGGGACGGGCGGCTTTTTTTGCGCGAGCATCGCTTCCAGCTCCGCCATCTGCCACATCCCCTCGGGTGCAAGCATGGGCGCGGGATCCGAGCCCAGCTTTTCCGCCTTATACAGCGCTTTGAGGTTGTGGAAGTCGCGCGGGGCGAGAAAATATGCCCTGTCCGCCTGCGTGGGGGCATATTCCCGGATGAATGCGTCGAGCGCCCGTTCCTCTGCAAGGACGGGATCATCGCCGCCGCCCGCGCCGAATCCGCTCTCCGAGAGCGTGCGGAGCGCCTCCTCCGCCGTCATGGAAGCAAGGCGAAGGAGCTTTTCACCCAAGAGTTGCCTCTCTTTTACGGCGATCACGCCGTTTGTGTATACGGTGCCGTATCCCATTGTGGTCTCCGAATTTATTGGTCCCCGAAGAGCGCAAGGGCGATCTCGGCCTGATGCGCTTCCCTGTCCGCCGCAAGCAGTGCGGAATAGGTGACGTCCTTGTCCGAAGTCTTTCCGCGGAGCACAAAGCCGCCGCCCAAATCGGGGCGCTCCTCGCTCACGGACAGCTGCATTTCCCCGACGATAGAGAGCGCCTCGACGTCCTCACGGTAGGGAAAATCTTCGGAAAAGACGATCTCGTCTCCCCTCTCCGCATTCTCTTTGAGCAGACGTTCGGAGAGCGCGAGGGCATCGTGCCTGTCGAGACACAGGAGCGCGGCGAGGGCACGCACATAGACGGCATCGAGGACGCGCCTTTTCGCGGCGAGACGGATCTTTGCCCCGTCCAGCCTCGCGAGCGCCTCCTTGCCCTCACGGATGCGCAACCCCTGCGCCTCCGCCTCCCGCTGTGCCTCCGCACGCTCCAACGCACACTGCCGACGGGCGGCTTCGAGAATGTCCTCCGCATGCGCCTTTGCGGCGCGCACGGTCTCCTCCGCCTCCCGCTGTGCATCCGAGAGAATGCGTTCTACGATCTCTTCTCTTCCCATTGCCTTAGATCCTGATGACGAGAAGCAGGGAGATGACGAGGCCGAGGAGGGCATAGAACTCGATCATCGCGGGGCCCATGGCCACTTTAAAGCCGAGGTCCTGCTTGGCCGCCGCATAGATGCAGTTGACCGCCGCCTTTGCCTGGAAGAACGCCGAGACAAAGCCCGAGATCGCCATGGGCAGGCAGGCCGCAAAGATCGCCCAGCCCTGTGCCAACGCCTGTGACGCTTCGGCCACTTCCATCAGCGCGCCCAACTTGTTCGTCGCAAGGATGGCGATGAGGAAGCCGTAAAGCCCCTGCGTGGCGGGGAGCAGCATGAGGATGATGAGCTTGCCGAACTTCTTGGGATTTTCCCCGAGAACGCCCGCGGTTGCGCTCGCCGTCTTGTAGAGGCCGAGCCCCGACCCCACGCCGCAAAGGACCACGCACAGCGCGATCCCGATGATCGCAATCACATAACCGGTTGAATACATGTAACAAAAAACCTCCGTATAGTATCTATCGTCAAGCCGCTTTCTGTTGCGGCGATTGCACCTCTTTAAGCCGCCTTTGGGGCGAGCCATTTTTAAGTCGCCTTGGGGGGCGGTTACCTCTCTAAGTCGCCTCTTGGGGCGGTTGCGCCCTCTTTTCCAACTCCAAAGAGATATACTTTGCGTGCGAGCCGAGGGGGTCGAAGAGCCGCCCTTCGCCCTCATAGAACCTGCCGAAGAACTCCACGTATTGCAGGCGCGCCGTATGGATGTAGGCGCCGAGCAGGGAGATGGCAAGGTTGAACACATGCCCCACCACCATGAGGACGACCCCCAGCACGATGAGCACGGAGCCCGAGGCGATGAATTGCAGGGAGTAGTCGGAGATGACTTGCGCAATGACCGCGCCCGTCAGCATGAGCCCGTAAAGACGGATGTAGCTCAGAACGTCGGTGAAGTAGTTGATGAGGCCATAGAGCGAGCCGAAGCCCTTTGTGAATTTGCCGAGCAGCCTCTCGTGCCGCCCCGCCGTACACACGGCCACGAGCAGCGAGACGCCCGCGGTGACGCCGCCGACCCCCGCAAGCACGGGCATGCCGAAGTCCTCCGTAAGCCCCACGACGGCGAGAAAGGCGCCGAGGGAAAAGACGGCCCAGACCAGCCCGTCGAACACGCCGTCCCACGGCCTCTTGCGGTGCACGCACTGGGCGAATTTGCACAGATAGCCCGCACAGAGCTGGAAAATACCCAAGAGCAGCGCAATGATGAGCACGGCGGGAAGATCGATCCCCGCGAGGGAATACATCGCCGTCTGCGCGTCGGGCATCAACGTAAAGGGCAGCACGCGCTCTCCGAAGAGGGAGTTAAACAGGATCCCCCACAGCAGGGCAAATACCCCGCCGATGCCGAACACGCCGCCGAGGCTGGCAATATCGCCCTTTTTCTTCTTCCAAATGAAAAATCCGCCGAGCATCATCATGAGCCCATAGCCCATGTCCGCCATGATGAAGCCCAAGAACAGGCTGTAAAAGAAAGACATGACGGTGTTGGGGTCCAGCTCCCTTGCGTTCGGCGCGGAATACATGTTGGTGACCGTCTCGAAATTGGAGACAATTTTATTGTTGCGCGTGAGGGTGGGGATAAATTCATCCTCCGCGGGATCGGAAAATTCACAGAAGAGCGGGATGCCGAGGGCGTCGAGAGCGGCCTTTACCGTCTCCTCCCCGTCGGCGGGCACGAATGCCTCCATGAATACGGCATGCGCGGTGGCCTGCATCTTGCCGCACGCCTCCGCCTTTTCGAGCTCGAATCCCACATAGTCGCAATAAATTTTGAGGGGACGCACCTCCGAAGCGAGGGCGGCGAGCCCCTCTTCGGCCGCGCTTGCCCGTTCGCGCTGCGCTTGCAACTCCCTTTCGAGGGAGGCCGAAAGCTCCGCGCCCGTGCGCTCCCCCGTGTAGGGACAGGAGGAAAAGGACGCCGCGGACAGCAGGGACTCGAACGTTTGCAGGCTCTCCCGATGGCAAACGGCGAGAAGAAGCACCCCCTCCTCGGACATGGTGGCCTCGTATGCCGCGAGAGGCAGTTCATCCAACTGTTTTTGCAGCGCATCCCATGCGGGAGCGGACACCAGCCCCAAGCGCACCGCCACATTGCGGGTGTCGTGGCATTTTGAGAACCTCACCGCGGACATGGTATAGGGCTTTACCGCGGCGATCTCGCGCGTCAGCCTTGCCACCTCCCCGTCGGCGGCCGCTTTCTCCTCTGTGAGGCGGGCGGTCTCCCGGATGAGCTCCTCCGCACGCGGACGGAAGTCCTTAGCGGCGAGGAATTGGGTGTAACTCACTTCGAACCCGTCTTTGAGGTCGGCCGCGTTCCCCTCGGGCACATGGGCGAGGATGATGCCGAGCGCCTCTTCGAGCGAGGAGAGGTAGTCCGCGAGCCCCTCGCGCTCCACCGTGCAGAGGGAGGTCGCCTCCGTCTCGGCATGCTCCTTGATCTCGACGGCGCGCGTGCGTTCGAGGGCGTTTAAGACAGCGTCCCTGTCATAGGAGAGCGCCGCAAGATGCAGTTTTCGCATCCCGACGATCACTTTAAGATCCTCCCCGTGACGGCGGCCACGTGGGGCCCGACGTCCTCCATGCGCTTCTCCGCATAGGCGGAAGCCTCCTCCTGCACGGCATCGAGCTGTGCCCGGTAGGCGGTTTCGGCCTCTTCGCGGGCCGTCTTTAAGACGGTCTCCGCAAGCTCGGCGCATGCGGACTCGGAGGCCTTGGTGAGCTCCATGGCCTTTTTCTCCGCCTCCGCGACGATTGCGGCCGCCTCCGCCTCGGCTTGTTTGCGAATTTCCGCCGCCCGGGCTTCCGCCTCGGCGACAGCGGTGATAATGTCCTCGTTCATTTTGACCGCTCCGTAACTTTGAGCTTTATCCATATTTTACATCTTTTGCCTCCCGTTTGTCAAGAAGAATTTCACCTTTCTCGGGCGTTCGGCCGTTTTTCTTTTTCCCCCGACCCCCGCGCGGCGGGAAAAAAACGCAAAGGCTTGCTTCACCCCACCGAGGAAGAAAAAAGGGCGTGCGGAAAAGGACGGGAGAGGAGGCGGAAAAAAATAGGGAGGAAAACAAAAAAATTTCCCGAAAACAAACGAAAAACACTTGACAATTGCGCGCATTTATACTATGATAAACAAGCATTGCGAATTGCGCCGCAAGGGACATGCGGGCCTTTAGCTCAGTTGGTTAGAGCAGTCGGCTCATAACCGATCGGTCCGCGGTTCAAGTCCGTGAAG
>CANQJF010000056.1 GCA_947624225.1 uncultured Clostridia bacterium
TATATCTTTGCGGGTTGCGCGAACTTGTCGGAGGTCACCGTTTCCTCCTCGATTGAAACCATCCCCGTCGGATTTGTCCAAAATTGCGGCAACCTCAAACAGTTCGAGATCCCCGAAGCTCTCAACTCGGTTGGCGAAAATGCCTTTGCAAATAGCGGCCTTGCGAGCATCGATTTGAAGGGCGTCGCTTTTGTCGGCGTGAGTGCGTTTGAAAACAGCGCGCTGACCGAGGTCACGATGCAGAGCGTTGTGACCATCAGCGCGAACGCTTTCAAGGGTTGCGATGGGCTCGCATCGGTGACGGTTCCGAATAGCCTCAAAGCGCTTGGCGGGGGTGCATTCGCGGACACGGGTATCACGTCTGCGGTCATTCCCTTCCTCGGATACATGAACAACGATGCCAATTACGGCTACGAGTTGATCTTTGGCACAAGCTCCGTGCGTTCGATCACCTTAACGATGCAGACGAATGTTATCGCGGCGACATTTAAGGGCGCAACCTCCTTGCAGAATGTGGCGTTGCAGAGCGTGCAGACGATTGGCGAGGAGGCTTTCCAAAACTTCACCAATCTTACGGAAGCCACCTTTGGCGACGGTTTGACGACTGTTGGTGAATCCGCGTTTGCGGGCAGCGGGCTCAAAACCGTAAATGTTGAAAGTGCGACGAAGCTCGGCCGGAATGTCTTTGCGGATTGCGCGAGCTTGGCGAACGTCACAATTTCTTCCTCGATTACGGCCATTCCCGTCGGATTTGTGCAAAATTGCAGCAGCCTTGCGCAATTTGAGATGCCCGAAGCCGTCACTTCGATCAGTGCGAGCGCCTTTGAGAACAGCGGCCTCGTGAAGGTCGATTTGGAGAATGTCACCTGGATCGGTTCTGGCGCATTCAGAAACTGCGGCCTCACGCGTGCCGATTTGACGAATGTGACCTGGATCGGCGCGGACGCATTTATGCAAACTGCGCTGACTGAAGTCACAATGGAGCATGTTGTGACCATCAGCGCGAATGCGTTCAACGACTGCGACGATCTCACGTCGATCACCATCCCGGATACCCTCGAAGAGCTTGGGCCGGGGGCGTTCGCGGACACGGGTATCACGTCTGCGGTCATTCCCTTCCTCGGCTACTCCGTGGACGACACGCAACACGGCTATGAGGAAACTTTCTCGAAGAGCCCCGTGCGCACGCTTACCATAACGATGCAGACCTCTGTCACGGCGGCGACATTCACGGGCGCGACCTCCTTGCGGAGCGTGACGCTCAATCGCGTAACGGAAATCGGCGAGGGGGTGTTCCAAAACTTCACCGCTCTTTCCGAGGTCACCTTTGGCGACGGCTTGACGACCGTCGGCAATTCCGCCTTTGCGGGCAGTGGGCTCGATAGCGTAAATATCAAAAATGCCACCGTGCTCGGCACGTATATCTTTGAGGATTGCGCGAACTTGACGAGCGTCACGATTTCTTCCTCGATTACGGCCATCCCCGTCGGATTTGTGAAAAATTGCAGTAGCCTCACACAGTTCGAGATGCCCCAAGCCGTCACCTCGATTGGTGCAAATGCCTTCTCGGGCTGCGGCATCGCCGATGTCGATTTGAAGAATATCACTTGGATGGGCGCGAGCGCGTTTGAGAACAGCGGCATCACGCATGCCGATTTGACGAGAGTGACCCGGATCGAAACGCTTGCCTTTGCAAACAGTGCACTGACCGAGGTCACGATGAAGAGCCTTGTCACGCTCGGCGCGCATGCGTTCTACGGTTGCACCGGGCTCACGTCGGTCACCATCCCGGATACCGTCGAGGAGATCGGGCCCTGGGCGTTCTCGGACGCGGGTATCACGTCCGTCGTCATGCCCTTCCTCGACTACACGGTGAGCGACGGCCAGCACGGCTTTACGGACATCTTTTTGAGGTGCCCCGTGCGCACGATCACCTTGACGATGCAGACTTCCGTCACGGAAACCACGTTCCACGGTGCGACGACTTCCTTGGAGAGCGTGACGCTGCAAAAGGTGCAGACGATCGGCGAGGGGACCTTCCAAAACTTCACCGCTCTTTCCGAGGTCAACTTCGGCGACGGTTTGACGACCGTCGGCGCCCGTGCCTTTGCGGGCAGCGGATTGACGCAAGCACTGCTCCCGAACAGCGTGCGCACCGTTGGCGAGGAGGCCTTCCGCGGCTGCAAGGCGCTTGCCGCCCTCACATTGCAGGAGGGGATTACCGAGATCGGCGCCCGCGCCTTCTCCGATTGTATCCTGCTCACGGCGGTCAGCGTGCCCGTCTCCGTCACCCAAATGGGCGCGGGGATCTTGATGGGATGCAGCAGCTTGCAGACCTTGATCCTTCCCTTCATCGGCGAGACGGCCGATGCCGCGAAACAGCTCTCCACGATCACCGACAGCACCGTGCTCACGTCGGTATCCATCACTGCCGCCAAGGAGATCGCGAGCGAGGCGTTTGCGGGCTTTGCTTCCCTGCAATCCCTCTGGCTGTGCGACGGCATTCAGACCATCGGGGAGAACGCCTTCGCCGATTGCAAGGCGCTCATGGAAGTCTCCCTTCCCGCCTCCCTCGAAAGCTACACCGATTTGTTCCCCGAGGGCTCCGTGACGATCAGAGAGCAGAGTACAAACTGAGGCTCCGTGACATTCGGGAGTGTGCAAGGAAAAGAGAACGAAAAGAATCGATAGAAATTCATATTATTAAGGAGGATCGAGAATGGCTTTTGCATGTCCTATTTGTTGCCCTGTCTGTGGCGCGACTTTCCCCTTTAAACAATTGCAGGAAGCGATCAATAACAGGCAGTCGATGATCCAATGCCGTTATTGCGGGACTGCCTCCAACTTTGACCAGATGCGCAGTTCGCACATTGCGACGGGCTATGAGAGTTTGAGCATTGCGAAGTTCGCGGATGCGGCAGCTCACTTTATGATCGCCATCGACCAAGCGCAAACGAGCGGAAAGAGGCCCTCGCCCGATGCGCTGCTCGGCGCCGCCTTGGCGGAGATGCACGTGCAGACCATCATTTCGGAGGAGAGCATCGAGTCGGACTTCCCGGAGCTCATCTGCCACACCTATGAGGATGGCTCTTTCAGCGCCAATGCCTATTTCAGACAGGCACTCAGCTATTACGACGAGAGAGGGATCGTGCAAAGGGCAGGCGCGGGGGAAAAGAGCAAACTGCTGAGATACGCAAAGACGATCAATGAGATCTGGGATGAATATTCCGACATCCAAGAGTCGTCGAAAGGGCGGGAATACGGTGCCTTCATCGCCTATGAGGACAACCACCACCTTCAAGACCGCGACGAGGGATTCGACGTCGCATTGCAGGTGAAGGGGCAGCTCGACGACGAGGTCGCCCAAAAAGTTTTCCTCCCGGACATCGACAACTATGGGACTGCCCGCTATGAGGCAGAGATCCTTTACGCCATCGATCACTGCAAGTGCATGGTCGTCATTGCCGACAACGACATCAATTATCGCCTCAACAACATCTACACGCGCTTCTTCAACCGCGACCGCGCGAATAACTTAAAAAAGATCGTCTTTATTTGCTATCAGGAAAAGAGGGGCAAGGATGTAGACGGCAACGCCGTGCCGAGCGAGAACATCTTCCAATTTGAGAAAGACGCCATGGAATATACGGCGTTGATCAGATTTTTGTTGACCGGGAAAGTCATCAAGAGCATCTTCACCGTCACCTATCCGGACGAGATGGGGCGGGAGAAGAAGTTGAAAGTCCAATACGGGAAGCCCTATTTCATCGCCACGCACCCCGTCCGCAAGGGATTCCGCTTCATCGGGTTTTACGACGACCCCGTCGGCGGGGAGTGCTTTGTCTCGGAGGACGGGCGCTCCGTGGGCAATTACATGCTCCGCAGGGACATTGCGCTCTATCCGCGCTTTGTGGAATATGGCGCCGACAAGGCGCAGAGTGCAAGCCGTGCGACCCCGATGCGGCTCCCCGATGGGCGGGTGTCCTTCGGCAGTTATCCGCAAAAGCTCGTGCGGGGGGCGGGCATCGAGGAGTTTTGCGGGCAGTTTGCCCTCCCCGGGCGAAACGATCCCGCGGGTTGGCAGCCCCTCTATTTCACCAAGAAGAAGATCCCCTATACATGGATCCGCGACGAGATGTTCCATGGCAAGAAGTATCGCTTGGTTTACTTCATCAAGCCGCGCGATCTCTACACGTTGCAGACGAGCGACAGCGATTGGAAGTTGCAATATAAGCAAAATTTCAGCTCGCACAAGATCTATTGCTTTGAATTCGAGCCCATCGTCTGGGAGACGGTGACGGAGGGGAACTACACCGTTCTGACGGCGGCGCATGCGCTCGACAGCATGCCCTTCAACGGGGAGGAGATGAACTCCGATTGGGAGCTCTCCACACTCAACCGCTGGCTCAACCAAGAGTTCTTGGAGGCGGCATTCGACGGGGAACAGCAGGAGGCCCTCCTCTACAACGAGCGCGACGAGCGCGTGGGGCTTGCCTCCGAGAAGTCGGCGTGGCTTCCGCAGACCGAGAACAGGATGCGCGTGGTCTCGGGCACCGATTATCTCCGCTGCATCGGGGGGATGTGCGACAATTACGACGCCGATTGCTATTGGGTGGAGACGCCCGCCCAGATGCTCAGAGGGGAGGCGCGCGTTGCTAAGCCCCATCTCGGCGGGTTCGACGACATGCCGACGGACAGCACCTATGTCGCCGTCGTGCCCTCCGTCACGGTGAATATGTGAGACTTTGCGCCACGCGGCAAGGCATGTTTTGATTGGGCTAACACCTGAACCGCGACAGAGATACAAAAAATGCGCCGAAAATGTGCGCCCCGCACGGGGCGCATTTTTTTGACGCTGTGCAGGGTATGTCGGAGTGCCTTGTCGCCCCTGAAAGGGGAGATGTTGAGGCGAAGCCGAGACAGAGGGGTTTCTCGGCGCCCCTCTGGGGAAGCTCCCGCGAAGCGGGTGATGAGGTCACCTCATCTGTCTCACTTCGTTCGACACCTTCCCCAGAGGGGAAGGCAAGTCCCCCCCCCACCACCGCCCTTCGGGCAGAGCCTCCCCCCGTTGGGGGTAGGCCTTGGGTGTCGGCGGGACATTCCAATTGTCATTTCGAGCGAAGTCGAGAAATCTCTACCTTATTTTCGTTCTGCCATGCTTGGTCGTAGTAAGATTTCTCGCAGATGTGCGGTTCGTTGAAAGTCATTCCCCGTCGGCTCGAAATGACAAATCAAACCCCGTTGGCGAGGCCACGCCTCCTGTCACGGCGCCATTCACAGCCCACCGGGCTGTTGAATGAGAATTGCGCCGCTCCACCCCCATGGAGGGGGCAAATGCATAACATAAAAATTTCCTGCTATTTTCACGGCGCGAAAGTTGTCATTTTTCGGCGAGTGTGCTATAATGGTCAAAAGATATCGCGTCGCAACGACACTCTTCCTTGCAAAAATATCGCGGCGCAATAACAAGATTCGGTGCAAAAAACAGTATTTAGCGCAACAACAAAAAAACAATCGGTAAGTACAGAAAACAAAAGCAACACGGGACAATTATGGCAAAATTACTCGGCATCGACGTCGGCTCGACCACGGTAAAACTTTGCGTGCTCGACGACGACGGAACAATTCTCTACACTTCCTATGTGCGCCACTTTGCGCGCGTCAAGGAGTGCGTGCTCGGCGAGCTGGAAAAGGTGGGCGCCTTTTCCGATACATACCGCGTCGCGGTCACGGGCTCCGCGGGACTCGGCCTCGCACAGCGCGGCGGGCTCCCTTTCGTGCAGGAGGTGCAGGCGGCCTTTACGGCCATCAAAAAACTGTATCCCGACGTGGATGCGGCCGTGGAATTGGGCGGCGAGGACGCCAAGCTCATCTTCGTGACGGGCGGCACCGAACAGCGCATGAACGGAAGCTGTGCGGGGGGCACGGGGGCTTTCATCGACCAAATGGCCACCCTCCTCGACCTCTCCGTGGACGAGATGGACGCGCTCTCCCTCAGGGCGGAGAAAGTCTATCCCATCGCCTCGCGGTGCGGCGTGTTCGCAAAATCGGATATCCAGCCCCTCCTCAACCAAGGGGCGCGCAAGGAGGACATCGCCGCCTCCATCTTCCGCGCCGTCGTCGACCAAACCGTCTCGGGCCTCGCACAGGGGCGGCGCATCAAGGGCAAAGTGCTCTTTTTGGGCGGTCCGCTGCACTTCTTAAAGGGGCTCAGAAAGGCGTTCCAAGAGACGCTCGGCCTCGACGATCAGCACGCCATCTTCCCCGAGACAGCGCCCTCTTTCATGGCAATCGGGGCAGCCATGTCCGCGATCACCTCTCAGGAAGAGCCTCTATGCGACATCGTTTCCCGCATCAAAAACATCTCCGATACGGGCAACATCAACATCGGAAAGCCGCTCTTCGCCTCACGGGAGGAATACAGCGATTTCATCGAGCGCCACAAGCGGAGCGACCTCGAATTTGAGAATATTTATAAGTACGAGGGGGACGCCTACCTTGGCATCGACTCGGGCTCCACGACTACCAAGCTCATGCTCATCACGCCCGACAATAAGATCCTCTACTCGCACTATCAGACCAACAACGGCCAGCCCCTCGAAATCGTGAAGAACAAGCTGAGAGAGATCTATTGGCTTGCGAGCGGGCGCATCGTCATCCGCGGCGCCTGTGTGACGGGTTACGGCGAGGACATGCTCAAAGCCGCCCTCAAAATCGACTTCGGCATCGTGGAGACGATGGCACACTTCAAGGCCGCGCTCCACTTCAACCCCGAGGTGGACTTCATCATCGACATCGGCGGGCAGGACATCAAGTGCTTCAAGGTCAAGAACCGCGCCATCGATTCCATCATGCTCAACGAGGCGTGCTCGTCGGGGTGCGGCTCTTTCATCCAGACCTTTGCCAAGGCCATGGGGATGGAGATCGAGCCTTTCTCCCGCCTCGGGCTCTTTGCCAAACATCCCGTTGAGCTGGGCTCGCGGTGCACCGTGTTCATGAACAGCTCGGTGAAGCAGGCGCAAAAGGAGGGGGCAAGCATCGAGGACATCTCCGCCGGGCTCTCCGCCTCCATCGTCAAGAATGCCATCTACAAGGTCATCCGTGCCCGTTCACCCGAGGAGCTCGGCAACCACATCGTGGTGCAGGGGGGCACCTTTTTGAACGACGCCGTTCTGCGCTCCTTTGAGTTGGAGACGGGCAAAGAGGTCGTTCGTCCCGCCATTGCGGGGCTCATGGGCGCGTTCGGCGCGGCGCTGTATGCAAAGGAGAACACCACGGACGACGTGCTCATCTCCTCCATCCTCACCGATCCCGAGCTCGAACGCTTTGCCTATTCCTCCAAGTCGGTGACGTGCAAGGGCTGCACGGGGCATTGCAGCGTGAACATCCTCACGTTCTCGGACGGCAGAAGATTCATCTCGGGCAACAAGTGCGAGCGCGGCGCGGGCCTCAAACCGGACACGGCACCCCTCGACATGTATGCCTTTAAATATCAAAAATTGCTCTCCATGCCCCGTGCGGGCGGGGGAACGCGGGGGAAGGTGGGGCTGCCGCTCCAACTCGTCATGTATGAACAGCTGCCGCTGTGGACGGCCTTTTTCGAGACGTGCGGCTTCGAAGTCGTGCTCTCGGAGAGGAGTTCGCGCGAGCTCTACTTCCGCGGCCAGCACACCGTCGCGAGCGACACGGCCTGCTATCC
>CANQJF010000057.1 GCA_947624225.1 uncultured Clostridia bacterium
AATAGAGGTAGGAATTGAGCACGACCGCCGAACAGCGGCACCGCTCCCGCCCTGAAATTCATCCTCGATGACGTTATAGATGATCTCGCCGCAATCGACATGGCGGGAGGAGATATCCAATCCTTTCTCCCAGGTGAGATCTTTGAGGATGCGGCTCCCGAGCGCGCCTAAATCCCCCGTGACGATGAGATCGTATGCCTCCAACTCTTCCCGTGTGCCGCAGAAGTGCGCCAAAATGGTATCGCATGCGGCAGGCGCCATGGCAGCGCCCATGTTGTTGACATCCGTCACGCCAAAGTCCACCACCTTGCCGAGCGTGGCGGAAGTGATGCGGACGCCCTCCCCCTTCGCGGAGACGAGCGACGCACCGGCGCCCGTGACCGTCCACTGCGCCTGAGGAGGACGCGTGCAGCCCAATTCCAACGGATAGCGGTACTGCCGCTCCGCCGAGGCAAAGTGGCTGCCCGTCGCCGCCACGACGTTGTTACAAAATCCTCCGTCGATAAAGGCAGCGGAGACCGCAAGCGACTCCGCCATCGTGGAACATGCACCATAGACGCCCAAAAAGGGCACGGAGAAGTCCCGTGCGGCAAAACTTGCCGAAATAATTTGATTTAAGAGGTCGCCAGAGACGATCATATCCACACCGTCCCGGTGCAATCCCGCGTTTGTGATCGCGCCGTCGATGACGGTGGACAGCATCTTGCACTCCGCCTTTTCATAGGTGGATTCGCCGAACATGTCGTCGGAGAGCGCCGTCTCCACATATCTCCCGATGATCCCCTCGCATTCCTTGGGCCCGGCAATGGTGCTCGTCGCCACGATGCGGGGATGCTTTTTGAAGTAAATGGTTTGATTGCCCATAAATTCACCGTCCGATTGCATTGTTTGCAAGCCGACGGGATTTATACTTGAACGCGCCCTTTCTTTATGCTTAAATACGCTGTTTCACACGGGGCAAATTGTTCCCAAAGCTCACTCCGCCACGCTGAGTTTTGCGCGGAAAGAGATCATCCGCGGCGTGGGGAGAATGTCGAACTGCACCACGTAACACCCTTTCTCCCTGTCCAGCTCCAAGATCGTCCCCTCCCCGAGGTAATCGCTCTTCACGCGCGTTCCCGCCTCCAACAGCGTATTTTGGATGTTTTCGGGCAGATATTTCTCCGTGT
The DNA here is from genome assembly GCA_947624225.1 of uncultured Clostridia bacterium. Lineage (GTDB taxonomy): Bacteria > Bacillota > Clostridia > Christensenellales > Borkfalkiaceae > Gallimonas. Next base: position 1,170 of record CANQJF010000057.1, read on the forward strand.
ACCTGATGTACTCCTTTGCCCGGGATATCAACTCGTCCGAAGGCTTGACGGTATATTGCAGCAGATCGCTCCCGATATCCATAAGAAACCGGGAGGGATAGCGGGGCGAGCCGTCAAAGGTCCTCCCCTCCGCGCTGGAAAGGAACAGCCGCCGCTTTGCACGCGTGATCGCCACGAATGCCAACCTCCGCTCCTCCTCCATCCCGAGTTTATCCTTGATCTTTCGGGAGGGGAAAACGCCCTCGTTCATTTCGCACAGGAACACATTCTCGAACTCCAAGCCCTTGGCGGCATGGACCGTCATCAATTTCACCCGGTCGGCGCTGTCCATGGCATCGGCGTCCGTAAACAGCGCAACGTGCGCAAGATAGTGCGCGGGCGTCGCCTCCTCGCCGCAAGTCGTCTCGTACTCCTGTATCGACTGTTTGAGTTCCGCCAAATTGTCCAGCCGTTCCTGGCTCCCCTCCGTCCGCAACATCGTCTCATAGCCGCTCTCGTTCAGCACTGCGGACAGCAAGTCGGAGACGGAGGCACTTGCCGCCGCCGGAGAATATCTCTCGACGAGACGGACAAACGCGGAGGCCTTGGTGTTCTTGAAGATCTCGTCGTCGAGATTGTTCTTTAAGGCGGTATACAGCGTGCACGCATGTTCGGCGGCATACTTCTCCAAGAACTCCATGCGCCGCTTCCCGATATTGCGCTTTGGCACATTGACGATGCGGCGGAATGACAGATCGTCTTGCGCGAGGACCATGCGAAGATAGCTGAGCGCATCCTTGATCTCTTCCCGCCCGAAAAAGGGTACGCCGCTATATATGTGGTAGGGAAGATTTTCCTGCAACATGGCCTGCTCCAAGGCGCGCGTCACATAGTGCGCCCGATAGAGCACGGTGATATCGCGGAACGAGGCGCCCTCCGCCGCAAGTTCGACGATCTTTGAGACCACCCACTTGGCCTCCGCATCCGCGCTTTGGGCGGGGTGCATCCACACCGGCCCGTCCTCTTCGCGCACCGCGCACAGCGACTTCTTGATGCGCTGCGTGTTCTTGTCGATCAAGGCATTCGCCACGGCCACGATCTGCGGGGTGGAACGGTAATTTTTCAGCATCAAAATTGTCTTGGTCGAGGGATATTTTTGGTCAAAATCCAACAGATATTTGACGTTGGCCCCGCGCCAAGTGTAGATCGTCTGATCGGGATCCCCCACGATGAAGAGGTTCTTATGATAGTCGCAAAGCACCTCCATGAGCTCGTATTGGAGGCCGTCGATATCCTGAAACTCATCGATCATGATATATTCGAGGCGCTTTTGCCACTTCAAGCGAATCTCTTCGTTGCGCGAAAAGAGATAGAGCGTGAATTTGATGAGGTCGTTATAGTCCAGCCCGAAACACTTTTTCTCTTGGTAGAGGTATCCGTAAAATATGATCTCGTCTGCCCGCGTGGCGCCGAGATACTTTTCACGGAGCGCATCCAGGGAGAGATCGAGCATGTCCAGATAGTAATCGGGCTTTTTGAACAATTTTTGTATCTCGATCATGTCGCGTGCGGCCGAAAAGGTCATATCCCGAAGCGTGAGGCCGCGTTCTTCATAGATGATGGAGAGCATGCTGTCGATATCGCTGTTGTCGAGGACGAGGAAACTCTTGGGATACTGCACGGCATAGCCGTCCTCCTGCAAGACGGACACGCAAAAACCGTGGAACGTGTTGATGTATCCCGTGTCGCGGTCGCCGATGAGGTTATGGATCCGCCGACGCATCTCATTTGCCGCCTTGTTGGTAAATGTGACGCACAGAATGTTCTGCGGGAGAATGCCGAGCTCGTTCACCAAAAATGCAAACCGATGCGTGAGCGCTCTCGTCTTTCCCGAGCCCGCACCTGCGATCACGCGGACAAAGCCCTCCGTCGAGGTGACCGCCTCCCATTGTTCTTCATTCAACAATTCTCTGTCATTCATAGACGTAACCCGCATCTGTAAGATTTCAAATACTTGCCCGTGATGCTCTTGCCGTTCTCGCAAATTTCCGAGGGCGTTCCGGTCGCCACGACGCGTCCCCCCTCTTCGCCGCCTCCCGGCCCCATATCGATGATATAATCGGCGTTCAGGATGACATCGAGGTCGTGCTCGATGACGATGACGGTCGCGCCGCTTTGGATGAGGCTCTTGAACACGTTTAAAAGCACCTCCACATCCAGCGGATGCAGGCCGATGGTGGGTTCATCAAAGACAAAAACGGTATCCGACTGCCCTCGCCCCATCTCGCTCGCAAGTTTGAGCCGCTGTGCCTCGCCGCCCGAGAGCGAGGGGGTTTCCTCGCCCAGCGTGAGATATCCCAGCCCCAAATCGCGGAGCACCTTCAAGCGCCTGCCGACGAGGGGCAGATCGGCGCACGCACGGAGCGCTTCGTCAATGCTCATGTCCATGAGCTCCGGCAGGGAATATGCCTCGCCGCCCTGTTTGGGCACCCGCTTTACGAGGTATGCCTCCCGTGAATACCGCGATCCGCCACAGTCGGGGCAGGGAATGTCCACATCGGGAAGAAATTGAACGTCCAAGCTAATCGTGCCCGTGCCGTCGCACGTGGGACAGCGGAGCTTTCCCGTATTGTAGGAGAAGTCCCCCTCCCGGTAGCCCCGCTCCTTGGCGTCCTGCGTCTTTGCATACACTTTGCGAAGTTCGTCGTGAACGTCCGCATAGGTCGCAACGGTGGAACGCACATTGATCCCGATGGGCGCGGAATCGATCAACTTCACCTGCGCGATCCCCTCCGCCGAGAGGGTTTTAACGTGTGCGGGCGGAGTCCCGCCCTTGATCTTGGCCTCCAAGGCGGGGATCAAACTTTCGAGGACCACCGTCGTCTTGCCCGAGCCGGAGACGCCCGTCACGACGGTGAGCCTCCCCTTGGGGAAATCCACCTCCAACGGCTTGACCGTGTGGATGGAGGAGATGGCAAGGCGGATGTGCCCGAGGGCAAACAGATCGGCGGGGGCAATCGGCTCCCCGACGCGGATGGTTTTTTCTCCCGTGAGAAAACCTGCAATGCGCGAGGCGGGATCGTGCAACACTTCCCCGAGCGGGCCGTGCGCTATAATCGTGCCACCTCCCGCGCCCCCTGCGGGGCCGAGTTCGATCAGATGGTCGGCATGCTTTAAGACGTTGACGTCGTGGTCCACGAGGATCACGGTGTTCCCATCGGAAACAAGGTCATCCATCACGCCTGTAAGCCCCTCCAAATTGCAAGGGTGCAGGCCGATGGACGGCTCATCGAGCACATAGAGCACGCCGGTCGTGCGGTTTCTCACGGCCCGCGCGAGCTGCATCCGCTGGCGCTCCCCCGTGGAGAGCGTGGATGCGGCACGGTCCAAAGTAAGATAGGAAAGCCCCAAGTCCATGAGGCGCTTTGCAGCCGTTTGGAATGACGCACAGATGCTCTCGGCCATGGGCCGCATCTCCTCGGGGAGGGAAGCGGGCACGCCGTTCACCCACGAAACAAGCTCGGACAGCGGCATTGTGCACACCTCGGCGAGGGAGAGCCCTCTCAGCCGGGGCGCACAGGCAGCTTCGGAGAGCCGCGTTCCGCCGCACTCCGGGCAGATATCCGTCCGCAAGAATTTTTCGACGCGCTTCATCCCTTTCTCGTCTTTGACTTTGGAGAGCGCGTTTTCCACCGTGTAGATGGCGTTGAAATATGTGAAATCCATATCTCCCGCCGCACCGCTCGTCTTATTTTGATAGATGATGTTCTTCTTGACTGCGGGGCCGTGAAAGACGATGTCGCGCTCCCGCTCCGTTAAGTCCTTAAAGGGCACATCTGTCCTCACCCCCATCGCGCGCGCGATGTCTTTCATGAGAGACCACATCAGCGTCTGCCACGGAGCGACGGCGCCCTCGTCGATGGAGAGCGATTCATCGGGAACCAGCGTCGATTCGTCCACGATGCGGACAACGCCCGTCCCCTCGCATCTCTTGCACGCGCCCTGACTGTTGAAAGCCAGCTCCTCCGCGCTCGGCGCAAAGAAATGCGTGCCGCAAACGGGGCAGACGAGCTCCAACCCCGCCGCAACGTTCAGCGAGGGCGGGACATAGTGCCCCTGCGGACAGCGATGGGAGGCAAGGCGGGAGAACATGAGCCGAAGGCTGTTCAGCAGCTCCGTTCCCGTTCCGAACGTGCTGCGGATGCCCGGGACGCCCGGGCGCTGGCGAAGCGCCAAAGCGGCGGGCACATAGAGCACTTCGTCGACCTGCGCCTTTTCCGCCTGCGTCATGCGCCTCCTCGTGTAGGTCGAGAGCGATTCAAGATACCTGCGCGAGCCCTCGGCATACAAAATTCCGAGCGCAAGCGAGGATTTGCCCGAGCCCGACACGCCCGCGATCCCCACGATCCGGTTGAGGGGGATATCGATATCGATGTTTTTTAAATTGTGAACCCTGCCGCCGCGGATCTCGATGCGGTCGGGCAAACGACGATCTTCATCCATGTTCTCTATTGTAACGCTTTTCGCGCAAAAAATCAAACATACGAGCTCTCTTGCGCGGGAATTTTTGCCGCGGCATAGAAAAAGAGATAGCGGCTCTTGCGCTATCCCCTTTTCTTTCTCTTGTCGCCCCTGTAAGGGGAGATGTCACGAGCCTCGCGAGTGACAGAGGGGTTTCACCCTGCAATTCGAATTGATGTGGAAACCCTTTCCCCCCCTCACAAAGTTCGGGGTACTTTCCCTTTCAGGGACAGCGAGATCTCGACCATGCCATGTCCCCTTGCCTATACCATGTTTCTTTCCCTATACCATGTCTTCGAGGATGAGCTTGTCGGCGACGAGGGCAATGAACTCGCTGTTGGTGGGCTTCTCCGTTCCGATGTATACCCGCGCACCGAATATGGCATTGATGGC
>CANQJF010000058.1 GCA_947624225.1 uncultured Clostridia bacterium
AAGGCTTGCTTGCGTGCGGTAGGCAGTCTTGTGTGGTGCTTGAGCACCTGCCGGTATTCATGCCCTTTAGGGCGAAAGTGGGGGATATTTACTGCGCAAGAGCCTTGGCGAAACGGCATGAGAAGTGCATGCGCCGAAGCAGGGGGCGAGGCCGATGGGGTTCTCGGCGCCCCTGTAAGGGGAGCTGGCCCGCTGCTTTTGCGGGACTGAGGGGTTTCTCGGCTTCTCCTCCGGGGAAGGCAGTCGCCCCCACCACCGCCTTGCAGGCAGAGCCTCCCCCCCAAAGGGGTAGGCCTTGGGCCGCCGCGGGACATACTAAATGTCATTTCGTCCGCCCGCACATATTTGTTGTCTAAGGGCGACACGAGCGCCCGCTGTCATGTCGAAGATGCAAAGTAGCGCACGAGCCAAAGGCGAAGCTGCAAAAGTCGAGACATCTCGGGCGCGAAGTAACGGAGGCGAAGCCGGAGCCGAGAAATCTCCACCTTATTTTGTTCTGCCTTTGCTTGGTCGTAATAAGATTTCTCGCGGATAGGCAGTTCGTTGAAAGTCAAACCCCGTCGGCTCGAAATGACAGTGCAAGCCCCGTCGGCTACTTCGCGCCGCTGGCGCTCCTCGTGACGCCCTTGGTCTACAATAGAAGCCTCGGGCGGACGGTATGACAGCGGAGGAACAAGGTTCGCGCGGACGATATGACAGCGTAAAAGAAAACAAATTTCGTGAATATCCATCCCCATGGAGGGGGCTCAGCGGGTAATGAAAGTCAAACGATTCGCTTCGAAATGACATGCGCCTCTTCCAATGCGCTCTATGAAAACGTTTGACAAAATGCGAAAAAAGAGCTATCATGGTAGAGAAATTTGTAAGGAGGGGATCGGCCATGTGGGATGTCGTTTTAGACGCGCTTTTAGACACCTTAAAGCTCTTTCCCTTTCTCTTTGTGCTCTACATCATCATTGAGCTCATGGAGCACAACACGGGTGTGGGCAGGCCCCGCCGCGCGCTCAGCGGGAAGTTCGCGCCTCTCATAGGCGGTGCTCTCGGCATTGTGCCCATGTGCGGCTTCTCCGTCATGGCGGCAAAGCTCTATAAACACCGCCACATCACCCTCGGAACGCTCTTCGCCGTCTTTCTCACGACGAGCGACGAGGGTCTCATCGTGCTCTTCTTCTCCGGAATGGAGCTCGTTCCCAAGCTCGTCACCGTTGCCGCGCTCATTGGCATCCGCTTTGTCTTAGGGGTGGGGCTCGCCTATCTCCTCGATGCGACACTGCATCGGAAAGCACTCCCTATTCCCGAGCATGAGCACAAAGAGGGGCACCATGTCCGCGATGCGGCCTTAGAAAATGAGGAACATGCGCACGATCACCACGAACACGCGGAGGCGCATGCGCACGATCATCACGGGGAGCACGGCCATCATGAACACGACGAAGAGGAAGAGGAGGAACATGCGCACGGGGATTGCGCGTGCGACGAGCTCTCGCCCTGTGAGCATAAGCACAAGAGCAAGCTCTCTCTGTATCTGCTTTCGCCGCTGCTGCATGCGTTGCAGGTGGCGGGGTTTGTCTTGATCGTCAACCTCGCCTTTGGGCTGTTGATCGCATGGATCGGGGAGGAGCAGTTCATCTCTTTCATGCAGGGGGCGGCATACTGGGTGCAGCCGCTCGTGTGCGCCCTCGTGGGGGCCATCCCCAACTGTGCCTCCTCGGTGGTGCTTGCGGAAGTCTATGCCCTCGGCGGGATCGGCTTTGGCGGGCTCTTGGCGGGTTTGACCGTCAACGCGGGCCTCGGCTATCTCATTCTTCTCGAACGAAAGGAGGGCTTTGCCATCCTCGGCGGCATGCTGATTCTCGGCATCGTCGTCGGCTACATCGCCTGCGCCGTGTTGCTCTTCATTTAGGAGTTTTCCATGGATAAACCAACGCTTCTCCGCGAGACCGATCTCTTTCTCCTCGATTTGGACGGGACAGTCTATCTCGACGAACGGCCCATCGGGTGCATGCAGGCAACGCTCGAGCGTCTGCGTGCCATGGGGAAAAAGCTCGTCTACCTCACCAACAATTCCTCCAAGACGGAGGCGCAATATCGCGCAAAACTTGCCCGCATCGGGCTTTTAGAAGAGGGCGACGGGGTCTATACCTCGGGCATGGCTACCGCCGAATACCTCATGCGCGAGAAACGGGGGGCGCGGGTGTATCTCGTCGGAACGGAGGAGCTCAGGGCAGAATTTGCCGCCTACGGCATTCTCTTGGAGGATGATCATCCCGACCTGTGCGTGTTGGCCTATGATGTCGAGCTGACTTTTGAAAAGTTGCGCCGTCTCGACCGCTTTCTCCGCGACGGCCTGCCTTTCATCGCGACGCATCCCGACGACGTTTGTCCGACGGCGGACGGGTCCATGCCCGATGTCGGCAGCTTTTTGGCACTGCTCGAAAAATCCTCCGGGCGGCGCCCCGATCTCATTGTCGGAAAGCCCTTTTCGGGGATGGGGGAGGAGCTTGCGCGGCGGTATGTGCTCCCCAAGGGGCGCATGTGTATGGTGGGTGACCGCATGCACACGGACATCCGCTTCGCCAATAATAACGGAATGCACGCCATTCTCGTCCTCTCGGGGGAGACGACGGCGGAGAGCATGAGGGCTTTCCCGGATGTGCCCGATCTCGTCCTCCCCGATTTCAATGCGATATTTTGAAAAAATCTGTCCGAAGTGTTTGAGATCCATCCCACGGGTGGTATAAAAAGAAGAGCCGTATCCGAGAATACGGCGAGGAGGTAACCATGCAGGAGATGACGCTTCTTTCCCGCGATCCGCTCACCTATGGGCTTGCGGGGGAGATCGATGCGGGGAATTGCGACGAATTTTATGCCGAAGTTTTGGAGAACTACAAGAGCGGCGACCTCGTTTTTGAGTGCTCCAAGCTGGAATTTATCGATTCGACCATGCTTGGCACGCTTGTGAAACTCAAAAAGCATGCTGCCGAGAGGGGAGCCTCGCTCATCCTCCGCCACCTTCAACCGCGCATTAAAAAGCTCTTTGTCATTTGCGCGCTCGACAAAGTGATGGAGATAGAGGGATGAAAGAGCTCATGAAATTACAGCTCCCGCTGGGGGGCGATATCATGACGACGGTGCGGCTCGCGACGGGCGGCATTTGTTCGCTTGCGGGCATGGACCTCGACGCCAGCGAGGATTGCAAGGTCTGCGTCACCGAGAGCCTGCTCCTTTTGATGCACGCGGGCTATCGGGCCGCCACCGTTGGGTTTTCCAAACAGGAAGAAGAGGGTTTGCGTATCGAGATCTCGGGCATGGGTGAGGCCTTTGAGGCCTGCATCGCGCCCGAGGATGAGATCTCCGAAGCGCTGCTCGAAGCGCTCGCCGCACATGTCGTCTTTGAAAAGCGGGAGCGCCTCACGGGAGTTATGATAGAATTTTGATCATGGACGAGGCGGAACTTTTTAAAACCTATGCCCGCTCCCATGACCTCGAACTTCGAAATCAGATCGTCGAACGGTATTTGTATATTGCGGAAATGCTTGCAAAGAAGTTCGTGGGGCGGGGCGTTGAATATGACGACCTCTACCAGGTCGCTTCTCTCGCGCTCATCAAGGGCGTCGAGCGTTTTGACGTGTCCCTTGGGATCAAGTTTTCCACCTTTATTACGCCCACCATCACGGGTGAGATCAAGAATTATTTCCGTGACCGTTCCCGGCTCGTGCATCTGCCGCGGCGGGTCAACGAATTAAAACTGAACATCCGCAAGGCGGCGGAGGAACTCGCGGCAAAGACGGGCAAACAGCCCACAGCCCGCGAGATCGCGGCGCAACTCGGGCTGAGCGAGGAAGAAGTGGTTCGGGTCGCCGAGGCGGGAGCGGTCGTCTCGCTGGACAGCCCCTCCTCCGAGAGCGAACGCGGGGGAGACTTCCATGAGATCGTGGCGGCCGAGGACGACGGCGCGTTGGAGGCCTTGGAGCGGCGCGACATTTTGGAGTCTGCCATGAAAGATTTGAGGCCGGGGGAGCGCTCGGTCATCGAATACCGCTACATGGAGGGGCTTTCCCAGACGGAGACGGCGCAAAAGTTGGGCGTTTCGCAGATGTATGTCTCCCGTCTTGAACGCAAGGTCCTCGAAAAGATGCGGGCAAATCTCAAAAAGGGGATGGCGGAATGACGGTAGACAGCCAAGGCGCGGCCATGCATGCCGTTGCCGAGATGTGCAAAGCGATCTCCGCGCTCCCGGAGGGCGTTGTGTTCAACACAAAGCTGATCGCCTGTGAGCTTTTGAGCAATGCCATGAAATACGGCGGTGGGAGTGCGGAATTCCGCTATACCGTCACGGGGCGAAGCGTGCGGCTCGCGGTGCGGTGCGCGATTCCATTCGATCCGCCCGTTTCGAACAGGATGCCCGACCCGGCAGCGGAGAGCGGGCGGGGGTTGTTCCTCGTCGACGCCCTCTCCGAGACAAGAGAATACAATGAAGAAGAGGGGATCGTCGTGACCGTAGGGGAATGACCCCCTTTTTTATTGGAATGTTCACGAAATTTGTTTTCTTTTCGACTGCCATACCGAGAAGGGCAACGCCCTTTGAGTGTATCCCCTTGGCAGAACGCTTTCCTGTCATTTCGTCCGCCCGAGGCTTCTATTGTTGTCTAAGGGCGACACGAGTGCCAACGGCGCGAAGTAGCCGGCTGTCATTTCGAGCCGACGGGGTCTGACTTTCAACGAACTGTTCATCTGCGAGAAATCTTACTACGACCAAGTGTGTAAGACTGAAAATAAGGTAGAGATTTCTCGACTTCGCTCGAAATGACAATTAGAGCGCCTTAACGGGTTCTGTCTCTCAATCGTTTCAACGGACAACAAGCCGACAGGGCTCGGCAAATTGGGTGCGTTCCGCCGAAGTGAATTCGGCTACACGCATGAGATTAGAATGAGTTCACGAAATTTGTTTTCTTTTGCCCCCTCCATGGGGGTGGAACGGCGCAATTCTCATTCAACAGCCCGGTGGGCTGTGAATGGCGCCGTGACAGGAGGCGTGGCCTCGCCGACCACCCGCACTATTTGTTGTCCAAGGGTGGCACGAGGGGCTATGCTCCGAAGTACGGGGTTGCGG
>CANQJF010000059.1 GCA_947624225.1 uncultured Clostridia bacterium
GCTTTTCACCACCGGCATAGCCGGTGGATTTCCCACGAAACTCCGCTTCGCTCCGTTTCGTTTCCTGTTATAAAAACGGGGGGCAAACGCCCCCCGCATGCCGAATTCGTCAAAAATCCGAGAAAGGATCGTCCGACGGAGGCGTGCCGCCGCCCGACGCATCCTGTCCGCCGCCCGCGCCGTTCCCGCCCGCGCCAGAGCCGCCGTTGCCCGAATCAAAGTCGGAGAAAGGATCCTCCGGGGGCTTGGGTTGTTGCGGTGCGCCCCCATAGGGCCCGCTGCCATAGGGGCCGTTTCCATAAGGGCCGTTTCCATAGGGCCCGCTGCCATAGGGGCCCTGCGGGCCGTATTGCTGCTGAGAACGGCGCGCCATCTCCTCCATGCGTCTGCGCATATACTCGTCATAGTCGACGGGGGCATTGTTGCGCACGGCAAAGATGGTGATGCCGCGGAACGGAAGCAGGGCGCACAGAAAGGCCATGAGGATGGGCCCGCGCGCATAGTATTTGCGGAAGAAAGCGATGAACAGCACGAACAGCATGACGACGAGGATGAAATCCAGCAGGGCGCCGATGACCTCGAAGCCGTAACGGAAGTCATAGAGCCACCTCAGCCCCTGCGGGATGCGGGAGGGAATGACTTCGATCGTGCGGTAGCTCTCCCCCGTCAGCTGGTTATACCCCACCCCCTCGTCGCTATACTGCAAGAAGACGAAAGACGAGATGAGAGAGATGGCGCTCACCGCGCTGTAAAGCCCCTCGGCGATGGCCGCATACAGCCCCGCGCGCTTCATCTTTTGGCCGAAGAAGTGGGCCTCGCCCGCGAGCTTCCCCGCATACCATGTATTGAGGAAAGGCACAAAACCCATCCACGCGTGCGGAACACCGGCGCGCTTTGCCATTTTCATGAGCCCGATGCCGCCCAAGACGGTGAGCAGCACATAGACGCCCGCCCCGATGCCGACACAGATGAGGAACTCGCGATAGATGATTGCGAGCGCCTCTGCCACCTCTTCGACGTCCAGCTGAAAGAGCCCGAACGCTTCGAGCAGATACTGTGCCGTCGTGACAAATTGGAAAAATTCCATAATTCCTCCTTGTTGCTATCTTATTGCAGCCCCCCGAAGAGCGGGAGGCCATAGTCGACCCGGTCGAGCGTGAGGCCCGCGGCCGGCATGGTCCTTGCGATGAGCGAGCGTGCCCCGCCCGCAAAGGCGCGCGCGATGTCCTCGGGGGATTTCCCGCACCCGACGGCATAGATCTCGCCCGCGAGAATGCGCACCATGTTGTATAAAAAACCGTTTCCCGTGACCTCTACCTCGTACATGGTATGGTCCCTTTGCGTGGAAGTGTTCAGATGAATGTCATAGACCGTGCGCACGGAAGTCTTGGCGGAGGAGCCCGAAGCGGAGAATGCCTTGAAGTCGTGTTCGCCGCAAAGCAGCCGCGCCGCCTGTTCCATCCGCGCGACATCGGGCGTCTCGCGCACGCGCACGGCATAGCGCGCACAGAGCGGGAGCTCGCAGGGCGCCGTGTAGAAGCGGTAGATGTAGGTCTTTGCCTTGGCCCCCCGTGTCACGTCGAAGCCCTCGGGCGCGGCGGAGGAGGCAAGGACCTTGCAGTCGGGCGGGAGAAGTAGATTATAGCACTCGCGAAATTTTTGGGGCGGGATGTTGGTCTCGCCGTCCAATTGGCACACCTGCCCCCGCGCGTGCACCCCGGCATCCGTGCGGCCGCTGGCCGTGACGCGTGTGGGGACGCCGAAGATCTCCTCCGCCGCCCTTTCGAGCACGCCCTGCACCGTGCGCTCGCCCTTTCCCTGCCGCTGATAGCCCGAAAAGTGCGTGCCGTCATAGGAGACCAACAGAAGAAACCTCACAGCACACCCCCCACATAGACGCGGAGGAGAATGACGCCCGTGAGCATGGCCGCCCCCACCAAAAAGGCGACGAGGTCCCCCCAGCCGAAGTGCAATTTTTTATACTTGGTCCGCTTCTTCCCCCCCATGTAGCAGCGCGCCTCCATGGCGTCGCCCAGCTCGTCGGCACGGCGGAGCGCCGAGATGAGCAGGGGCACGAGCACGGGGACAAAGGCCATGACGCGCCGCACGGGATTCTTGGATTCGAAGTCGGCCCCCCGCGCCTTTTGGGCGTTTTGGATGCGGTTGGTCTCCTCCGTGAGCACGGGGATCATGCGGAGCGCGATGCTCATGATGAGCGCAAGTTCATGCACGGGAAAGTGCACCCATTTGAGGGGGGTGAGCAGGCTCTCGATGCCGTCGGTGAGCGCAACGGGCGTGGTCGTATACGTCAAGAGCGAGGAGCAGAGAACGAGGAGCACGAGCCGGAGCACCAAAAAGAGGGAGAAAACGATGCCCTCCTTGGAGATCACGAGCACGCCATAGCTCCAATACACGGTCTCCCCGGCGTAAAAGAACACATTGATCACGGCCGTGAACACGACGAGGAAGATGACCGCCCGCACCGAGCGCAACACTTTCCACAGCGGGATGCGGGAGAGCAGAATGGCCCCCAGTAGCACGCCCGCGCACACCAACAGCCCCCAAAAGCTGTTCGCCACAAAGATGACCACGATGAACGCGATGAGAAAGAGCAGTTTGAGGCGGGGATCCAGCCGGTGGATGGCCGAATCCACGGGATAGTATTGTCCAAACGAGACGTCTTTCATGCCTGCCCCCGCTTTGCGAGCACAGCCTTGACAAAGCCGTCCGCCGTCAGATCACAGTCGATGTCCACGCCGCGCGCATGCAGGGCTCGGCACAGTTTTGCGACGAGGGGAATGTCCAGCCCCATGGCAAAGAGCTCGTCCGCGTGCGCGAACAGCTCGCGCGGAGGGAGCACGTATTTCACCTTTCCCGCATCGAACACCGCGGACATGGTACAGTTCTCCGCGATCTCATCCATGTCGTGAGAGACGATGATGACCGTCTTGCACCACGTGTTGTGCAGGCGGTGCAAAAGATCTGCGATCTCCTTTTTGCCGAGCGGGTCCAGCCCCGCGGCGGGCTCGTCGAGGATGAGGACCTCGGGCTTGGTGACGATGACGCCCGCAATGGCGGCACGGCGCTTCTGCCCCCCCGAGAGGTCAAAGGGAGACTTCTCGGCGACCTCCGCATAGGAGAGCCCCACGGCTTCGAGCGCCTCGCGCACCGCCCCCTCGATCTCCTGCTCGGAGGGAGGGGATTTCTTGTCCGCAAAGCTCTTGATGCCAAAGGCAACGTCGTCTTTCACCGTCTCGGCGAAGAGCTGTTGCTCGGGATATTGAAAGACGATACCCACTTTCCTGCGGAGGGCGGAAAAGCTCGTCTTGGGGTCGGTGAGGTCGAATTCCCCCACTCTGAGCACGGGCGCCGGCGGGAGCGCTTCCCCTTTCTTTGCCCTGTGCTTTTTGGAGCGTTTGAGGGAGGAGGGCAGGCGGATGAGGCCGTTCAGGTGCTGCACAAAGGTGGACTTCCCGCTCCCCGTGTGCCCGAGGATGCCGAAGAATTCCCCCTCCTCGACGGTGAGGGTGACGTCGTCGAGGGCGCGCGCCGCAAAGGGAGTGCCCTCGTTGTAGGTATAAAAGAGATGTTCGGCTACGATCCGCATGTGAGCTCCTTTGCGATATCCTCCGCCAAAGTTTGGATATCGAGCGTATCCCGCACGGACATGCCCCCCGCTTGAAGCGCCTTGCACAGCTTTCCGATGCGCGGGAGGTCCAAGTTGAACGTGATAAGCTCCTCGTGGCGCTCGAAGATCTCGGCAGGCGTGCCCTGCATGACGATCTCCCCGCGGTTCATCACGATGGCGCGGTCGCACAGGAGCGCTTCCTCGGGATAGTGGGTGATCATGAGCACGGTCATCTTCTCCTCGCGGTTGAGGCGGAGCACGACGTCGATGATCTCCCTCCTGCCGCGCGGATCAAGCATGGCGGTGGATTCATCGAGGATCATGATATCCGGCTTTAAGGCGAGCACGCCCGCAATGGCGATGCGCTGTTTTTGCCCGCCCGAGAGACGGGCCACGGTGGCGCCGCGAAAGGCCTCCATCCCCACCGCGTTTAAGGCAAAGTCGATGCGGCGGCCGATCTCCTCGCGGGGGAGGCCGATATTCTCCGCCCCGAACGCCACGTCGTCCTCCACCACGGAAGCGACGTTCTGGTTATCGGGATTTTGAAAGACCACGCCCACGCGGCGACGAATGTCATAGAGGTTTTCGTCGCAAAGTTGGTCGCCAAAGACGCGCACGGTGCCGCCATCTGCCGTTAAGATGCCGTTGGCAAGGCGGGCGAGCGTACTTTTGCCGCTCCCGTTGTGACCGAGCACGGCGACGAGCTCCCCCTCCTCCACGGAAAAATTCAGTTTTTCGATGCGAAAGCCGCCCTCTTCATAGGCGAAACTTACGTTGTCAAATTCGAGTGCGTTCATGCTCGTTCTTCTATATACCCCCCTATTATACCAAACAACACGCAAAAACACAATGAAAAAGGGGTGAAAGTTGAGAAATTCTTATTTGAAGTCTCCCAAGCCCGAGCGCGAGCCCGGCGGATGGGAACTTGCTGCCAGAGCGAACACTGCCCCCTCCATGGGAGGGGGACTCCCCAAGGGGGTGGGGTGTCGACCAAGCATGGGAAACGGGCAATCCCCCCCACCACCGCCTTGCAGGCGGAGCCTCCCCCCGTTGGGGGTAGGCCT
>CANQJF010000060.1 GCA_947624225.1 uncultured Clostridia bacterium
CACATGGAGATCGTGCAGGAGCGCATCGAGCGGGAATTCAACCTCGATATCATCACCACGGCGCCCTCCGTCTCCTATCACGTGCACAAGACCAACGGCGACGAGCTCTTCGTGGACAATCCCTCGCACCTGCCCCCCGTCTCGGAGATCGAGTATATGGAGGAACCCATCGTGAAAGCGGAGGTCTACACCCCGCCCGACTATCTCGGCTCGGTCATGGACCTGTGCCAGGACAAGCGCGGCGTGTTCAAGGACATGACCTATCTCGACACCCGCCGCGTCAAATTGGAATACCGTCTGCCGCTCAATGAGATCGTCTACGACTTCTTCGACGAGCTCAAATCGCGCACCAAGGGCTATGCGAGCTTTGATTACGAACTTGCGGGCTATGAAAAGAGCCGTCTGGTGAAGTTAGACATCCTCCTCAACGGGGAGGCGTGTGATGCGCTCTCGACCATCGTTCACGAGGAACGGGCCTATGCGCGCGGCAGGATGCTGTGTGAAAACTTGAAAGATGCCATCCCGCGCCAGCTCTTCGAGATCCCCGTGCAAGCTGCCATCGGCGGCAAGATCATCGCCCGCGAGACGGTGAAAGCGGTGCGCAAAGACGTGCTCGCCAAGTGTTACGGCGGGGACATCACACGCAAGAAGAAACTCCTCGAAAAGCAGAAAGAGGGCAAAAAGCGCATGCGCAAGATCGGCACGGTGGAGGTCCCCTCCGAAGTGTTCATGCAAATTTTAAAGACCAACAAGGATAAGTAGGGGAGGCATTCCGAAGGCCAGACCTCAGGCATGCCCCCATCGGAGCGCGTCTATCTCATTGCATATGACATTCGATCAAAGCGTCTATGAATATCTGAAAACGGTGCCGAAAGGAAAAGTGGTCACTTACGGCATGATCGCGCACGCCATCGGTCGCCCGCGCGCATCGCGGCAGGTGGGCAACGCCCTGCACCGCAACCCGACGCCCGTCGTCGTACCCTGCCACCGCGTGGTGAATCGGGAGGGTCGGCTCGCGCCGGCCTTTGCCTTTGGCGGCATCGACGTGCAGGCCGCGCTCCTCCGCGCCGAGGGTGTGGAAGTAAACGACGGCTACGTTGACCTGGACCGCTATCTCTGGGACGGCCGGTAGTCCCGTACCGCCCCGTCATCCGCCATAAAAACCCGATCTTGACCCCAAAGGAGCCTACCATGTCCGGGATCTATATTCACATTCCATTCTGTAAGCACAAGTGCACCTATTGTGATTTCACCTCCTTTCCCAACCGCCTGAACTTTGCGGAGGCGTATATGGCCTGTCTCTACAAGGAGGTCGCCGAGCGTGGCAAGATGTACGCGGGCCGCAAGTTCGACACCGTCTACATCGGCGGCGGCACGCCCTCCGTCATCGAGCCCAACTACATCGCGGGCCTCATGAAGCAGATCAGGAATTGTTTTGCGCTCGCCTCCGATGCCGAGGTCACCATCGAGATGAACCCGGGGACGGTGGACGCCGCTAAGATCGTCGCTTACAAGCGCGCGGGCATCAACCGCTTCTCGGTGGGGTTGCAGACGGCGAACGACGCCCAGCTCCGTGAGCTCGGGCGCATCCACACCGCGGCCGACTTCGTCGCGTGCGCAAATCTCTTGAAAGGGGAGAACTTTTCGGCGGATGTCATGCTCGGTTTAAAGGGGCAGACCGAGGAGGACGTCAAGGCAACGATTGCGCTTGTTCACGCAAACGGGGCCACCCATGTCTCGATGTATGCCCTCACGCCCGAGGACGGGACGCCCATTTACACCGACTATTTGAATGGCGAGCTCCCCGACGGCGACGAGGTGGCCGAGCTCTATGACTATGGCCGCGCGCTCCTCAAAGACTTCGGCTATCTCCGCTATGAGGTCTCCAATTTTTGCAAGCCGGGCTATGGCAGCCGCCACAATCTCAACTATTGGAAGCGGGGGGAATACATCGGCATGGGCGTGTCTGCGAGCTCGTTCATGGACGGCAAGCGCTTCACGAACACCTTTGATTTAGACGAGTACATGAAGTGCATTCTTTCGGGCTATTTTCCCGTCATCGAGAGCGAGGATGTGAGCGAAAAGGATGCAAAATTCGAGTTCGTCATGCTCGCCCTCCGCACGGTGTTCGGGGTCTCCACGGCGGCCTACAAAAAGGCGTTCGGGAGCGATTGGAGGGAGGATTTCCCGAGTTACGCCCGGCTGAGCGCTTACTTCGAGGAGGAGGGCGACATCACGCGCATCAAGGACGAGTATCTCTATGTCCAAAACCAAATTTTGACCGAACTCATGGAGTGACGATAAAAAAATTGACGACCTTTTCACCGCTTCCCCGAACCGTTGGGATGATAAAAGGATCGACGACTGCTTCACCGCTTCCCCGAACCCATATTGATAATGGGGATGTCGACAAGAATCATTAAGCCCTCGGTGCTCGCACTGAGGGCTTAAAAATTATCGAAAAATTTTGCATCACGGTCGACAATTGCTTGACAAATGGGGGGGGGTGCTATAATGGTATCATATCACAAACGGAGGTATCATTATGAAGAAACTGCTTTCTTTCCTGCTGGCGGGTTGCATGCTCATCGGCATGGGCGCGCTCGCTGCATGTGCGGGTGAGGGCGATCCCGAGACGCCCGAGAAGCCGGAGGAAACCGCAAAGTACACCGTCACCTATGAAGCGAACGGCGGCGAGGGCACGGCGCCTGCAACGACATCCTATGCGGCGGGTGAGACGTTCACCGTCGGAGACAATCCTTTCACCCGCGAGGGCTATACTTTTGCGGGATGGAACGACGGCACAAAGGACGTGGCGGCGGGATCGGCCTATACCATGCCCGCGAAGGACGTCAAATTTCAAGCGCAGTGGGAGGAGATCGTGCCCCAGCTCTATGGCCTGTGGACGGGCTCGTATGAGTATTACGATCAGGGGACCGTGGATCTTGAATTGATCATCTTGAAAGGGGATGAAAAAGCTGACATCTATGTCGGTGTTTGCGGCGGTTCGAGCATGATCGCTTCGGAGGATCATCAAGGCATCGGCTTGATGTGGTTTGGAGCCGACGAGAGCAAGACAACGCCCGGTATGTATGAATGCTTGGTGACGGGGATGACGCTGGTATGGTCTGAATCCGATAAGACCTTGAAGTATCTTTATAGCGAGGGATGGGAAGAAACGCTTGTCGATAAAAGTTTCTTTATGACATATAGTCCGCTTCCCGCATTTGAGGCGGAACCCATTGAGGACGGTACGTACACCGCAAAGGATGAATACGGGATCGATAAGATTGTTTTGAGCGGGGAGACGGCGACCGGGTTCAGTGGCGACAATTCGAACGAGGCGCTGATCGCTCATCTCGGGAATTATACGGTTTTCGGATATATCCAAGGCGATGCACCCGATGAATATTTCTTTGGATATACCATGTTCAAGACGGATGACGGATTTATGATGTTTTGCGAAACGGATTGGTACTATTTCGCAAAGGCGACCGCCTCGGCCTGACCGCACGCAGCGAAACTCCAAACTCTCACCCTCGCCCTCAGCCCCCTCCATGGGAGGGGGTGTAGGGGGTGGGGTGGCGACGGACTTCGTTTGAGGGGATACACTCGGCCGTTGCGGGCCCTCGGTATGACAGCGGTAACCCAAGGCCTACCCCCAACGGGGGGAGGCTCCGCCTGTAAGGCGGTGGTGGGGGGATGTTCACGGAATTTGTTTTCTTACGATGTCATACCGACCCCGAGGCGAAGCCGAGCGGGGAGTGTATCCCCTTGGCAGAACGCTATGGTAGGGTTCATAAAACAAATTTCCGTGACGGAAATGGGCGTTAGCGCCTTAACAACTCTGTCTCTTCATCATTTCAACGGACAACAAGCCGACAGGGCTCGGCAAATTGGGTCGCCCACGCCCGAAATAAATTCGGGCTAAGGCAAGTA
>CANQJF010000061.1 GCA_947624225.1 uncultured Clostridia bacterium
TGGCGCTGCGGTTGGGATCGTATTGGATGCTCTTCACCGTTGCGGGAATGCCGTCCTTGTTGCGCTTGTAGTCGATGATGCGGTACTTTCTCTTGTTGCCGCCGCCGATATGGCGCACGGTGATGCGACCCGCACTGTTTCTGCCGCCCGACTTGCGCTGATCTTCGAGGAGCGAGCGCTCGGGCTTCTGCTTGGAGATGTCCCCATATACGGGCACCGTCATGAGGCGCCTTGCGGGGGAAGTCGGTTTATATCTCTTGACTGCCATGTTTCTTTCCTCCGGTTACGACAACGTGTTAAAGAATTCGATCGCCTTGCTGCCCTCTTCGAGCGTCACAATGGCTTTCTTGGTCGTGGGGGTGTAGCCCTCGTTCCTGCCCATTCTCTTGAGCTTGCCGCGCTGGGTCACGGTATTCACGCTCTTGACCTTCACGCCGAACATCTTCTCGACGGCGATCTTGATCTGCGTCTTGTTCGCATCCCTCTTCACCGTGAACGTGTATCTCTTATCGGCGATCCCGTCGTATCCCTTCTCGGTGAGGACGGGCTTCAAAATGATGTCTTCGGGTAACATTACGCGTACACCTCCTCCAATTTTTTCACGCTGCCCGCCGTGAGCACGACGACCGCGTTCGAGACGACCTCGTAGGTGTTGATCTCCTCCACGGAGATCGTCGTGAGAGTGGGAAGATTGCGCGCCGCGAGCACGACGTCCGCATTCGGCTCGTCCATGACGACGACCGTGCGCTTGTCGAAGTGGAGCGCGCTGCGGAATGCCTCCATCTCCTTCGTTTTGGGAGCGGAGACTTTGAGCTCGTCCACGACGTACAGCTCGCCGTCCGCCAGCTTCTTGGAGAGTGCGGACAAAAGCGCGCCGCGCTTTGCCGTCGTATTCATCTTCTTGGAGAAGTCGCGGGGCTTGGGTGCGAACACGACGCCGCCCTTCGTCCACTGCGGTGCGCGGATGGAGCCCTGACGCGCTCTGCCCGTGCCCTTCTGTCTCCACGGCTTCACGCCGCCGCCGCGCACTTCCGTTCTCGTGAGTGCGGACTTTGTGCCCTGTCTTTGGTTTGCAAGATAGGTGACGACCGCCTGATGGATGAGGGGCTCGTTGTATTCGACGCCGAACACTTTCTCGTTGAGCTCGAGCGTGCCGACCTCTTCACCTTTCATGTTATAAATCTTCACGTTAGCCATGATAACTCCTTATTTGCTGTGCTTCACGCTCGTCTTGAGCGTCACGATGCTCCCCTTGGGTCCGGGGATCGCGCCCTTCACCAAGATGGCGTTCCGCGCCACGTCCACCCGCACGATCTCGAGGTTCTGCACGGTGACGTTCTCGACGCCCCAGTGCCCCGCGAGGTGCTTGTGCTTGAACACGCGCGAGGGATCGCTGATGGACCCCATGGAGCCCGGCTCCCTGTGTACGGGGCCGACGCCGTGCGTCTCTTTGAGGCGGTGCTGGTTCCATTTCTTGATGACGCCCGTGAAACCGTGGCCCTTGCTGACGCCCGAGACGTCCACTCTCTCGCCCGCGGCAAAGATGTCTGCCTTGACCTCTTCTCCCACGGCGAAGCCCTCCATATCGCGGACTTCTTTCAACACCTTGCACGGCTTGACGCCCGCTTTCTTGAACTGCCCCAAATCGGGCTTGGAAAGGCTCTTTTCCTTGGTTTCGAGGAATCCGAGCTTCAAGGCGTTGTAGCCGTCGCTCTCCACCGTCTTGACCTGCACGACGGGGCAAGGCCCTGCCTCGACGACTGTGACGGGGATCACTTTCCCGTCATCCGCAAAGATCTGAGTCATGCCGATCTTGCGTCCGATGATTGCTTTACTCATTGATAAAGTTCACTCCTTTCTTTTTTATTGTGAATACCGCATGTGCAGTATTACTTTTACAGTTTTACTTTGATGTCGACGCCCGCGGGAAGATGGATGCTGTCCAACAGTTTGGCGTTGGGGGAGTAGATATCGATGATGCGCTTGTAGGTGCGCAACTCGAACTGCTCGCGCGAGTCCTTATCCTTGTGGGGGCTGCGGAGGATGGTGACGACCTCGCGCTCCGTGGGAAGCGGAATGGGCCCCGAGATCTTCGCTCCGCCCTTTTGCATCGTCTCAACGATGCGGCTTGCAGCCTGGTCCACGAGTTCGTGGTCATACGCCGACAATTTGATCCTGATCTTGCTTGCCATGTTCTTGTTCTCCTTTCCGAACTGATTTTGCGTCTGTTTTGCGTCAACGCATCCGTGCGTGTCGAGGTATCTTCATCAAAAAAACACTTGCTTTGCAGTGTTTTTCCGCAAAAGCCTCGGTTCGTCGCGGGAATCAAGTCCCACAATTGTCAGCGGAAATTATCTGCCGAGGGGCTTTTGCCTCGGATTTGCAGTAACTTCCCGCCTCAACCCTACACGCCGTGACGACAGCACAAAGAATGTGCCACAGTGACACACGCTCTAATATCATACCAAAATGCGGCGGTCCTGTCAAGGCTTTGACGCCGATTTCTGAAAATTTTTCCGTAAATTTTGTCTTTTTTTGGGGACTTCGCCTCTAATTTGGGCGACCCAACCTCTATTCGGGGAATCCTGCCTCCGATTTGAGCAACCCCACCTCCGATTTGCGGAATCCCGGCCAATGCTCTCGATTTTTCTTTGGGGGGCCCACCCAATGGCCCCTATAATAATATAAAAAATGTACGCGCGCGAGGCCGAACGGAGGCAATTGGGTTTACGCTGTCATACCGTCCGCCCGAGGCTTCTATTGTGGACCAAGGGCGACACGAGGAGCGTTAAGCTCCGAAGTAACAGGACAACGCCCTTTGAGTGTATCCCCTCATACGAAGTCCGCTTGCCCCTCCATGGGGGTCGACGGGGCTCGCACTGTCATTTCGCCCGCCCGAGGCTTGTTTGTCATTTCGAGCCGACGGGGTTTGACTTTCAACGAACTGCCCATCTGCGAGAAATCTTACTACGACCAAGCATAGGTAGAGCGAATCATAAGGTAGAGATTTCTCGACTTCGGCTTCGCCTCCGCTCGAAATGACAAAGTAGAGATTTCTCGGCTTCGCCTCAACATCTCCCCTTACAGGGGCGACAAGGACTTGACACCCCATGGGAGGGGGCATCGCGAAAAGATAACAAATTCCGTGAAAGAGAAAGTGAATTGTCAAACTAAGTGCAACAGGATTTGAGATTTTGTTCAAAGAGAAGTTGTGGAGTTTGGAAGAGAAGGAT
>CANQJF010000062.1 GCA_947624225.1 uncultured Clostridia bacterium
TCCAAACTCCACAACTTCTCTTTGAACAAAATCTCAAATCCTGTTGCACTTAGTTTGACAATTCACTGCGCCGCTCCACCCCCATGGAGGGGGCTCATGCGCGCCTCCCATTGGGCGGGCATGATTCAAACGGAACCATCACGTATTAACATAAGGAGAAACAATATGATCCAAATTCCAAAGGGCTGTAAAGACATGCTGCCCGCAGATGCGTATCTGTGGCAAGCCGTGGAGGACACCGCGCGCGAAACGGCCCAACTCTATGGATTCAAGGAGATACGCACGCCCGTCTTTGAGCACACCGAGCTCTTCTTGCGGGGCGTCGGCGACACGACGGACATCGTCAACAAGGAGATGTATACTTTCCTCGACAAGGGCGGCCGCTCCATCACCCTCCGTCCCGAGGGCACGGCGGGCGTTGCGCGCGCCTTTGTGGAGAACGGCTTGCAGGGCGGCGCGATGCCCTTTAAGGCCTACTACCTCATCTCGGCCTTTCGCTATGAGCGCCCGCAGGCGGGAAGATTGCGCGAATTCCATCAATTCGGTGCGGAACTCTATGGCGCCGCCGCTCCCACCGCCGACGCAGAGGCCATTCTGCTCGCATCGCGCTTTTTGCGGGAACTCGGCCTCGGAGACGTCACCACGTTGCGCCTCAATTCCATTGGCTGTAAGAGTTGCCGCGCCCGCTATGCCGAGGCCTTGCGCGAGCACTTCCGCCCGCACATCGGGGAGATGTGTGAGGACTGCCGCGAGCGCTTCACCAAAAATCCCTTGCGCATCCTCGACTGCAAGAACGAGGGCTGCAAGAAATTCACGGCCGACGCGCCGAGCATGCTCGATTACCTCTGTGAGGATTGCAGAGCGCACTTCGAGACGCTCAAACAGCTCCTCACCCAAGCGGGCGTTGCATACATCGTCGATCCGCGCATCGTGCGGGGGTTGGATTATTACAGCCGCACCGTCTTTGAATTCACCACCGACCTCATCGGTGCACAGGCCACCGTGCTCGGGGGCGGACGTTACGACGGTCTGCTCGAACAGATGGACGCCAAGCCCACACCGGCCGTCGGATTTGCCGCGGGCATCGAGCGCCTGCTCCTTGCCATGCAGGCCGTGGAGACCCCCCTCGTGGAACGGCTCCCCGACGTCTATGTCGCGGGAATGGATACGGCCTCGCGACAGCGCGCCCTGCTGCTCGCCGAGGAGTTGCGCGGCCAAGGTCTGATCGTCGAGTGCGACCTCATGGAGCGCTCGTTGAAAGCACAGTTCAAGTATGCGGACAAGCTCGGCGTGCGCTATGTCGTCGTGATCGGGGAGAACGAATTGAACATGGGGGAGGCGGAAGTGAAGCATCTCTCTACCTCCACGGCCGAGCGCGTAAAATTCGGCGAGATCGCACAATATATCAAAAACAGCAGGAGGTTCTGATTTATGGTAAAAGTACTTTCCGGCCGCGAATTGGATGCGCTCGTGGAGACGGGGGCAAAGATCGTCTGTGACTTCTGGGCGACATGGTGCGGTCCCTGCCGCATGCTCGCGCCCGTCCTCGAAGAGCTCTCGGAGGAGTTCGAGGGCGTGCAATTCGTCAAGGTGGACGTAGACGAAAACGGCGACCTCGCCGCCTCGCTCGGCATCTTCTCCATCCCGGACGTCTACATCTTTGCAGACGGCAAGGTCAAGACGCACAGCCCCGGGTATCTCCCCAAAGAGCAGATGCGCGCCTTTCTTCAAGCCAATCTTTGATATTTCGATTTTCATCTAAATAACGATAAAATCAAGGAAGCGGGGCACAAACCCCGTTTTTTCTTGCAAAAAGCGCCAAAAATTGCTTATTTCGATTTTCATCTAAATAAAAAATCGGAATAAAAAAATTGTGGCGGATATCTTGACAAAGGGGCATGAGTTAGCGTATAATAGAAGAAAAAAACGGAGGAAGAACTATGGCAAACGCACAGGATGTCTTTGATGCCGCGGTGGGCTTTTACGCATCCGCAGAAAAATTGATCCAAGAGATGGGGGCAAATGTTCCCGATTACAAAATCGAGAACGGGATGGCCTCGTTTGATTTGATCTTGCAGTCGGTGCTGTTCCGTGCGGCGATCAACGACGGAACAGTCACGGCCAACGAAAAGGTATTCATTCAGGGGATCACGAAGTACGCCGATTTCTTAGAACTCGTCAGCCAAGCGGGCGGGCAGGAGATCACGTGGGATAACATCGCCTCGCTCGATCCCGACCACAGAGCGATGATGGCGACCCTCGCCGAGGACCTCGTCGACCAGATCACGACGGAGTTCATCGTGCCGCTCGCGGTCGTCGACGCACTCGACAAGGAGCGCGACTATCTCAGCGAACTCGACGACCTGTTGCTCCGCATCTTCATGTGCTTTGCCGTGATCGACGGGGAGGGGCTCAAAAGCGAGATGGACGCCGCCGTCAAGACCTATGTGCGCCTTCTGTCGCGCAAGTGGCAGTTCTGTGTCGCCGCGACCGAGGCTGCAACTTCGGAATCGGAGGAGTAAGCATTTTTCGTTCCAAGTTGGAAAGCGCGTGCATATTTTAAAACGCGACGCAAGCTGAAAAGTGTGTGCGTTTTTTAAGACGCGACGCAAGTTGAAACAGCATTATTTTAAGGGGCTCCCGCGCGGAGCCCCTATTGCTTTTGAATGGGGAGGGACCATGAGCCCCCTCCATGGGGGTGGAGCGGCCATGAGCCCCCTCAATGGGAGGGGTGTAGGGGGTGGGGTGGCGACCAAGGCTTGGTCGAGCCCTTGCCTTCCCCTTTGGGGAAGGTGCCCCGAAGGGGCGAGTGAATTATACTATCAAGTGCAACAGGTGGGGAGAAAAAAAGTAGTTCAAACGGAAGTCTGTGTTATAATAGAGTTGCGAAACAAAACCACAACACAGGAGATCCGAATGAACTACCACCATCTTACCATAGAAGAGCGCGCTTGTCTACGA
>CANQJF010000063.1 GCA_947624225.1 uncultured Clostridia bacterium
AAGCGCGACGCCGTTCTGCTCTTCGATTGTTTTCCTTTCGGGACTGCCATATTTCTACCTCTTTCTCGATTTTTTCCGAATTATTCGTCAACGGCACAACGTTTGCAGAGAAGCCGCGACGGAAGCGCAAACAGGAGCTCGTCCCGCAAGAACTCTTCCAGCCGTATGACGTTTTTGTAGCCATACGTCTCGCCGTCTCCCTCGGGGGTCTCGAACAGCCCATACACCTCGCCCGTAAAGGTCTCCCGCGCCTGCTCCAAACACCGCGAGCATGCGCCTTCGAGGGTGAAAGTCAGGCTTCCCGTGACCACCACCCGGTCGTCCTCCAAGATCTCATAGCGAAGTTTTGCGCTTACGGGCCCCGAAAATTTGACAAAGGGAATGTCGAGCAGGCCCTCCTCGGGCGCATAGTCGAACGCGAGTTCCCCCTCGTAAATTTTCTTCGCCTTTAAGCTTCTGACGTCGATCACTGTCATTGACTTAAAAAGTATAGGAAATTTTTGCGCGTTTGTCAACCGATTTTCGCGCGTTTTTCCAAGTTTTGCAAAATTCGCACGCCCGCGCGCGCATTCCGCCCCCATCGTCCCCGCTCTCGGGGCATGGCAGGTCCGAATTCGGGCACTTTTTTGTGTTAAGCCCTATCGGGCGGCTTTGGGCGGGCGGTTTGGGTGAAGCCCCGTCGGGCACCCTTTGGGCGGCAGGACCGCCTTAGAAAAGTGTTGCCGGTTTTAGAACTGCCGCTCCCGTGCCCAACCGTGTTCGGACGCGGCGCGGCCTTAAAGAGCGGCCGTCTTATGCCCCAACGCTCTCGGTCCCAACCGTGTTCGGACGCGGCGCGGCCTTAGAGGAGCGCTGCCGTTTCGCGGGCGATGACAAGCTCCTCGTTGGTGGGGATGACCAAGATCTTCACGCGGGAGTCGGCGGCCGAGATGTCGTGGATCTCGCCGTCGTTCTTTTGGCGGTTCTTTTCGGCATCCAATTTCACGCCGAAAGCCTCCAATCCGCTCACGGCATCCGCGCGCACGTCGGGGGTATTTTCGCCGATGCCGGCCGTGAACACGATGACATCGAGGCCACCCATGGCCGCCATGTAGGCTCCGATATATTTCTTACAGCTATACGCGAACATGTCGAGCGCGAGGCGGGCCCTGTCGTTGCCGGCCTCCTTTGCGGCAGCGAGATCGCGGAAGTCGGAGGAGACGCCCGAGATGCCCAACACGCCGCACTTCTTGTTGAGATAGGTGAGGCCCTCGGAGAGGTCCATGCCTTTCTTGCGGAAGATGAACTCGGCGGCGGCATAGTCGATATCCCCGCTGCGCGTGCCCATGGGGACGCCTGCAAGGGGGGTGAAGCCCATGGAGGTATCGATGCACACGCCGCCCTTCACGGCCGAGATGGAGGAGCCGTTCCCGAGGTGGCAGGTGACGATTTTGAGGTCCTTGATGTCCTTTTTGAGGTACTTGGCCGCTTCGCCCGAGACGAACTTGTGCGAGGTGCCGTGTGCGCCGTATCTGCGGACATGGTATGCCTTGTAATCGTCATAGTCGACTGCATACATATAGGCATAGTCGGGCATGGTGGCATGGAACGAGGTGTCGAACACGAGGGCCATCTTCTTGCCGGGCATGACGGCGCGGCAGGCGTTCACGCCCAAGATGGCGGCGGGGTTGTGGAGGGGCGCGAGCTCGGCGATCTCCTCCATCGTGGCCATCACTTCATCGGTGACGAGGGTGGTCTTTTTAAAGGCTTCGCCCGAGGCGACGACGCGGTGGCCGACGGCATCGATCTCATCCATGGAGGAAATGACGCCCGCCTGTTTGTCGACGAGCTCTTTGAGGACGAGGGAGATGGCCTGGGTGTGGTCGGGCAATTCCTGCTCGATGACGAAAGTTTGGCCGTTGGCCTTGTGGGTGAGCTTACCGCCGGGGATGCCGATGCGTTCACACCCGCCCTTGGCGAGCACGGCCTCGTTCTCCATGTCGATGAGTTGGTATTTGAGCGAGGAACTCCCCGCATTGATGACGAGAATTTTCATATTTTACCTCAAAATTTTTTTTGTTATGTCGCCCCCGTTAGGGGGTGGAGCGTGCCCCCTCCATGGGAGGGGGGTAGGGGGGTGGGGTGTCGACCAACCTTGGAGAACGCCTTGATCCCCCCCACCACCGCCTTGCAGGCGGAGCCTCCCCCCGTTGGGGGTAGGCCTTGGGTTACCACTGTCATACCGACCGCCCGAGGCGATTGGGTTATCACTGTCATACCGAGGCCCCAACGGGCCGAGTGTATCCCCTCAAACGAAGTCCAATGTTCTTGTCGCCCCTGTAAGGTCTCGACCATGCTTGTTCGCCACCCCACCCCCTTGGGGAGTCCCCCTCCCATGGAGGGGGCAAGTCCCTTGTCGCCCCTGTAAGGGGAGATGTTGAGGCGAAGCCGAGACAGAGGGGTTTTCTTGGCTTCCCCTCTGGGGAAGCTCCCGCGAAGCGGGTGATGAGGTCACCTCATCCGTCTCACTCCGTTCGACACCTTCCCCAAAGGGGAAGGCAAG
>CANQJF010000064.1 GCA_947624225.1 uncultured Clostridia bacterium
GCGGAGAGGGAGTCCTCGGAGAGCTGGACAAAGACGGCAAGGGTGAAAGTGAGGGAATGGAGCGTATACTCGGGGAGCGTGTCAATGACGCGGAAGTCTCCCTGCCTCGTGAAAGCCGTACCAATGGAAGCCACGGTGCGGTTATTGGCATCATAGATAAAGAAATCGCCCGTGCGGAAGTTGCCGGCAGCATACCAATCAATGAACCCGAGGTCAAAAAACCTTCTGGGCTTTAAATACCGCACCACAGAGACGAAGCGTGTTCCGTGCTTGATCTCCACGGCGGGTGCCTCCTCGGGCCGCTCTTTGAGCGTTGCCACGCTCTTGTTGTGCAAGTAAGAGGCATAGACCTTGATGCGTTTCCCTCCGCCGTCTTTTTTCGCCTCGATGCGGAAGAGTTTTCTGCCTATCTCATCGAACACATCGAAGGAGTCCAGCCAAGAGACGATCTTTTCCTCAAACAGCATTTTCATGATGAATCCCATCCTTATCTTAGTTTTGTGAAGGCATCTTTGAGACATGGGTATGTCCTTTGCGGTCCATATGTTTCAATTTACCCAAGCAAAGTCAGTGCCGTCACGCCGGAATACTTATTGCCGCGCAACTCGTCCGCGCGCTGTTTTGCGAAGTTATTCCGGCTATTCTTGCCGTACATATAGAAGTTGAAGTCATGGCTGCCCGCGGCCTTGGGGAGCAGTGCCCCCTGCTGTCCGAGCGCGCCCTCTCCGTCCGAGAGCACGGAGATATTGACGTTGATATACATGAAGTCGGCGAGCGTTTGGTCGAGGTCCTCCGTCATGACGGCGGAGTAATTTCTGCCGCCCCCATAGAGTGCAATGCCGCCGTGGACGTATTGGTTTCCGTCCGAAGTGGTCTCAATGACATTGCCATACAGCTCGGGATTCTTGGTGGAGACGAAGTCGAGCATGCCCTTGATATCCAGTTTGAGCCATTCGGAGAGGGAGTTCACGGGAGATTCAATGAGCGTGGAGGAATCGACGAGGTCTAATCGTTTCCAGTCATACAGTCTGACATCGCCTTGGAGGCGGAGCACGGCGGCGAACGAGGTTCCGCCGGAGCGTTCCCAATCGGTGACGAGCCGCTCCCCGCCGGAATAGAGATACTGTCCCGCAAAGTTGCTCTCAATGCCCACGGTAAACAGTCCGCTGGTTTCGAGCACGGAATCTTTGAGCGTGACATCCGTCATGACATAGCGGGTGTAGAAGTAGGACGCGGGGTCATAGCTGACATTTGCATAGCGGTTGCTCTTTGCCGCCTCGGCATAGGGTGCGCCGTTCTCTGCCACGAGCTGGGGATCAGCCCCCGCTGTGGTGGAGGCACGAAGTGCGCGGTTGGCGCCCATCTTTAAGATGAACTCCCTGCCCTGCGAGAGGATACAGCCCTCAATGGCGACGTCGATGTGGTCCTCATTGGAGATGGGGTTGCCGGTGAGGCGGTCTAAGAAGTAGGCCTCGCCCTTTCTGTTGCCGCCATAGGCGCGGACGACGTTGCGCCCGTTTCTTATACGGCAGTTCACGATTTCACAGTCGGCATTGACTTCGAGCGTGGTGCCCGTGAGGTTGAGGTTGGTGAGGTCATACTCCCCATTCTCATTGAGGAGGGAATCGTCGGAGCAGCCGAGCAGGTTGACGCCATACAGTTTCACGCCGTCCGTTCTTACGAGGAAAGCACAGTTATCCTGTCCGGCGACGGAGGCCGTCTGTTTGAAGTTGACGAAGTACAGCGGACCTTTGTAGAGTTCCAAACGCGGTTTGCCCGTGCCGTCGAGGACATGGGTGAAGTTGTCCGCGTCAATGGACTTGCCGTTCCCATAGACATCGTTTGTGAACTCCAACACATAGGAGAGGTAAGCGTCTGCCTCCTTTGCATCCTTGGTGTTCTTGTACCATTCGATGTTATAGGTGGACTTGAAGCGGTGGGCTTTGAGATACTCGTTGCGCTGTTCGAGGGAGAAGGCATTTCCTGCGGCATCGGTGCCGAGCTTGATGTTCTCTGTGAGCACGACTGCGAGCCCGCGCCCGGTCGCCTCCACGAGCTCGGGTGCATTCTTCACCGCCACGGCATCCATGACCACATTCACGGTGATATTGGCGACGACATTGGCCTTGAACGCGGCATTGCCCTTCCACGCTGCGGTTACGGTGACCTTGCCGGTCGCCTTGGGAACGAGCACGGGCTTTCCGCTTGCGAGCGTGATATTTGCGACATTCTCGTCCGAGACAGAATACTCGATATCCTCGCCCGCCTCGCCGGTGCCGGCGGTGGAGTGGGTATACACGCGGAGGGGATAGGAATTGTCAATGAGCGAGAAGTCGGCGGCGAACGCCTTGCCGGCAACGGTATAGCTCCCCGCAAGGTCCGTCTTGATATTGTTTGCGATCTGCACGACGCTGATCTTATTGATGATTTTCAGCCGGATCTCCTGTGTGACGGGTTCCCGGTTGCCATAGGCGGCAGTGACTTTGAGCACGAACTCTCCGCCCTTGGTGGCCTTTACGGTGACGACGCCGTCCTGTTCCGCGAAGTAGTCCTTGGGTCCGGAGAACTCCCAGGAATACGCGACGCCCTTTGCGCCGGCGGAGGCAACGGCATAGAAGGACACGGCATTGCCGGTGAGGAGCGTGACCGACTTTCCCCCCGCCGCATCCGTCTCAATTGTCCTATCCGAGAACACTGCGAACTCGAAATCGGCAAAGGAGATGACGAAAGGAATGATCTTTCCTCCGGCGCGGATGACGGCATTGAAGCCCTCGTCGGCCTCGGGGT
Organism: uncultured Clostridia bacterium; assembly: GCA_947624225.1. GTDB lineage: Bacteria > Bacillota > Clostridia > Christensenellales > Borkfalkiaceae > Gallimonas. The sequence goes on from CANQJF010000064.1 coordinate 2,788, forward strand.
CGATGTCGAGGTCGAGGATATATCTTCCGTTGGTGCCGGTCAGGCCTTTGAGGGTAGCGCGGTCGGAGGCGAAAGTGGGTCTGCCCGCGCACTCGACATACAGCCGGAGCTCTGTCGTGCCATGGGCGATCTGCATGCTCCCGCCGGTCTCGCCGAAAACGGCGGTATCCGTTTGGACATCGTCGGGGAACGCTGCGGCGCCGTTGATGATCGCCACCGCCTCTTTCACCTTTCCGTCCGGGCCCGTGAGCGTGGGCTTGGTGACATGCAGCGTGATATTCTTTTGGATATCCCCTTTCACGCCGTCCGGCACCGTCGCCGTCAGTTTCACATCCCCGGAAAACGGCAGAAAGAGTGTGCGGGGGCCGCGCTCGATCTCCGCCTCCCCCGATTCCTGTTTGAGTGTGTACTGCGTGTACTCCACCGGGTAGATATCCATGCCAAAGGTATAATTGCCCGTGGGAAGCGTCGCCTCATACCCCTCTTCCGTCTCGGTGAGAAGATTTGGCCCCGTGCTCCCCGCCGCGGAGGAAACAAAGAGCGCAAAATCAAAGTCATAGGGCTTTGAGGAGACCACGACCACGGACATGGTATCGGTGAACGACTTGTCGTTGCTCTTGGCGGTGATCTCCGCCGTGCCCTCTTTCTTGGGCACGATGACCCCGTCCTTGGTGATATCCACGACAGTGGGATCGCCCGAGATGAGCGTGTAGCCTTTCTCCGTGGCATTATTGGGGGAGACCTCCGCGGTGACGGTGTGCGCCGCCGTATCCGCCATATCGATGAGCAGTGTCCCCTCCTCGTCCGTGCCCTCCGCGCGGATGGTGATCCCGTTCACCGCGATATTCACGCCCAAGCTCACCAAATTCACCGACGAGAAGATGACGAGCACAAAGACCATGGGCAGAACCAAAATAAGTGCAATGAGAGTTTTCCGCATCAGATGCCGCCTCCCGAGAATTCATAATACTTCCGTTTGAGCCGGAAGAGGAGATATCCCGCGGCGAGGAGTGCGGCCACGACCGCCATCGCCCCCGCGAGAATATAGGTGAGATATCCGTATGAAATGTTTTGGAGCTGGGCGAGGAGTTTTAAGACAAACACGATGCCGCCGACCAAAAAGGAGAGTACCATGCCCATGACAATGACCGTGGAAACGGTGCCCGAGGACTCCTTGATCTCCCCGTCGTCCTCCGTGGAGAACTTGGCGTGGTTGAAGTCGTACCGCGTCGCAACGGCGATGTTCACGAACCCAAAGAGCAGCCCCACAACAAAGATGAAGATCGCATCCAAGGCGCCCACAATTCCCGCCGCGGCGAGCAGCACCGCCGACGCCACTTGCGAGATCGCCGTCACGATGAGACATAAGATGATCTTGGAGAAGAACACCGTCTTAAAGCTGAGTGGCATGGCCTTTACCGTGTAGAACATCTCCCCGTCGCGGCTGATATTGGTCGCACAGAAGATATTGGTGAGCGCGCCGAAGAGGATGGTGAGGAATAAGGCGAGCTCCAAGCGGCTATCCAGCCCCACGAGGTTCTCCACGAGCGACGCACCCACGTCCATGCAGAAGTACACCATGAGCGGCATGATGAATGCCACCGAGAGGTAGGAGAACATATACGACGGGGTGCGGAAGATGAGCAAAAACTCCTTTTTGAGCAGTGCGGGGAGTTTCTTGCCCTGTGCGGTGAGATAGGTCGTTTTGAGCAGGGAGTTCGTCGCGCTCTGGTTCCGCGCCTGCAACGCCCGCGTCAAAATGCGGCGGATGATGAGCATGGACAAAAGAATGGACACGAGGGCCGTGAGCACAAGTCCCACCCAGCTCCATACAAACTCACTGCCCGTCATGACATTGGCAAACCACCGCGCGGGGTACAGCCAATTGCAGGCCGAGGCAATGGCGTTCATGACGCTTTCATTGAAGAAGTACTTCAAGCTGTCCCCGAGGAGCAGTTCCTTTACGCCACCCAAAATGATGGAGTACAGCCAAAAGCCCACGCCGAGCAGCGCCGTCACGAGGATGAACATCAGGACATACCGCTCGCGGAGGAACTTCTTGATCACTTGGAAAATTGGCACGAGGACCGCCGCAATGCCGATGGTGATGAGCGGCAACAAAAAGCAGATCCCCACCGTCATGAGCCAGAAGAAGATCGTCACCCCCACTTTCCATGCAAACGTCGCGTTCACCGTGAGCACGGCAACGAGCGCGATGCCGAGCTGGCCCCTATAAATGGAGATGAGCCGCGCGACGAACAGTGTCCGCGCGTTGATGGGCATCGCCGAGAAGATCTTCATGTCGTCCGAGTTGAACAGTTCTCTCCCCAGCTGGCCCACGCCGCCCACTACCATGCCCAAGATCACCGCCGTATACAGGATGGTGAGCAGCTCGGTGGAGCGGGCAAAGACGTCCGTCCTGCCCGCTGTCCTCAGCCCGATGTATACTTCCGTAAATTGTCCGAAAAATACCACGAACAGCGCCACGATCGCCGCAACCAGCACCAGCCTGAGGAGAAAGCCCAAAAAGTCGAACTGGCCCGCTTTGAACTGTGACCGCCGCTCCTCTCGGCCCTTCCGTAGCAGTGCCCGTACCGTGCGCATCTTCACCCCGCCGCGCTTTGCCGCGCTCCGGACTTCTCTTTCATTCCTGTCGTTCATTGCGTAAGAAGTACTCCTCAAAGTCAAAATTGGGGTTGGTCGCATAGATCTGCTTCACATTCAACTCATTTACTTGCTCGCCCTTGCGGATGAGCACCACGCGGTCACACAGCTTCGCCACCGTGTTTAAGGCGTGCGAGGAGAAGATGATAGAATTCCCCGCCGCGACATACCGGTGCATGAACGACGACACCGCTTTCATGGTGCGAGGATCGAGGCCCGTCATGGGCTCATCCAAGATCCACAGCTTGGGGTGGTGGATGAGGCTACCCATCATGCAGATCTTTTGCCGCATCCCGTGCGAGTACGACGAGATGAGGTTCTCAATGGGCTTGCCCAATTGAAACACCTGTTCCAGCGCGGCAAGGCGCTTCTCCCTCAGCTTGGTGGGAACTTCGTATACATCCGCCATGAAGTTGATGTATTGCAGGCCCGTCATCTTCACGAACGTCGCGTGGTTGTCCGTCACAAAACCCATGTTTTGCTTGGCCGCCTCGCCGTCCCTTTGGATGTCGTGCCCCGCAATGGTGATCGTCCCGCGCTCAAAGGGCAGCATGCCTTCAAGGCATTTGAGCGTCGTGCTCTTTCCCGCGCCGTTGTGCCCGAGCAGGCCCACGATCTCACCCTCGCGGCAGCTGAACGTCACATTCGTCACCGCCCAGTCCGCTTTCCGAGAGTACCGCTTATACAGCCCCTTCACGCGCACCACTTCCTGACGCTGCACGCTCTGCGTGCCACCCATGTCTGAGGGATAGCCTTCGTATCCGTAATTTTGCATCTTGCTCCTCGCTCCTTCAATATGTGAATTTCAACGCGATGCTCACCGTGGACGCACCAGACGCATACCCGATGTCGATCCCCGTCACGTGCGATGCGTCCGTCGCAATCTTTAACGTCAGCCCGTGCACGGGCGCGGGAAGATCCTCCGTGATCCCCAGCACTGTCTCTACACTGCTGTCCATCACCGTCGCCTCCAACGTCCCGTTCTCGATCTTGCTGCTCGCAAAGTACAATTCGTCCAAATCCAGTTGCACCGCGAAATTGCCCGCTTTCACCGTCATCTCAACGGGCGTCTCCGTGTACGCCTCCGGCTTGCCCGACGTGAGCGAGTTCAGCCGCTTCTCGGTGCCCGTCACCTGGTACCCCGCACCCGCCTTCTTATACGTCTTTTGGCTCTCATACTGCACCACACCGTTCTGCGTGATCCCGATGCTCTGCGCGATTGTCCCCGCTTCCGACAGTTTGGCATACTTTTCCTCGATCTGCTCCAAGGGCGTCTTTTGCGCCTCCTGCTCCGGCCCGGGACCGTCTACCCCGCCCGTGCTCCCGCCGGGTACGAGCATGTCGCACCCGGCAAGCAGCATCAGCCCCAATAGCATACCGATTACCATTAACGCGATCTTCTTCATTACAACAACCCTCCTTTGATTGCGATATACGCCAGCCCGACGAGTGCCGTGAGCACGGCCGCCGCTTCGAACAGCGCCTCGATGGGCGAGTTCGCGATTACTGTTGCCGTCTCTACTACGGCGGCTACATCCGCCAGGCTCTCCCACGCGGCCACGTACTCCTCATACTCTGCCAGCTCTTCACTGCCCACTTCTTGCTCTGCTTCGTCCAAACTTCCGAGCGCGGTGTACACTTTGAGCAGCGTTCCATAGTCCTCTGCTTTTAAGGCGTCCTTATTGAGACCCTCAACGAGCGTTTCAAGCTGCGCGAGCACGTCCTTTAAGTGCTGTGTGTAGCCGTTCGCGTCCGTCACGATGACCGTGAACTCCGTGCTCCCGCAATAGTTCACATCGTCTATGGTCACCAGGACCTTGAACTCACCGATCCCGTCCAAACTCTCGCGGTCCAAAACCGTGTTGAGTTCCAACGGCTCGGAGCCCATGAACAGCGTCGCGTCACACGCAAGGGACAACGCCTTGCCCGCGTACTTCACGCGCACCGTCCGGTCTCCCTCCGTCTCGCCCGCGTCGCCGCCTTCGCCCACAAGCAGCATGAACGCCACTTCGTACTCCGATACATCCAATTTGTCAATGGTGTACACGCCCGCTTTGCCGTTGCTCTTGTCACCCTCTTCCCCGGTATATTCCCCGGTGAATGTCACGGTGTAGTTGCCGTTCGTGGCAATGCCTGTGATAGCGTATACCCCGGCATTTTTGAGAGTGGGCTTTGTGAGCGTCACGCCCAAAACTTCCCGGTCCTCGCCCTCCGCGAGACCCGTCCCCGGCGCCGTTGACGACTCAACCGTCCAGCCCGAGGCGTTGAA
>CANQJF010000065.1 GCA_947624225.1 uncultured Clostridia bacterium
CTCACCGTGCCCGTGCCCGCATTCACATTGTCGCCCCATGCAAAGGAGCCCGTGAGCGCCGCGCCGTTGAACACGTCACCCAACATGCTTTCGAACTCGGCGCCGTCAACTTCTTTCTTCGTCCCGTCATAGGTGAAGTTTTTCGCGTTCAATTTCTTGGCAATGGCAGCCTGCACCTCGGCGATCTTCTCGTCGTCACCATCGCTAAGGTCAAACTGCTTCACCTTAAAGGTGAGCGCCTTGGTCTGCTCTGCCGTCTCGCCGATGAAGATGAAATAGCCGCGCGTCAAGCTCACGGTCACCGAATAGCCGTCCGCGGTGTAATCCTTGATGTCGCCGCTGGTCGTATTCGTAACATTCACCTCGAAATAATCGAGCTCATCCGCACCCATGAACATGCCGCGGAAAATCGCCGCGATCTCGTCCACCGAGAACGCCTTGCCCTTGTAGGTGGCGGCAAATTCGGCCTCGCTAAACTTCTGCATATTCAGGAGTACGACGCCCTCATCGCACCCGAGCTCTTGGCAGCAGCCGGTCATCTCCTTGTAGGGGTCGTTCCCAAAATTCACACCGCTAAACTTGCTCGTGTCGAAGTGGTGCTCGCTATGCACGACCTTCCAGCTGCCTACCATGCCCGAAACGGAGGCCAAATTTTCGAAAATTCCGTCCTCTCTCACATGGTCAGTGTTCCAATCATGCGCGTCATCATCTTCGTGGGTGCCGCTGCCCGTTTCGTAGCTTGTCGCCACGCCTGTGAGCTCCCATTTGTGCGTGTCGTCCGCCTCCGTCCAAGTGGCCTTGTAGGTTTTCCCGGCCGCGAGGGTGGCGAGCTTCTCGTGCACTTTATCCCAAACGCGCGCGGAGCTCTGATATTCCGCATAGTTGCAGTCATAGCCGGTTTTCGCGCCGTCTTTGATTGTGCCCGTGAGCGTTGCGCCCTGCTCGATCACGATCTCCCCTGTCGAGCCGGTGGTCTGCACCACGCCCAAGAAGATGTGGTTCTTCACGGTCAGCTTCCCGTCAACGATGAGCTGTGCGTTCGTGCTATATTTCGCCGCCGAGAGTTCTGCTGCCGTGGGATACCACTTCCCGCTCATCCCCGACTGCCTCAGCCCGTCATAGACATAGGCGTCCTCATTGAGCGTGAGAGCGGCGCCCTCCATCACGTGCACAATGGAGCCGGGCATGAGTTTGAACTTGGTTTTCGTCGCGTACTCCGCAACGCCCGTCCCTGCCGCGCCGGCCGCCGCCTCTGCATTGGCCGTGTTCCCGCCGAGCACGATTTCATAGTTATAAGGAATGGAGAAATCCACGTCTTTCGTGGGAACGGACACACCCATGGCCGAGAACTGCATGTAGCTGAAATCCGCGCCGCCGGCAAATTCCATGGTCGTCTTGCCGATGCCCTCGGTGCCGTTCGCTACGGTCGCGCCGCCCACAACCTTGTTGGGATCATAAGTAATCGTCACCTTCGCGCCGCTTTTCAGCATGACGAACGTGTCGCTCCCGTTCCCGTCGCCGCCCTTTCCGTCGCCCATGTCATAGGAGACGAACGGCTGGTCGAGGGAGACATACATCCCCGCGGCATAGAGGCTCGCGTGCCCGATGAGTTGCGCGCCATATTCAATGGTGAGCGGGCACTCGATATTGATCATCGCATAGCGTTTAAAGGGCGTCTGCCCCGCGGTGAACAGCCCGAGCGTGTTCGTGCCGCCCGCAAAGTCGAGGATGAGGAAAGGTTGATAAACTTTCCCGCCCGCTGCTGCCACGATAGAGCCTTTGCCCGTCACGCGGCCATAGACATTCAGCGTGCCGCCATTGTTTATGGTTACGGCGCCATTCAAAACGAGCTCGGCATATTCTCCCGAGGTGTGCCCCTGGTAGGGCTGCCCCTGCGCACTGAACACGCCGCCCACGTTGAGCGAGCCGTTCACGGTCACCGCGCCGTTCAAAGTCACAGTGAGGTAGGGTTCGATACCATTCTTCCACGCAATGCGGTCCGAGCCGCCCATCTTGGTGAACTGCCCCGCGCTGTTGTAGGGGATGAGGAAGGTGACCCCCTGCGGGATGGTCACGGCGCCATCTTCCGTAAACGAATCGAGCGCGGTCACCGTCTTGTAGAGTGCGGTGTCCTTGGCCGCCGCCGTGAGCGCTTCGTTCAAATTTGCATACAGCGTGCCGCCGAGATAGACATGGTAGGTGTTGGGGTCGGCGATCCACGCGGTGACCTCTGCCGACTGCACGGCAAAATATTCAAAGGGCTTGCTCTCGTCGGAAACGGGATAAAAAGTCTCGCTCACGGTTGCGCCGTTTTTCTTAGTGGCGACCGACCAACCATAGAGCTTTTTGCCGTCGGGAACGTCGGCGGTGAATTTCACCGTGGAGCCGAAGGCGGCCGTCTTGCCGTCTGAAAGTCCTTCCGTGGACACGGTACCCTCATCGGTGCTCGATTTCGCCTCAACCGTCACATCGGTTGCGTTGATAAAGGTGACGTTGCGGACCTTGAGCGAAGCGTCATAGCCGGCTTCGACGACGAACGCAAGCGAAAAGCGCAGGAAATTTGCCTCGGCAGGACCATTTACCAAATTGCCGACCGAATCATAACCGCTGACCATCGCCTTCGTCGGAACGGTTACGCGGAACCAACCATCGCTGAGCGGAATCACACTCGCAATATTCTTTTCTTGATCTAATCGCGACGGAAATTCTTCCGCTCCGCCGTCGACAGTCGGCGCCAAAAGCCTTGTGTATCCCGTATAGACGTTATATTTTCCGCCTGTATCGGCATTCTGATCAGTTCCGCCGAAAAGTTTTGCATTGGTCCAACCGTTGGGGTCAGTGTTGAATTCTGATAAAGATACACTGCCTGTGTTACCAGTGTTGTCCATGCTGGATATCAAAATAACCCCTGCGTGGACGCCCATGGCATCTGCTTCGCCGTTTAATTGAAGTTCGAAAGTGACCAACCCGCTACGATTATTTTCAAGTTGTAAAGTCAAAACTGAACTTCTCCAGCAAGCCCCTATATTATTGGCTCGTTTACGCGGAAAACCAAAAAATACGCTATCGGTTTCCACGGCGAAACTTTCATCCATAGAAGTGGCAGGGTACCACAAGTTTACATTCGTTTGCGGCAGATACCCTGTGAAGTATGTCCCCTGTTCGCTATCCTCTGTAAATAGATTGTTAAAGATATTTTTTGAATAATTGTGCGAAGATGTTACATTACCTTCTTTTTCTTCTGCGGAAAACACGGTGCGGAAGATGACCGTATGTGACTCAACGTCCGCCACCGAATAGGTCACTTCGATTTCAAGAGCTTCCGAAATATCTCCCCGTGCCGTAAGATAGACTTTGCTATCTGCTAATTGTTCGGGAAGATGCACTTCTACTTGGTTAGAAACGTCTTCGCACGGCGCGGTTTGTCCGTTGATCTTGACCGAATAACTCCCGTTCAAATTCGAATAATCCGCCAAAAAGAGCCGAAGGGTCGGGTTCCCCGTCCCCGGGATCTCAATTGCCCTGCTCGGCGAGGCGAGATATGCCGCACCTTCTTCATCATTGTTAATGATCTGCGCCCATACGATGGGCTTGGGCGCCTCCTGTTTAAAGGAATAGTTGATTGTTTTGTTCGAATCCGCCGTAAACGTATACGAATTGTTCGGTTTGATTTTTCCGTCCACAAGAAATGCGGGACGAACGGCGGCATACTCTACCTTTGTGGATTTTACAAACGCCTTCGGCTTCGCCGTCAAAGTGACTTCAGCTCCCTCGGGAATTTGCACCGTTTGTCCCGCTGTAAGGATCTCTGTTGCTGCGCCCGCCACAGAATAACTGATTTGTCCATATGCAGATTGATATTCGGGAAAGGTTATGGATTTCATGGAAATTTTTTTGCATTGAAAATCTTTGACCCCAAATGCGGAACACCATTGAAAAATCGTATCGATAAACGAATAATTGCTATTATCATTAGATGTATGGAATAAAATTGTAATTTGGTGAGCTCCCTCACCACTTGTTTGGAACCGAATGTTGGACCATTTTCTGTCTGGTTCATTAGGTAACGAAACAGTCTCATTCGAGGTTTGGACAACCCACCCGCTATGTTGAGTGGGAATATCAATGGGATTACTGTCTATTTGAATGTCATAATAGTAATTCGCTGCCATTTGATCTGGAGTGGCCACCATCCCCTGCTGAATTACATTTATACCTGTCCAATACCAAACGTCAAAACTGATTTCTTGCGTTCCTTCGACTTCGTAAATAAGCTTATATGTTTTCCATGCTGTTTGCATGCCCGACAAAGTGGGAGGATAAGCATAATATGCCCCTTCGACCTGCGTCCATTCTTCTTCTTGTTGTGGCTTGATAGAATCCGCAATCTGCATGATTTCGGAAAGACTTGTCGTCTGCAACTCGGGTGCATACTCACTTGCAACAGTCTCAGAAAGATTCCCAAGCCCGTGCAAATACCAATTCATATGACCGATAGGTTGCTCGTTGTTGTATCCCCATTGCATGTTTTGGTTGGGTGTTTTGATTTGAAATTTAATTGTATCGCCTGTTTGTACTTCGAAAGAAATATACTCGAATTCGTCGCTCTCAAAATCTCCGAAAGATCCGGTGTAGATTGTTGACTCTTGATTTGTGTCCGTTACGGTAAAAATAAATTGACAGGAAGAGATTGCCTGTTCGTAGAAATAGGCTGCTTTGAAGCGGTTTTCTTCGTCCACGTCGATTTCGATCAAGTATTCAAAAGCAACCGTCCCGCCACTTGTTACAGTTGCGGTCAAGTAAACATCATTATCTATAGGCGTGCAAGAGCTGACTGACCAAATATTGATGTCTTTGTCATATTCCCAATTCGCATACAGAAAATCTGATGTATTGCTGGGTCGATGATTCTTCACTTCTTCAATCGTATATTTCGCCGTATTCTCGGGCAGCGTGAGCGTGGCTTCCGCAAATGCTTTGAGCGGAGGCATGATGATGAGCGCCGCTATCATCGTCGCAAAAAACACCACCGATAGCACCGCCACCGCAAATCCCCTCCAAGACCACATGTCATGTCGAGCGTGTCGAGACATCTCATTCTTTTCCATTTTCCTCCTCCTTTGAAAAGAGAATTTTTTTATTTCAAACCGTACCATTACGCACGTATTTGATCCTAATTCCTGCCCCCTCCGCTGTCATTTCGTCCGCCCGAGGCTTCTATTGTAGACTAAGGGCGACACGAGCCCCTATGGGGCGAAGTAGCCGACGGGGCTTGATTTGTCATTTCGAGCCGATAAAATTTGACTTTCAACGAACAGCTCATCTGCGAGAAATCTTACTACGACCAAGCATAGGCAAAGCGAGTAATAAGGTAGAGATTTCTCCACGCGGGGCTTTGCCCCTTGGTCGACATGACATTGGGAATGCCCCTCAAACGGAGCCCCAAAACACCCCATTTTTCGCCTTTTTTGTCATTCAAGCCCATTTTCACGCGTTCGGGGCGGGGGCGCGCGTCTCTGCCAAGCCAAAAATGACCACCAAAAGCCGCGGTTTTACCCTCGGGGAGGGCTTAACACCATTCCAAAAAGTCCAAAAACCTATACTTTTTTAGACGTGAAATTGTTGACAGGAAAAGTCGAAAATATTATAATATTTGCATCCAAAATGGCCGTTGGAGGAGCGTCCCACTCGCAAAAAACTCGTTCCAAAAAAGTATACTTTTTTGGAAAATTATGCGAAAATATCGATTAGTGATGCATTTCACTAATCTTTTTTAGTATTTAGGAGGTATGTTATGATTTTTGGCTATGCAAGAGTGTCCTCAAAAGGACAGAATCTCGACCGGCAACTCGCCGAACTGCGGGACTTCGGTATCCCGGAAAAGGATATTTTCTGCGACAAAGAGAGCGGAAAATCCTTCGACCGCACCGCCTACCTGCGCCTGCGACGCAAGCTCAGAGAGGGCGACCTGCTCGTGGTAAAGTCCATCGACCGCCTCGGCCGCGACTACTCCATGATTTTGGAAGAGTGGGCTTACATCACCAAGACCGCCAAATGCGACATTGTGGTTTTGGACATGGATCTTTTGGACACGCGCGCCCGCGGCGACAACCTCATGGGCAAATTTATCGCCGACTTGGTGTTGCAAATTTTGTCGTTTGTGGCCGAAAACGAGCGGGTGAACATACGCGAGCGGCAGGCCGAGGGCATCAAGCTCGCGAAAGAAAAG
>CANQJF010000066.1 GCA_947624225.1 uncultured Clostridia bacterium
CTGTCACGGCGCCATTCACAGCCCACCGGGCTGTTGAATGAGAATTGCGCCGCTCCTCCCCCATGGAGGGGGCAAGCCATTCCAATCTCATGCGTGCAGCCGAATTCACTTCGGCGGAACGCACCCAATTTGCCGAGCCCTGTCGGCTTGTTGTCCGTTGAAACGATGAAGAGACCAAAGTCGTTAGAACGTCAACGCCCATTTCCGTCACGGAAATTGTTTTCTGAACCTCACAAAGGCGTTCTGCCAAGGGGATACGCTCAGCCCCGTTGGGGCTTACTTCGCGCCCGAGATGTCTCGACTTCGCAACTTCGCCTTTGGCTCGTGCGCTGCTTTGCATCTTCGACATGACAGCGGGCGCTCGTGACGCGCTTAGTCCACAATAGAAACCTCGCGCGAACGGTATGACAGCGTTTCAAACAAATTTCGTGAATCAACAAATTTCGTGAGCCATTCCCTCGCAAAGAATTGACTTGCGGCGGGAAAACAATTAAAATGCTGTCATGGTGCGAAAAATTCTCTCAGTGCTACAAAGTCATGTGTTCTTCACGCTCGTGTTCGGCGGGGCGTGCATGCTCTTCGGATTCGGGATCTTTTTCGACTTGTCCGGGCGCGGCTGTCTGCTCATCTATCTCGCGAGCGGCGTGTTTCTCGTCTATTGGACGCTGATCGCCCTGACGCGGCGGCTGGATCCCCTCTTTCGGGCCCAAAGGACGGTGAAGCGGGAGGAGAGCGTTGTGCGGCAGGTGGCGCTGTATCGCGAGCGCGTGCTTCCGCTGCTCAGGCAAAAACTCCCCCAAACGGTCTACCGCTTTGTCGCGCTCGGGGAGGACGAGCAAAAGAATGAGTTGCGCTTTGGTACTTTGGCGCGCGACGAGCTGTGGTTCTCCTGCCCCAAGCCGCTCAACGACCCCTTTGAGGGGACCAACGTCTACTACTCCACCAAGTATCGCTATGATAAGCTCTTCGCAAACGGGGAGGATGTGGAATACAGGCGGGAGGAGTTCATCGACTACCTGCTTGCGAACAGGAAAAACTTCTTCCTCTGTTCGCTCTCGAAAGGGCGGGAATCCTCCTCGATGTGGTCTCGCTATGCAGGCGAGAGCCAAGGATTTTGCATCGAATACGAGGTGACGGACACCCGTCGGCTGTATGGGGTCTGCTATCGCAAGAAGAAGTTGGACGTCGGCTCGGTGATGGAACGCCTGCACGCCGAGCTCACCTTTCGCCGCATCTCGCGGGGAGAATACGAGGCGACGCTGCAAGAGATGCAAAAACTGTGGTTCACCTACAAGAGTGCAAATTGGGCGGATGAGCAGGAGATCCGGTGCATCGTCACGAAAGAAAACAGCTGCCGCGCGGGGATGAATCTGCCCGCCCGGGAGTGCGGATTCAAGATCAAAGGCATCTACCTCGGCATGAACTGCTCCGAACAGCACAGAGAAAAACTGCAAAAAATTGCCGCGGCGCTCGGCATCTTTTGCAAGCAGACGGAGCCCGATTATTACGGCGAGCGCGCCGTCATCAAGGTGAAAGAATAGCCCGTGCCGCGGTCTCCATGCGGGGCAGACCGACAAAGGCGCGGACTTGGGGGACTTGAAAAGGAGCTCGGGCGGCATTGCCGCCCGAGCTCTTTTTTCATCATGACACCGGTTGTTTTTTTGTCCGAGCGGGAATCAATAGCGGCGCTTTTTGACGAGGACGATCACGACGATCCCGATCAGGAGCACCAGCCCCACACCGCAGGCAACAGCGATGAGCACCGTCGGGTCCATGCCGTCGTCGCCGAGCGGAGGGATCTCCGTCTGTGCCTTGCGCACTTCGCCGCATTCGGTGCACTGCTCGCCCTCGGTGAGCCCGGGCTCGGTGGCCGTGGGGGCCTTTCCGGGGACGGTCTCCCAATGGTGGCCCTTGGCGGGAATGACTTCGCGCTCTTGCAAGACCGCCCCGCATTCCGTGCAGCTGACGCTGTTCGTGAAGCCCGCCTCCGTGCAGGTGGCGGCAACACCGTCGTCGTCGACATGCTCATGGTGGCCCTTGGCGGGAATGACTTCGCGCTCTTGCACGGTCACACCGCACACGGTGCAACGGGTGCTGTTAGTCCAGCCCGTCTCCGTGCAGGTGGCGGCAACGCCATCGTCGCTCTCCTGCTCCGTGTGACCGAGTGCGGGATCCTCCACCTGAGGGATGAGCGTCTCACCGCAGACGGAACAATAGGTGCCGCCCGTGGCGCCCGACGTGGTGCAGGTGGGTGCCTTGTCGGGAATGGCCGCGGAGGTGTGCGGCAGAACGGGGATCACATCCATGCCCTCGACGTAATCGCAATTGTGGCACTTGGTCCCCTTTGTCCTCCCCTCGTGGGTGCAGGTGGCCTCGACGGCCTCCACTTCATAGAAGCTGTGCTCCAACTTGGGCGCGCCCATCATGGTGGCCTGCCGGCGGGGAAGTGCCTCGAAGGTATCGTTGGAATAGAGGGTGACTTGGTCGTGCTTGCTTGCGCTTGCCGCCTGCTTGACCTCGTCGATGTTCTTGGCCGTGACGGTGATGACGATCTGCTCGGCCTCCTCGCAAGTGGCCGGCGTCACGGTGCATTCGCCTTGGAAAGTCACGGTGAGCGTCTCCGAACAGCGGCTGCACGCAAAGGTCTCTTCGAGGGTCGCGGTGGTCTTATCGTCCGAAGTTTTCCATTCGAGTTTGCCCTCGACGAGCTGCCAATCGTGGCAGATCTGGGAGGAGCCCGCCGTGTATTCCAACTTTTTGAGCTCCTTGATAGCGTTCTCGTCGTATTTGTTGTCGTCGAGCTCGATGTCGATGGTATTAAGGATGTGCTCGTCCGTCGGGTCAACCGTGTAGACGACTTGGTCGGCAGTCGCGCCGCAGGTGGCCTGTGCCGTCGCGTCGCCTGTGGTGACCTTGGCGGAGAGAAGAATGTCCTTGGTGTGGTTGGCCTCATCGTCGCCGCAATTCTTGCACACGAGGTGCAGCGTTGCCTGAGAGTATTGCCCCTCCGTTGCCCAAGTGAGGGCCTCCCCCTCCGCGGGTGTATAGTCGTGACCGAGTTTTGCTATTGTGTAAGGAGACGATTCGACGGTGATGTCCTGGTCGCCATAGCGCACGGTGGCGAGATAGACGACGGTGCCCTCGTGCTCGCAAGTGGCCTTGGTATCCTGTTTCTTGTCAACGGATACGGTGAGGCCCTCATGCACGGCCCTGCCGCAACCGTGGCAGACGAGGGCGGCCACGTTGACGTTTCCCGCCTCCGAAAGGTCGGTGGGCCACGTCACCTGCACTTCGTATGCGTGCTCCGCCTCGTTCATGTGACGGCCGCAGACGCAGAGCTGATAGTGCTGTGTGCAGGTCTCATTCTGATGCCAAGACGCCTGTGCGGTGCAGTTTACGGGGTCGCCGTACTTCTCGCAGCCGTTGACGCACATCTGTTGGTGCTTGTTGCCGTCGAGCTGTTGGAAGATACCCGTGTAGTCGTGCTGCTTTTTGGTGTTGCTCTGAACGCTGTGTTGCGTGTCGGTGTATTCGGTGCCAAACTCGTTCACTTTCGCCGTCGCCATGTAGCGGATATAGGCGTCCGCAAGGCAGGTCGCCTCCACCTCTTCGAGCTTTTCGACGGTGGCATCCACGGTCATGGTATGGGCCTCGGCGGTCTTGGGGCATCCCTCGCGGGTGCAGGTGAAGGTCGCCGTCGCCTTGGTGTTGTTGTCCGTCCAAGTGAATTCGGGCGTCGTGTAGCTGTGGCCGTAAGAGCCCGTCAGAATGATCTCCTCATCGATGTTGACCGACGAGAAGCCCGTGAGCGAGTCGGGAATCTCCTTGTTCTCGTTGAGCGCGGTCTCGATGTCCTCTTGCGTGATCGTCTGCTTAAAGGCGTAGACGGCGTTGGACGTGCAGGTGGCTTCCACGTGCTTGACGTTGTGAAGCGTGAGCGTGACGGTCTCCGTGTGCCCGCAGGGCGGCAGATCCACGAAGCTCTCGGGGTCGTTAGGATCAAAACTGCTGTAATCGTAGTTGCAGCATTTGAGATAGAATGTCAGCGACGCGGTGCCGTTGAGATTGCACTGCAAGACATAGCCCTTCGCGTGCGTCTCGGTGTCCAACATGAAGTAGTGGCCCAAGGCGGGGATGCCGCCATCCCCATCGAGCTCCGCACCGCAGACCGTGCAGACCAGCTTGAAGCTGTCACCCGGCGTTGTGCAGGTGGGATATTTGCCCGACATCTCCCACTCCGCGTTGTGCCCCTTGGCGGGGATGATCTTGTTCTTCTCGTTGAGAAGCTCGTTATTGGCGTCGGGGTCGAATTCGAAGTGGCAGACGGTGCACTTATGATAGCCGCGGAGGCCCGTCTCGGTACAGGTGGGCTGAACGACGGGAATGATCTCGGCACCCGTGAAATTGTGCTCCTTGTGGACTTTGAGGACATGCCCCTCGTTTTTGCTCGTCACAAAGCGGGTGAATTCATGCGTCGTCTCATCCGAGAAGATGGACGGCAGGCCGCTCGTGGCGCCATCGGCGATGTCTCCGGGCAACGTGATCTGGGTGAGGCTGCCGCAGTAATCGAACATGTTGCTGAAATTGATGTTGGACGCCAGCTTGAACGTGCTCAGATCGAGGGTGGCGAGGTTGACGCAGCCCGCGAACATGGCCCCCATCGACTGCACGTTGTCGGTTTTCAGCTTCTTCAAATCGATGGAAGTGAGGGCCGCACAGCCGTTGAACATGCTCGACGCGCCGCGCATGGAGGAGGTGTCGAAGTTGGTAAAGTCGATCTCGGTGAGCGCCTCGCAGCCCGCGAACAGGGAGCCGCACTCGGTGGGTGCAACGATCGTCCCGGGGTAGACAAAGGCGATCTTGGTGGCATCCGTCTTGTTGCGGTAGATGCGGATATAGTCGTCGATGCGGCGGTAGGTGTCCTTGTAGTCGCCGGAAATGGTTTTCACAAACTTGATGCTCGTGAGCGCCTTATAGTCCTTTACGAGCGTGCGCCACTCCCGCGTGAAGAGACGGGGCATATCCGTGTCGCCGTAATCCTCTTCGCCGTTCGCCTTTTTGAGGGCGGGGTAGTCCTCTTCGTCGACGGGCGTGCCGTATACCACGTTGATGAAGCTGATGTTAAAGGCCAATTCGGAGCTCGTTGTGATCTTGACTGTGTGCTCTCCGAGCTCCAACTCGCCGCTCTGGAACACGCATTGGTTGAACAGCGATTTGCCGCACAGATCGATCTCGAAGCTCTCTTTGCTGTCGATTGTGACGGTCGCTTTTCCGTAGGTGGGAGCGGTGTCGGCATACAGCTCAAACCCGCTTCCGAGGAACGAGAACTCGTACATGGCCCCCGCCTTTTTCGCCGTGAGCTTGCCGTTGGCGCTGTTTTCCTTAAAGTCGTCGCTGTTATTTTCACTCGCGTAGGCGCTCGGCTTCACCGTTTGGTTGAGCTTGCTCTCGATGCCCGCATACAGCTCCTTGATGACCGTGTGGCCGTTGTTCTTGATGACCACGAACTTGAACCAGCGGAGCTCCTGCTGGGTAAACGAAATACGCTGATAGGCGGCGCGGGGATTGGCGGAAGTGCCCGTGTAGAGGAGCGTCCAACCGTCATAGTTTTCCCCTCCCATCGTCTCTTGGTTATACGTCGTGCTGTTGTCTTTCATCCCGTACAGGGCATATTCCAAGAGCTGGTCGTTGGTATTGGTCGAGCGGCGCAGCACTTCGAAGAAGTTGAACTCCTGGTTGGAGCCCGTGTCGATGACGAACACGTGCGGCACCTTGGGGGGATTGTTCGAATGGCGGGAGTGATAGATGGTGTCGGGATCGCCGTCCAAAAGGTGGCTCTCATTGTTGGTCCCCTCGCTCACGGGGGCCTCCAAAACTTTCCATTCTTTCGTCTCCGCTTGTTTGTCCATGGTCACATCCTTGATGCTGTCCACAAACCGCGGCTCCCACCCCGTAAAGGCGTCTGCCTCTTCGAGCTCCTGTGCGGACACGCCCGCGTTGGAGATGTTTGCAACGGGAATATCTTGGATCTCCCCACTCTCCTCGCCGGGCATGCGCAAGCCGATGTGCAGATTGCCCACGCCGCCCCAATTGACGAGCTCGGCGGAGATGAAGATGGTCTCGCCTTTGTTGAGCTCAACCGTCCATTTGCGCCCCGTATCCGTCTCCGAGAAATTGTAGGCGCTTGTAGAATTCAGCGTGCAGGTGGGTTCCCCCTCCGCTTTGGTCTTATCTTTGTAGAACTTGACGCGGGCCGCGTCGTCCGCACGCAGGAAGAAAGTGTGCGAGCCCGCCTCGGTGGCCGTGAACACAAAGGTGCTCCGGAAGTATTCCATGTTCTTGTGGTTGAAGTTGCCTTTCCCGGGCACGCTCCCCGTCTCCGTGGAGGTGGGCTCTTTGTCCTTGCAGTACTCATAGGCCACGTCGACGGAGGGTTGCTTGGTTTTGAGAAGCAGCTCCTCGGGGGTGCCGAGGTCCCACACCTCGGTGTGGACGCCGCGGTAGAGCAGCTTGAAGCGCACGTTGAGGGTGACCTGACGGCCGCCAAAAGTGCTCACGACGATATCGAAGCTGTCGTATTCCGTCACCTTGTCGGGCGGGGTGTAGGTCACTTTTTGGGTTTCTTTGTCATATTTGATCTTGCCGTGTTCGGGGTCGGTGACATCGAGGACGGTCACCTCCTTGGGGGAGGAGAAGTTCTCTTTCGAGAGGTCGAACACCGTGTCGTGCTTGCCGTCCACTTCATACTTGCGGGCAGTCTCGTTGCCGTCGATGCCGTTTGCCCAGCGGTAGGCGACGGGATAGAACGTGGGCAGGCTGTTCAAGAATTCGAGCTGGTTGACGGAGAACGCACTCGTGGGGATCTGAGCAAAGTAGTTCGTATTCACCCATTCGAGGATGTTGACGCGGTCGACGAGCGCGATGCGGTAGACAAAGTCGGCGCGCTTGTTGGTGCAATAGGCGGGATCGAGCTTGTAGGTATAGAACATGTCGATGAACTTCTCGGGCCCGAAAGAGTGCAGGAGCGTGGCGTACATGGACAGCTGGTCGAAGTGCGCGCCGTTCCCGTTGTTGATCTCGCCGTAATCCTTGATCTCAATGGTCTCGCCGTCTTTTTCGTAAGTCTTGGTGATCTTTTGCGAGCGCTCCACCGCAGTGAAAGGGTGCACGTATTCGCCGTGCTCCACCGATTCCAGACGGGAATCCATGTTGCAGAGCATGGCATAGATGATGAGGATGAGCGTGTTGTTCCACACCTCGCCGTCGCCGTCCGCAAAGCCCCAATTCACGCCATACGTCTTGGCCTGCACGTGGCCGAGCTCGTGGAAAGTGCCCCAGTTGCCGCTCGCGGTGAGCTTTTGATAGTTCATGCAGGTGCCGAACCAATAGGTGGGCTGGGCGCAAAAGTTGGAATTGAGCGCCACCGCTTCGCCCGCGGGCACGTGCATGTCGTAACACATCGTCATGTTGTAGTTATATTCTCGTCCGTTGAGGGAGATATCGATTGCAAAGACGCTGTGCCAAAAATATGCCAATTTCTCGATGTCGTCGGCATTCTTCATGTCGACGGCGGGACCGATGAGCTGCCCGTTCTCCACGTCCAAGGTGGCGATGAGGCCGGGAGCGTTGCGGTAATCTTTCTCAAAGTCCTCCACCGACGTGACGCCGAGCACGAAGTGCGGGGTGAGCACGGCGCCCGTGATGTCGAAGTCCACCGAGCTCGTCGTGGGCTTTACATACAGGGGCCCCCCGTACATGCTACCGATGTCCACTGTCATCTCCTCGGTGCCGTCCCCCGTGATCGTGAACGTGGTGCCCATGCAGGGGACCTTTTGGTTCTGCCACACCCACTGCCCTTGCAGGCCATAGGAGAGCTTGGTGAAGTCGGGCGTCTCTTTTGCCGCCTCCGCCGCCTCTGCAATTTCAACGATCTTTTGGTCCCAATACGCGAAGTAGGCCTTATCGCTCCCCAAATCGTTGCCGACCTCGTTGTAGCCGCGGTAGCCGAGCGTATCCTGATGGTGCGTGTAGAACACGAGCGTCTCGTCCTTTTTCAGGCCGCGGATCTTGACCGTCGCCTTTTCGCCGGGCACGAGGTAGAGCCCCGTCGTCATGGGAGAGCGATAGATGGGGTCGGTGACGATGTGCATCGTGACGGCCTTGGCATCGTCGGGGATCTGCCCATAGATCCCGTCCGCAGCGGGATGCTTGACGAGATGCCCCTCTTTGACGATCTCCATGGCGTGTTGGTTGAAATAGTAGGCCTGCCGAAGAAGCATGTATTTTTCATAGCACGAGAAATACTTTTGCGGCCCCTCGCCGTTCTTGGGAGAATTGGCAAGGCCTTTCATGGGATATTTGGGGTTGGTGGATTTGGGATCCCCCATGTCTCCCTCGAATGTGACCGAGGCGAGCGCATGCATCGGCTGACGCGTGGTAAAATCCCCCAAGACATAGGTGTCCCCCAAAACGGGAACATTCTTGGGGCGGGGAACGTCGTGGTCCGTCACTTCCATGATGGGTTGGCGCACGGTGACGCGTCTGCCGCGGATATCTTTAAGCGACTTGGTGGAAAGCCCCTCATCGATGTTCTCGGGCCGCACCACGCCCTCATCCTGCACGGTGAGAGACGGAGCAGATGACGCCTGCCCCTCCGAGGCCGCGCTTGCGGACGGGTTCATGCCGGCAAGAACGACGCCCAATTGCGCTAAGCACATCGCCAGTGCGATCACAAGGCAGAGAATAGAATAGCGAATGTTGCTCTTTTTCATAGATTGCCCCTTTGATTTTGGACTTTCACGCCGAGGAATGTGCCCCGTGGAAAGCCCTTACCCCATTTTGTCGATTTTATAAATAAAATCGCGTGATGAATATACCATATTCCGGCCCACCTGTCAATAATTCTAAACAAAATTTTCCAAAATTTTTTTGCGGGGAAATAGGAACCTTTGGAGCGGGAAAAAGAGGCAGAAAAAGAGGCGCCTTTGAAGCAGGAAAAGAGAAACTTTTGTAGCAGGAAAAGAGGCACATTTTCGCTGTCATACCGAAAGCGTAAACCCTGTCCCCCCCCCGCTGTCATACCGAGGGCAAAGCCCGAGTGTATCCCCTCAAACGAAGTCCGATGCTCTTGTCGCCCCTGTAAGGGGAGATGTCGAGGCGAAGCCGAGACAGAGGGGTTTCTCGGCTTCCCCTTTGGGGAAGCTGTCGAGCAACGCGAGACTGATGAGGTTTCCCCCCACAATTCGAAATGCTGTGGAAACCCTTTCCCCCCTCACAAAGTTCGGGGTACTTGTCTCACGCGGGTAGAGCCCCGCCTTACTTCGCCCCCAAGGGGTTCGTGACGCCCTTAGATTACAATAGAAGCCTCGGGCGGACGGTCACCGTTCGCGCCATCCGATGCGCTCTCTCACCGCAAAACGCCGCCCACAGCACACTGTGCTGATGTGCGAGAAATGCGTTTTGCGACCTTTCAGGGACAGCGAGGGCTCGACCATGCCTCCGTCGCCACCCCACCCCCTACACTCCCTCTCATGGAGGGGGCTCATGGCTTCCATTGACTTGCCTTAGCCCGAATTTATTTCGGGCGTGGGCGACCCAATTTGCCGAGCCCTGTCGGCTTGGTGTCCGTTGAAACGAATGAGAGACACAACCTATTAAGGCGCCAACGTCCATTTCCGTCACGGAAATTTGTTTTCTGAACCATGGGGGAGCGCTTTACCAAGGGGATACACACGCCCTTGGTCCACAATACAAGCCTCGGGCGGACGGTATGACAGCGTAAGAAAACAAATTTCGTGAGCCTTCGTCGCCACCCCACCCCCTTGGGGAGTCCCCCTCCCATGGAAGGGGCTTATGCGCCGCTCCTCCCCCATGGAGGGGGCAACTAAGGTCACGCCGGGAATACTTTCGCCCCAAAGGGGCTCGTGTCGCCCTTGGCAGCACAAATAGAGGCCTCGGGCGAACGAACCCGCCACGTTCTTCTGCTGCCCGACTTGATAACATAAAACCCCGCTCACTCGAAAGAGTGAGCGGGGTTTTATGGTGAAACACCATGAACGTAAATCGAACATTTGGGGCTGTGTTATGGGAAGCGAGGACAACCGACCTCGCTTTTAC
>CANQJF010000067.1 GCA_947624225.1 uncultured Clostridia bacterium
GGCGAAATGACAGTCGGCTACTTCGGAGCTTAAAGCTCCTCGTGACGCCCTTAGTCTACAATAGAAGCCTCGGGCGGGCGGTATGACAGAGGGGAGGATAGGGCGCGTGCGCCGCTCTGCCCACACGGAGGAAAAGGCAAGATTTCCACCATGATATAAAATCCCCTGCTTGAAGGATGCCTTCAAGCAGGGGATTATTCTTCGATGAGGTCGTCGAGGGAGACGTCGTAGAGCTTGGCAAGTTTGATAAAATTTTGCAGCGTCGGCACCGTCAGCCCGCGCTCGTATGCGTGATAGGATTGGTAGGTGATGCCAATCTGGTATGCTACATATTTTAGAGTATAGCCGTATTGTTCCCGTAAAGCCTTTAGATTTTTCGCTAAATTATATAATTCTTTCATTTTTTTCTCCGTATTCACTTGACATTATGCAGTTTAAAACTGTATAATTGAGAAAATTCAGTTTTGAACTGAACAAAAGGAGAAAAAGTATGGCAAAGACAAAAAGCAAAGCAAAAAAGACCGTTTTGATTGTGGTTTTGGTAGTCCTGGGGTTGTTCCTCGCGGTTCTAATCGTTCCGACGATTATCGGCATAGTGATACAGGCCCAAGAGGACCCGGGACATTATGAATTCATCGTTTCAAAAAACGAGGACGGCTCCTGCACAATCGAAGGACTCAGCGCATGGGTCAGTTGGAGCCCAAAACAAGGAGGAGAGTTGGTAATTCCTGCAACCTATGAGGAGGCGCCTGTAAAAACAATCCGCTCTTGCCATCGAAGCGACATTGGGCATATCAAGCGTGTCGTCGTTTCCGAGGGTGTAGAAAATATATACACCAGAGCTTTCGATAATTTCTCAGGCTTGGAAACGATAGTGCTTCCTTCTTCTATCCATGAGCTTGGCGGAAGATTTGTTGCCGCAAATGTAAATGTTGAATTCAGCGATAATGAGTATTATACCTATAAAAACTCTTCTTTTATCGAAAAAGAGACAGGCATAATTATAAGCGCATTCAACGGAGCCACCATTGGAAGCGACGTAACAATAGTCGGCAGTGAAGCTTTTTCCGGTGTGCAATTTGCATCTATGCCCGACTTATCCGGACTTACCGAGATAGGACAAGGCGCTTTCAGCGGAAGCAATTTGACTACATTGACATTACCGAAGATAACCGTTGTTTCCCCCGGGGCATTTTCATACTGTAAGTCCCTCACGGAAGTCTTTTTGCCTTCTGTTATACAGCTTGAAGACGGAGCTTTTCAAGGTTGTACTGCTCTTACAAAGATACATTTCGGCGCCGCATTACAACGTATTGGAAGCTATGCAATGGCGGATTGCCCGATCACAGATATTTACTATAACAAAAATAAAGACGATACATGGATTGAGTTCACCTTTCCGACCGGTATTGCCTCTGAAGGATATATGTGTCACTATTTGGACCAAACTGTTCCATCTGAAGAATTTTAAAAGAGTGCGCTCAAAGTCTGTGAATTATCCATGTAAAAGCTATATGAGAACAGAAAGGAGATTATAAAATCAGCGGCGGGGAAACGTTTTTTCCCCGCTGCTTCGCATGTTTGCCCCATACCATGTCCAAAAGAGAGCTTGATTTTCCTCATCCGTCTCACTCCGTTCGACACCTTCCCCAAAGGGGAAGGCAAGAGTAGCGGACTTCGTTTGAGGGGATACACTCGGTCCCGTTGGGGCCTCGGTATGACAGCGGAGGACCATTGCCTCGGGCGGACGGTATGACAGCGGGAGGACAGAGCTCGCGGGCGGTATGACAGCGGGCCCCACCCACCCAGCTGTCATTTCGAGCCGACGGGGTTTGACATTCAACGAACTGCACATCTGCGAGAAATCTTATTACGACCAAGCCAAGGCAGAACGAATCATAAGGTAGAGATTTCTCGACTTCGCTCGAAATGACATAAAGAACGCCCCGCTGTAACCCAAGGCCTACACTTTCCCCAAAGAGAGGGCAAAGACTTTACAAAATCCCGCCTTATGCGATCATCTGTTTCCAAATCTGCTCGAATTCCTCTTCCGTGTGCAAAAGTTCATCGGCGAGGTCTTTCACGTCCTCGTCGGCGTAGTCGTCGCTCATCTCGCCGAGGGTCGTGCGGAGGGCCGTCACGCCCATCACCGTGCCCTGCACCATCATCTCCGCGATGTGCGCACTCGAATCGTCTTTCATCGTGTTCATCTTGATGCCGCTCCACATCATGGCTTTCTTGATGGGACCGGGATTTTTGAGCTCGATCGCCCGTTCGCGCGCCAAGAGCGCCGCCTTGCCCGCAATGCGCTCATATTCCTCGTGTTGCCGCAAAAGTTCTTCCTTGATCTTTGCGTCGTCCGTTTCGGGCAGGATATCCGCAATGGATTGCTTTGCATACTCACAGTTGCGGTGTACTTCCGCCAGAACTTCTTCGCTTTTTTTAAAATCCATATTCACTCCTTTCTGCCGATAGATTGAGAAAATTTTTGATTTCTATGCAAAAGCGCTTGACTTTTTTCCGCAACCTGTGATAGAGTAAACAATGAGCCGCTAAGAACGGGCACGAAGCATCCTGCAACAGGGGATCGCCTAAGAAGCTTGCGAGACTGGGAAGAGGAGGTAAACGCGATTATGTACGCAATCATTGCAAACGGCGGAAAGCAGTATAAGGTTTCCGAGGGCGACGTCATCAAGGTCGAGAAGCTCGATGCAGAGGTCGGCGCGCAGGTGGAATTCAACGTCGTCATGATCGCGGACGAGGGCAACGTCACCGTGGGTGAAGCAGCCAAGTCCGCCAAAGTGACCGCAACCGTTCAAGCGCAGGATAAGTTCAAGAAGATCATCGTCTTTCGGTACAAGTCCAAGAAGAACGAACGTAAGAAGCAAGGGCATCGTCAGCCCTTTACCGCGGTGAAGATCGAAAAGATCACCGTCTGAGCGTCACGGGAACGTATCCCGAATACAGACAAGGAGAATGAATCATGTTTTTTATCGCATTATTCGCTCATAAAAAGGGAACCGGTTCCTCGCACAACGGCCGTGACTCCAACGCCAAGCGCCTCGGCGTGAAGCGTCAGGACGGGCAGCTTGTGCACGCAGGCAGCATCATCGTGCGGCAGAGAGGGACGAAGATCCATCCCGGGAACAACGTTGGGATCGGCGGAGACGACACGCTCTTCGCGCTCACCGACGGGATCGTGAAATTTGAGCGCAAAGGCAGAGACAAGAAGCAAGTGAGCGTCTATGCCGCGGAGTAAAACGGCGGGATAGGGCAAGCATTTGCTGAAAAGCGAGATCAAGCGGTTTGACAATTTGTCAAACCGCTTTGTGATATCGGGGAGAAACCCGAAAAAGACGATTATGAAAGGTGGAATTACCACGGAGGAGAAAAATCGATGTCGTATTTGACCAGAATGACGAGAACGTGCGCACTGTGCGGAAAGCAATCGCAATTCACGGTCGCGTTGAGCACCAATGCGTTCGGGTCCATGGATCTGGATACCCGGCCGCCGGAGATGGCGCGGTCTGTGTTGCCGTTTGAGATCCAACAGTGCCCGCACTGTAATTATGCAAATCCCGATATTGAAGAAAACCCGCTCGGGATCTGCCCGAGCGATCTGTCCGCATCCGCGTATGTGCGGTTGGCAAAAAATAGATCCATCAATTCCACGGCGCGGTCGTATTTATTGGCAGGCTATCTCTATGAACAAAAGCAAAAATACCGCCAAGCGGGAGGCATGTATTTGAAAGCGGCATGGTCTTTTGACGATATGCGCAACGATTCGGGGGCGATATCGGCGCGGAAAAAGGCGGTGGAAAATATCGAAAAGTGGCTCCAAGAGACCGACGAGGTCAACTTGGAGGTGATGACGGTGGATCTGTATCGGCGGATCGGGGACTTCGAGAAAGCGGACCGGACGATAGGCCGGCTCATGAAGAGGGAGCTTCCCGAGCTTTTGGCCAGCATTTTGAACTTTGAAAGGAAGCTGATCGGGGAGAAAGACACCCGTTGCCATCGGGTGGAGGAAGCGGAGTAAGGCACGGCGCCGCGCTTGATATAGACAAGCGCGGCGCCTAAGTAATAGTTGAAATGGTTTATAGCTTATAATTAAAAGCTCCTACAATATAAATGTTTCATTTCGTCAATTTTTGGTACATTTTCATGAGTTCTGCGACGCATTCGGATTCGCTGTTGAGTTTGCCCCAAAAACCGTAGGCTTCCA